>LSZA01000143.1 GCA_001637315.1 Phormidium willei BDU 130791 | reverse complement strand
AACAGGGAACAGGGAACAGAACAAGGCAGGGGGGTAGGTTTGTGGTTGCCCTCGGGCCGCCTGATGGTCGCTATCCCACTTTAGCTTACTCGGCGGTGGTCTCATTCGTATATTGGGACTGGGAAACTGGAGCGTTGGGGCCGAAACCGGGGCAGGAATAGTGGCAGAATTGAAGACGCTAAACTAGGGAAAGTTCCTGGTGTTCTATGCCCCTGTCTCGTCTGCTGACTCTGATTATTGGGGTCATTGTCATTTTGGCGATGACCATTTGGTTGATCACGTCGTTAAATTGGCTGTATGGTCAAATCGCTTGGTCTGCCAGTCCGTTTTTAGCCAATCTCTTGTTGCTGCTGCTGATTGTTCTGTTGGCGGTTTTGATTGGCGGTTTGGTGTACTATCTGCGGTTGCTGTGGACGCCATCTGAGGTGAAACGGGGGTCGCGACGTCCGTCGCCGAGGATTCCCGAGAATAAGAGTGAAGCGGCCTCGGTAAACCTCCAGGCGGTGCGATCGCAGGTTGAACAAATTCAGGATGAGGTGGCTCGACAGGCGCTCAAGGCGCGATCGCAGGCGATTGAGGCCAACCTCTCCCAGGGTAACTTACAGGTGGTGGTGTTTGGAACCGGCTCGGCGGGAAAATCTTCGGTGGTGAATGCGATTTTAGGGCGCGTGGTGGGGCGTGTGAGTGCGCCGATGGGAACGACAACGGTGGGAGAAACCTATACGTTGAATCTCCCGGGTTTAGAACGAGAGATTCTGATTACGGATACGCCGGGAATCCTGGAATCGGGAATTGAGGGGAATGAACGGGGGGAGGTGGCCCGCCAATGGGCGACGGAGGCGGATTTGTTGTTGTTTATTGTTGACAATGACCTGCGTCAGTCGGAATATGAACCGCTGCAAGTTCTCGCCGAGATTGGCAAACGCTCGATTGTGGCCTTTAATAAGTCTGATTTGTATGGCGAGGGCGATCGCGAGGTCATTTTAGCCCGACTCAGAGCGCGATTACGGGGGATTGTGCCTCCGAGTGACATTGTAGCCATTGCTGCGAATCCCCCAGTGGTGCGTCTGGTGACGGGAGAAGCTTTTACGCCAGATCCTGAGATTATGCCCTTGATTCGGCGCATTGTGGCGGTGTTGCGAGCTGAGGGGGAAGATTTGCTGGCCGATAACATTTTGCTGCAATCGCAACGGTTGGGGGATGAGGCCCGCCGTCTGTTGGATGGACAACGCCGCCGTCAAGCTATGAAGATTGTTGATCGCTATCAGTGGATTGGCGCGGGGGCGATCGCGATTACGCCGCTTCCTGGGGTAGATTTGTTGGCGACGGCGGCGGTGAATGCGCAAATGGTGGTGGAGTTGGGCAAAGTCTATGGCTGTGAGTTAAATTTGGAACGAGGACGAGAATTAGCCCTGTCCTTGGGTAAAACCCTAGCGAGTTTAGGGATTGTTAAAGGAGTGGTGCAACTGGTGGCGACGGGGTTACAGTTTCATGTGGGAACCTTGGTGATTGGTAAGGCGATTCAGGGGGTAAGTGCGGCCTATCTGACTCGTATTGCGGGCAAGAGTTTTATTGAGTATTTTCGCCAAGATGGGGATTGGGGAGATGGGGGAATTACGGAGGTGGTGCAACGGCAGTTTGAAATAACACGAAAAGAAGAATTTGTCAAGGCTTTTCTCAAAGATGCTGTGGCGCGAGTCGTCGAACCCTTGCAACTGCAACGAGATCAAGAGCCAGCGGGGGGCAAAGAACCCCTCTGGCAGCCGCGAGATCCAGGACCGACGCCTCCTCCGGCCAGGTCGCAAGACCCTCCCAGGGACGATGATTGGAACCAGCCTCCTCCAAGGGATGATGGTTGGTAGAGGACGGGGAGGGCGATCGCGTTTGAGGTTTAATAGGATGAGGTCTGGGGTCTCATCGACATCTGTTGGCGCTGACGTAGATAGAGAAATAGAGGTAATCCGCAAGAGAGACCAATTGATAGGGTTCCTAGGACACAAACGCCCCACCAGCGCCGTGATAACCCTAAACGGGGACATTCGAGCCAACTCCAGTAGAAAAAGACGAGGGTTGAAATGAGGAGATCGACGGTTAAGGCGATCGTCACGGGATTGGCAAACGCCTGACGGAAGAACTCACTAAGGGAGAGTCCCGCGACTTGGACAAACTGGATCAGGAAAAACCAAGGCAAGATTGAACCAACAATCATGAACGCCAAATAGGGCCAAGGCTTGCCCGAGATGACGGAGCGATTGAAGCCAGAGGACGATAGATTAAACATGGAATGAACTCCAAACGAGGAACGCCCCCATTGTCTGCGGCAACTCTCATCGTTTCAATTACCTCAGAGGTTATATGACCGATCCACTTGAACAGTATTCCTTTGGTCGATTTCTCAAACACTGGCGTCATCAGCGGGGAATGAGTCAGCTTACACTGGCCTGTGAGAGTGAGATTTCTCAACGTCATATCAGTTTCCTGGAATCGGGACGCTCTCAACCGAGTCATGAGATGGTGCTGCGTTTAGCCAGAGTGCTTGATATTCCGCTGCGACAGCAGAATTTGATGTTGACCGCAGCCGGGTTTCCCCCGGTCTACTCAGATTATGATTTATCTGCCCCCGAATTAGGGACGATTCGCCAGGCGTTGGATTACCTACTGCATCAGCAAGACCCCTATCCGGCGCTCGTGATGGATCGTTACTGGACAGTCTTAGAGGCGAATCAAGGCACATACCGACTTCTGAGAGGGTTGATGGGGTCTGATTTGGATCGGTTTGCATCGCCTCTCAATGTGATGGAGTTGATGGTTGATCCTCAAGGATTACGACCTTATGTGGAGGATTGGGACAGCATTCGGGTCTGGTTGCTTGAGAAACTCCAGGACAACCAGGTGACGGAGGTTAATGATTCTCGGTTTAAGTCACTCCGTCAGGAGTTAGAAACGCAACAGAACAAGGCTTCTGGCGAGGCGATCGCCCCCATTTTGGGGGGACAGTTACCGGTGTTGCCGATCACGTTTGTTAAGGCTGACAGACGACTTAGTTTTTTCTCAATCATTTCAACGTTGGGAACTCCCCAGGACATCACCTTACAAGAGTTGCGGGTCGAGAGTCTATTTCCGATGGATAAGGAAACGGCTGAGATCATGCAGGACTGGGAAGGCGATCGCCCTAGCCGAGATTAGTCCCCGATTGCCGCCATAAACTCGCTGATGGTTGTTGCCACTGTGGCCTGTTGCAACAGATGTCGGAGGCGGGGGACGTCACGGATTTGCCCGAGGCGATCGCTCACCTGACCCGGAACCTGATTAAAGCGCACCGTCAATACATCGAGAATGGCTGAACGAGCCATGTCTAAACTGCCTTCTTCAAGTCCTTCTTGGCGACCGGTTTCTAAGGCTTGACGTTCAATGTTACTGAGAATTGGCATATTTCGTTCCTCCTGATACTGACGAAGTTTGCTATCGAAACGCTCTTGTAAGACTTGAGGCAGAGTCATCATCCAGTCCAGCAGTCGGAAAAAGCGGATGACCTCCTCTTCAGTATAATCTCGTTCATAGAGCAGTTGAACCAGATTCCATTTCCAGGCTTCGCGTTCCTCGGCTTGACCACGAGTGGCGTGGGTTTTTAGGTGGGCCATCACCAGCAAGGCAAAGGGATTCGAGGACTGTTCCAGGGTATCCCACTGCTGTTGATAGTCGAGAAGTTTCACCGTGGGAAAGGTGAACTCAACACGACATCCGGCTAGTTCGTAACGATAGCCACTCGGTCGCCATTGGGGTCGCTCATCACCGAGGATGGCGAGACTGATGACGCTGGGGTGGATGTCAAAGGAGCGATAGTGATAGACATACATCTGTTTGTCAAAGTTAGGATCTCCTTGACTTTGGACTTCGATGTGAATCAGCAGATAGGCGTCTTCTCCGCTTTTTTGCCAGACTTGAAAGAGTTTGTCACATTCGCGCTCTCTTTCGCTGCCACTGGGACTGATTTGTTGCAGTTCTTTGTCTAAGAATTGGTAGGATTTTGTCCAGTCGATTAGCTCATAGACTTGGGGAAAGAAAAATGCTAGAAATGGCTCTAGGTAGTCTTTGATCGCCTCTTTCCAGGGTTGGTCATAATTGGCTGAGGGGGTATCTAATCGCTTGACTCCTGTTGAATCCGATGTTTTTTGCTGCCTTGATTATAGCAAAAATATGGATATTTTCTCAACAAAAAACGAGTGAATTAGATTTTATTTCTAGGAATAGAATCGATGATTGTGAATCGCAAGAAACAACTTTTAGGTGAACGGTCGTTCGTCCCTACCCATGAGGATGCCGATGATGAGCGCTTAAGCCAGATGATTGAACATCACCGCTGCCAAACGATGATGGATGGTAGGACATTCCCGACTCAATGAGGAGTTTTTGGGCTAACTCACCTAACTGGCTCACTGCAACATCGAGTTCACGGGAACGGGGATGGCCACAGTTAAGACGAAAGCCATGACGGGAATGACCTGATTGAGAAAACATGGCACCTGGGGCAATGTAAATATCGTGACGACAGGCGAGTTCATAGAGGTCAAGGGTATCAATATACTCTGGCAACTCAACCCAAAGTACATGACCTCCGAGAGGTCGCGAGACCTTGGTTCCCGAAGGAAACGCCTCACCCACGGATTGAATCATCTGCAAGGTTTGGGTACGATAGGCACTACGCAGACGACGGAGGTGGCGATCGTAGCCGCCATTTTGGAGAAAGGTGGCGACTGTTAATTGAGGAATGATAGCTGTGGCAAAGTTGGTCGCCATCTTACCCTGTTCAACCTGGATTTGGAAACGACCAGGACTCGTCCAGCCCACCCGTAATCCTGGAGATAGGGTTTTGCTAAATGAGGAACAGTACATAACCCATCCCTGGAGATCAAAGGCTTTCAGGGCTGGAGGGCGGGGTCCGTCGAATTGTAACTCGCCATAGATATCGTCTTCAATTATGGGAGTTTGGTGGTGAGACATCAAGGCCACAAGTTGCTGTTTTTTGACAGCACTCATAAGACTTCCTAACGGATTACTAAAGTTTGAGACTAGCAAACAAGCGGCAATTTGCTTCTGTTGCAGGACCTTTTTCAAGGTGTCTAAACAGATTCCTTCACGGGGATCTGTGGGTAACTCCAAAACCTGTAGGTGAAGTGCGGCTAGGGCTTCAAATAAGCCAAAATAGGTCGGAGATTCAACGGCGACGACATCTCCGGGCTGAGTTGCGGCCTGCAAACACAGGTAAACTGCTTCCATGGCCCCATTCGTGACGACAATTTCATCGGGGGTTACTGAACAGCCAGCGTCAAGAAGTCGTCGCGCGATTTCGTGGCGTAACTCCGGCCGCCCTAGCGCAGAGCCATAACTGTGAGCTAGCTCAGGCTGGTCACGCAGGAGTCGGGCGGTAATGCGATTTAACGCCGTAATTGGCAAGAGTTTAGGGCTAGGAACTGCTGCACCGAGTTGTATCCCTTGAGGGTTCCGGCCTAAAGCTGCGTTGAGGCGCATCGCTAAGGATAAATCCACGCCATAAATTTGACGATGAGGCTGTGTGGCTGTGGGTTCTTCAGGGAGACGACGCAGGTGTAATTTGACGAAATAGCCCGATCGCGGTTTAGCTTCAATCAGGCCGCGATCTTCGAGGAGACGATAGGCTTCAAGAACTGTTGAGGAACTGATCGACAGTTGTGATTTGAGTTTGCGAACCGAGGGAAGGCGATCGCCCGGTTGCAGGGTTCCGGCTTCAATGAGGGACTCTAAGCGGTGAGCTACAACCTCGTACAGTACATCTCCTTCACGTCGCTGAAGGGGAGAGATGTCAGTCATAGGAATACAGGTGGGTCAACAATAAACCAGTACAGATTCAATTTATCTAAACTGTATGGGTTACAATCTAGTTTAACTGCATCTGTACACCCAAAAGAATCACCACCATAATGCTAATGACAGCATTAGAAGGTAGCAGCTATGGCTCTACGGTTGTATCGCTCACTTGTGGGCAATTTGCGTCGTCATCTCGGGGGGTTTATACGTTTCAGTCGTTTTTATGGCCGCTACGTTACTGACGCGACTGTCCGAGAAACTCGGAGTCTGAACTATGAAAATCGTAAACAGAACGGTGACGATTTTCCTAGCAAGAACAAAACAGATAGTCAAGGATCTGAATCTCTCAACTCTAAATCTCTCAACTTAAAGGTTTCCTTATTCAGTGACAAATAGGAATCTCTGTCTGTTGCAACATAGGGAGAATATCAATCAGGTCAATACTAGAACGTTACCGAGGTAAAGTACATATGAGTCAAGTTCAGCGTGTTTTTTCGGGCGCACCTTGGGAAGCCGATGTCGCCTATTGTCGTGCCCTTCGTCGGGGCGATCGCATTTTTGTTTCCGGGACAGCACCTGTGGATGCTGAGGGTAGAGTCGTGGATCCTGGTAACGGTTATGAGCAAGCGCGATGTTGTTTAAAGCGGATTCAAGCGGCGTTACAGGAGGTGGGGGCTGATGTAGAACATGTGGTTCGCACCCGTATGTTTGTGACAGATATCAACCGTTGGCAAGACTATGCTCAGGCACATCGCGAGGTATTTGAGGCGTATCCTCCAGTCACGACAATGGTGGAAGTACAGTCTCTCATCACTCCTGAGATGCTTATTGAAATTGAAGCTGAGGCGATTGTCATATAGAACTCGCTACGAAAAAACAGGTAGTAGGATACATCTTTTATCGTTGCCCTTTCCTGCTCTATTAAGAAATTGCCTCACCGGTTATCCTTGTATCAACCCATCCCCCTGTTCCTCCTCATCGCCGTTGTAGCGAGAACGCTCCTCAGCGGTGCGGATTGGTCTTGGTTGTGGTCTAGCGCAAATTGACCCTTTGACCGCACCCGTCAGATTGCTGTAGAAGCGAACCTAGAAGGGTTTCTCTAGGGGATGCTCTAGCTAGCAGTCCAGGAACTCCCAGCGATGAATCCTCTGCCACCAGAGTTTTTTGAGTAGCCCTCCGGCGACACCAAAATCATGGTGGATATCTTCAGTCGTTAGCACTTTAGATTACTCAATAGGAGCTAGAATTGTTTACCCTCATTGGTATTGTTTTATTGGTGAAATTGGTCACTAAAAATGCAATTTTGCTGGTAAATCTCACCCTGGCTAATCAAGAGTAAGAGACTCCTCAATTTAAGGCCATAGTCGAAACCAGAGCCTCTCGATTGCGTCCGATTTTCATGACCGCGATTTTCATCGTGGCTGGAATAATGCCTATTGCCTTATTGGTAGTTTCGGGGACTTCAGACTGCCGAATCTGTTGGGGCGATCGCCCTCTCCCAGAAAGGATTGAGGAGATTAGTCCCCGATTGCCGCCATGAAGTCTCTGATGGTTGTGGCAACAGTTGCTTGTTGCAGGAGATGTCGGGTGGCGTGGGTTTTACGGAGGTGGCGATCGTAGCCGCCATTTTGGAGAAAGGTGGCTACTGTTGATTGAGAACCGAAGCAGGAGTCTGAATCATTTCGACGTTAGGAACGCCTCAAGATGTCACGTTACAAGAGTTACGAGTCGAGAGTCTCCGTCCGATGGATGAGGCAACGGCCGAGATGATGCGGGACTGGGAGAGTCATCCGCCCTCCCCGCTTCCATAGAACCCTACAATAGAACCCTACAATAGAAGCAAAGGACAGGGTAAAATCCCCCTTGCTAACCGTTCACCCCAGTCTAACCCACGATGTCTTTCACCCCTGAGTTCCTAAGTGGTCGCCAAATCCGCGAAAAATTCCTGCAATTCTTCGAGGCGCGCCAACACCAACGCCTCCCCAGCGCTTCACTGGTTCCTGAAGATCCTACGGTTCTGCTGACCATCGCCGGGATGTTGCCCTTCAAACCGATCTTCCTGGGCCAGCGGGAACGGGACTATCCTCGGGCCACGACTTCCCAGAAATGTATCCGTACCAATGATATCGAGAATGTGGGCCGAACGGCGCGACATCATACGTTCTTTGAGATGTTGGGGAATTTCAGTTTTGGGGATTATTTTAAAGCCGAGGCGATCGCCTGGGGGTGGGAACTGATGACGCAAGTCTACGGTTTACCTCCAGAACGTCTCATTGTCAGTGTCTTCCGGGAGGATGATGAAGCCTTCGAGATTTGGCATCAAAGCATCGGTATTCCCAAACATCGCATTCAACGGATGGGAGAGGAGGACAACTTCTGGAAATCGGGTCCGACTGGCCCCTGTGGTCCTTGTTCGGAGATTTACTATGATTTCCACCCGGAACTTGGCGATGATGAGATTGATTTAGAGGACGACAGCCGCTTTATCGAACTGTATAACTTGGTCTTTATGCAGTTCAACCGGGACAGCGACGGTAGCCTCACCCCTCTACAAAACAAAAACATTGATACGGGGATGGGACTCGAACGTATGGCCCAGGTGCTGCAAACGGTCCCGAATAACTATGAGACGGATCTGATTTTCCCGATTATCCAACGAGCGGCGGCGATCGCGCAACTGCGGTATGACCAGGTGGATGCGAAAACTCAGGTTTCTCTGAAAGTCATTGGCGATCATGTTCGCGCTGTGGTGCATTTGATTGCTGATGGGGTGCGCGCCTCGAATATGGGCCGGGGCTATGTGTTGCGTCGTTTGATTCGCCGGGTAGTGCGTCACGGTCGTTTAATTGGTATTGAGGGCGCGTTTATTACTCAGGTGGCTGAGACGGCCATTGAGGTTTCGGAAGCGGCTTATGCCAATTTGCGGGAACGACAGGGGTTCATTGAGACGGAGTTATCTCGGGAAGAAGCGCAATTCTTGAAAACCTTGGAACGGGGGGAAAAACTTCTTGGGGAAATTCTGGAGACGCGGCCGCAACAGATTTCCGGGGAGGATGCGTTTACGCTATATGACACCTATGGGTTCCCACTGGAGTTGACGCAAGAAATTGCTGAGGAACAGGGCCTTGGGGTCGATGTGGATGGCTTTGAGGTGGAGATGGAACGGCAACGCGATCGCGCCCGGGCGGCTCATGAGACCATTGATTTGACGGTTCAGGGCAGTTTGGATGAATTGGCGGAAACGCTCCATGGGACGGCGTTTTTAGGCTATACGGATCATCAGGCTACTGTCCAAGTGACGGCGGTTTTAGTCGAAGGTCATCGGGTGGAGTCGGCCCAGGCGGGGGATCCGGTGCAGGTGGTCCTCGATCGCACTCCCTTTTATGCGGAGTCTGGGGGACAAATCGGCGATCGCGGTTATCTGTCTGGGGAAACGCTCTTGGTTCGTGTTGAGGATGTGAAGAAGGAAGGAGATATTTTCATTCACTTCGGACGCGTTGAACGGGGAACTCTCAATCTCGGGGATACGGTGACGGCGCACATTGATCGGGCCTGTCGTCGTCGCGCCCAAGCCAACCACAGCGCGACTCACTTGTTGCAAGCGGCCCTGAAACAACTGGTGGATGACTCGGTCTCGCAAGCGGGGTCTCTGGTGGCTTTTGACCGCCTCCGCTTTGACTTCAACTGTCCCCGCGCCCTCACGGCTGAGGATGTGCAGCAGGTAGAAGATTTAGTCAATACTTGGATTGCCCAGGCCCATGGGGCGCAAGTGGCGGAAATGCCTTTGGAGGATGCTAAAGGGAAAGGCGCTGTGGCCATGTTTGGTGAGAAATACGCCGATGTGGTGCGGGTGATTGATTTTCCGGGGGTGTCGATGGAACTCTGCGGCGGCACTCATGTGAGTAATACGGCGGAGATTGGCGCGTTTAAGATTATCTCTGAGTCGGGGATTTCTTCGGGGGTGCGGCGTATTGAGGCGGTGTCGGGGCCGGCGGTGTTGGATTATCTCAATAGCCGTGATGGGGTGGTCAAGGCGTTGTGCGATCGCTTTAAGGTGAAGCCGGAGGAGGTGGGCGATCGGGTCACCAGTTTGCAGGAGGAACTCAAGGCGGCTGAGAAACAACTGGCGGCCCTGAATGCTGAGTTGGCGATCGCAAAATCAGACCAACTCCTCTCGGAGGCTGAAACGGTGGGCGAGTTCAAGATTCTCGTGGCGAATTTGGGAAGTGCGGATAGCAAGGCCCTACAAACCGCCGCCGAACGCCTACAACAGAAACTCGGTGACGCGGCGGTGGTGTTGGGGGCGATTCCCAGTGAAGGGAAGGTGAGTCTCGTGGCCGCCTTTAGTCCAGCGGTGAACCAGAAAGGGGTGCAAGCGGGCAAGTTCATCGGCGCAATTGCCAAACTTTGCGGCGGTGGCGGTGGCGGCCGTCCTAATCTCGCCCAGGCGGGAGGACGGGATGCGAGTCAGTTACCGGCAGCTTTGGAGGCGGCGAAATCGCAGTTGATAGAGGCGTTGGGTTAGGCGTTTCAGGGAATAGGGGATGGTATCTTCTATTCCCTCGATTTTGGCTGTATTTTTAGGATTAAGTGGTTCTAAACCTGTTTCAATGCCCTCAACTTGTTTCTCACTCTGGACATTTTCAAATTGACTGTTGGCGTTCTCGATGGTTGGTGGTGTAAACGATGAGCTGAAGTTGTAATATCAAATGGTTTAACAGGAATTGAAAATTCTATGTACTCACAACGATGGTGGCGTAGGAAAGACAACACTCGCCGTTCATGCGGCTGGTTTGTTGTTGGAACAAGGTCGTAACGTGCTGATGATTGACTGTGATGATCAAGCAGACCTTTGGCAGTTTTTTACTCGTGGTAAACAGCCGGACACAAATAAGGATTATCATCGTCTCGGAGATAGTACCATTGTTTGGGATCAAAAACGAGAATCTATCCGAAATACAGCAAATCCTGAGGGCTACGCTCATGTTGTTCTGGATATAGATAGCCCCTTGGTTAATACTGTTAAGGTCATTATTGGTAGTCAACCGGATTTGATTTTGGTTCCCATTAATACATCTCAAGAAATTAAAGCACTTCGGAATTTACCTAGGACGCTAAAGGTGTTTTCAAATCTGGCTAAAAATACGGGAGTCAATCCTAGAGTTGTTGTGGTTCCCCTAGGTATATCTAGAGATTCCGTCAAGAACGTCACTTGTAAACCTTCAGTCAGAGGCAGTGAAAAACAATGACAAGCGGCCATAAAACCAAATCAAAAACTGACACTAATTTTCTAGTGGAAGAGGTGATACAAGAGGGATCTGGGGAGGTCAAAAAACAGCAAAATCTTAAAATAGCAACGTATCGTCTAACTGAAAATGAAGTCCAAAACATGGCGAAAGTCAATGAAGCTTTAAGACTCAGTAGTCAGGATGTCCCACGTCGAGCTATTCACTATTTGAGCTTTGTTAACCATGAGATGCAAAAGCATCTTAATGCAGGGAAGGCTTCTGCAACGGAGATTGGTGAACAGGATCGCCATGATTGGGACAATTGGAAGACACAACAGAAAGAAGAGTATTTACGGGAATTAGACGCGCTGGGAGACATCCCCCAAGATGACGCCATTCGTCAAAAGCGATATAACAGGACGTTAGAGTTGGATGGAGAAATTTTGGATAAACTAAACCAACTCAACATGGCGGATGAGATTGGAGAATCCGTCTATTTAGGCGTTGCCCTTCTCTATCATCAACTGGTGGTAAATGTGGCTAAACTCCCGGATGAATTAAGCTAACGTCAATCACGATGGATTTTTTGGAGATCGATGCCTTAGTCACCGGAATTCTCAATTCTGATTCAGCGGTGAAGCAGGATTTGGGACGACGATTTGCCCTGCGTTTGGGGTTGGAACCCGGAAAGGCGGGAGCTGATGGGGGAGTTGATGGCTGGGGAATGGTGAACCAACGGCGCATTTACTTTCAATGCAAGCTCTATAGGAAGCGGCTAGATGCCTCATTTGTGGCGGATTTCTGTGGAAACTTGGTCATCCATCGGGCTGATGTGGGTGTTCTGCTGTCGGGAGTGGGCTGCACTTCGGGATACGAGAGTCGTCTTCAGTTGTTTCATGAAGGATTACAGGAATTTGCTGGGGGAGTGATGGCTCAAACGTTGACGACTCATTTGCTGAGCCTTGAGGATGTTTTTGCTGAAACCCAGGCTTTTGCAACGGCTCAGCGAGATTTGCCCGATTTGCGAGATTTGAGGGACTAACCTTTTGGCTTGATGAAATAGGGGTTAGGAGGAATTGTGAGGAGTTGGTGCAATGGTAATGGCATAGACTTCAGCTTCGTTTCAATCCCTAATACAACACCCCGGACTGTTTTGACTGGTAACGAGAGAAGGCGGGTTTCAGCCACCTCTCCAGGCGATCGAGCTAAGGAGAGAATCAGGGTTTCAGCGTTTGCCTGAAAAACTGTTCGGAGTATCGATAATAGGGATTATCGGTAATTGCGAGGTGCAAAACGCGATGAAGGACGGTTGCGGGACTGCGTT
>LSZA01000142.1 GCA_001637315.1 Phormidium willei BDU 130791 | reverse complement strand
CGGTGCTGCGCGCGGCCGGGGCCGCGCCGCTCGACCGTCTGGCCGACGAGGCGCGGGAGAAGACCGGGCGGGCGCGCGACGGCACGCTGCGGCCCGACGACGTGGGCGGCGGCGCCGTCAGCCTGTCCAACGTCGGCATGCACGGCGTCACCACGCTGGTGCCGATCGTCAGTCCGCCGCAGGCGATGATCCTGGGCGTGGGGGCCGAACGCCGGCTGTTCCGCCCCGACGCGGAGGAGCGCCCCGCCGCCCGGCGCGAGCTGGTGCTCTCGCTCGCCTGCGACCACCGGATCATCGACGGCGCCCTGGCGGCGCGTTTCCTGGCGCGGGTGGTCGCCGCCCTCGAACAGCCCGTGAGCCTGCTGCGGGCCGCCGCACCGGCCGAAGCGGCCCCGGCCGGACAAGAAAGGACCTGATCCCGAGATGGACTTCGCGTTTTCCGAGGAACACCGGCTGCTGACCGAGACCGCGCGTCGCGTCGGCGAGAGCTACGGCCTCGACTACTGGCGCCGGCAGGACGAGGCCAAGGCCTACCCGGCGGAGTTCTGGCAGGCAATCTGCCAGGCCGGCCTGGCCGGGGCCATGCTGCCCGAAGCCTACGGCGGCAGCGGCCTGGGCATGGTGGAGACGGCGCTGATCATCGAGGAGCTCTGCGCCGCCGGCGCCGGCGCCACCCTGGCGCAGATCTTCATGCTCAACCCGATCTTCGGCGGCGTCGCCATCTCCAAGTACGGCAGCGAGGAGATGAAGCGGGCCTGGCTGCCCAAGCTGTGCAACGGCGAGATGGCCTTCAGCATGGGCCTGACCGAGCCGGACGCCGGCTCCAACTCGCTGGAGATCCGCACCTTCGCCGCGCGCGACGGCAACGGCTGGCGGCTCGACGGACGCAAGATCTGGATCACCGGCGTGCCGCAGGCGCAGAAGATGCTGGTGGTGGCCCGCACCCTGCCGGTCGAGGCGGCGGCCAAGCGCTCCCACGGCATCTCGCTGTTCATGATCGACGTCGCGCGCGAAGGGCTGTCGCACAGCGCGATCGACAAGCTGGGCACCAACACCCTGCCCTCCTCCTCGGTCTTCTTCGACCAGGTGCGCGTCGAGCCGGAGGAGCTGATCGGCGTCGAGCACGAGGGCTGGAGCGCCCTGCTCGACGTGCTCAACACCGAGCGCATCGTCACCACCGCCGGCCTGCTCGGCGCCGGGCGCCTGGCGATCCGGCTGGGCGTCGACTACGCGCTGGACCGCAAGGTCTTCAACGGCCGGCCGATCGGCGCCCACCAGGGCCTGCAGTTCCCGCTGGCGCAGCACTGGGCCGAGCTGGAGTGCGCGCGGATGATGAACTTCAAGGCGGCCTGGCTCTTCGACAGCGGCCAGTCCTTCGGCAGCGAGAGCAACGCCGCGAAGCTGATCGCCTCGCAGGCCGCCTCGCGGGTGATCGAACAGGCCATGCAGGTGATGGGCGGGATGGGCTATGCCAAGGAGATGCACGTGGAGCGCCTGTGGCGCGACGCGCGCCTGTTCCGCTTCGCCCCGGTCTCCGAGGAGATGATCCTCAACTACATCGCCATCAGCGAACTCGGCCTGCCGAAGGGCTATTAGGGGCGGGCGACCAAGACAAGGAGGGGGCGAGCTGCGTCGCTCCCGCCATCGCAGGAGTGCCCGGATGCAGAACCTGACCGCGTTCCTCGCCTACCACGCCGCCCGGCGGCCAGAGGCCACGGCGCTGACCTACGGCGCGCAGCGCATCTCCTACGCCGCGCTCCACGACCGCGCGCTGTGCCTGGCCGGCTGGATGCAGGGGCGCGGCATCGGCCCCGACAGCGTGGTCGCGCTGGTCATGAAGAACAGCCCGGCCTTTCTGGAGATCGCCTTCGCGACCAGCCACCTGGGCGCCGTCTTCCTGCCGATCAACTACCGCCTCTCGGCGGCCGAGGTGGCCTATATCGTGGAGAACGCCGGCGCCCGCCTGCTCTTCCTCGACGCCGAGCTGGAGGCCCTGGGCGGCAGGGCCGACCTCGCCACCGTCCTGGTCGACGACGCGATGCAGCGGGACCTGCGCCGCCTGGCCGGCACCGAGGGCCCCACCCCGCCGCCGGCGCCGCGCGGCCCGGACGACCTGTTCCGCCTGATGTACACCTCCGGCACCACCGACCGGCCCAAGGGCGTGATGCACAGCTACGCCAACGTCTATTGGAAGTGCGTGGACCATGTCATGGACCTGCAGCTCAGCCGGGAGGATTGCCTCTGCGTGGTCGGGCCGCTCTATCACGTCGGCGCCTTCGACCTGCCCGGCATCGCGGTCCTGTGGATGGGCGGCCGCCTCAGCCTGATCCGCGAGTACAAGCCGGAGGCGGTGCTGCGGACCATCGAACGCGACCGCGCCACCGGCATCTGGATGGCGCCGGTGATGACCAACGGCGTCCTGACCTGTCCCGAGCGCCACCGCTGGGACCTCGCCTCGCTGCGCTGGTGCGTGGCCGGCGGCGACCGCACGCCCGAGGCGCGCGTGCGCGAGTTCGCCGAGCTCTTCCCCAACGCCCGCTACGTCGACGCCTACGGCCTGACCGAGAGCTGCTCGGGCGACACGCTGATGGAGGCGGGCCGCGAGTTCGACAAGATCGGCTCGGTCGGCCGCGCCACCGCCCATGTCGAGATCGAGATCCGCGACGATGCCGGCACCACCCTGCCGGCCGGGCAGACCGGCGAGATCTGCCTGCGCGGCGCCAAGATCACCGCCGGCTACTGGCGGGACCCCGAGCGCACGCGCGCCAGCTTCTGGCCGCAGGGCTGGTTCCGCACCGGCGACATGGGCCATCTGGATGCCGAGGGCTTCCTCTACCTGACCGACCGCAAGAAGGACCTGATCATCTCGGGCGGCGAGAACATCGCCTCCTCCGAGGTCGAGCGGGTGCTCTACGGGCTGCCGCAGGTCAGCGAGGCGGCCGTGATCGGCCGCGCCGACCCGCGCTGGGGCGAGCGGCCGGTCGCCGTCGTCGTGACCAAACCGGGTGCGGCGCTGGACTACGAGACCCTGGCCGCGCACTGCCGCGAGCACCTCGCCCGCTTCAAGGTGCCCGACGCGCTGCACCTGGTCGAGGCCCTGCCGCGCAATCCCTCCGGCAAGATCCTCAAGCGCCTGCTGCGCGACCGCTTCGCGGCGGCGGAGATGCCGGAGACGCCATCGCAATAGAAGCAATCGCTTAGCATACCGAGGGCCCGCAGCCCGATGCCGCGGGCCCCGGAACCCAAAGAAAACGCGGAAGGAGCGCCCATGTCCAAGGTCGCAGCATCCAAGGCCGAGCCGCCCCTGGTCGAGACCCTCGCCCGCTTCGTCGTCGGCCTGACGCCCGAGACGCTGCCCGCCGAGGTGGTCGAGCGCGCGCGCATCTGCCTGCTCAACGGCTACGGCATCGCGCTGGGCTGCCACGACACGCCCTACGCCCCGGTGGCCCGCCGCGCCGCCCTGGCGATGGACGGCGAACGCGAGGCCGGCGCCACCCTGCTGGGCGACGGCCGCAAGACCTCGCTGGCCGGCGCGCTGCTGGCCAATGCCGCCCTGTTCCACGGCCGCGCCCAGGAAGACGCCTCGGGCGCCGCCCACTTCGGGCCGGAGCTGATCCCGCTGGCCACCGCCCTGATCGAGACCGGCGGCCATCCGCTCGACCGGCTGCTGCCGGCGCTGGTCGCCGGCTACGAGGTCGGCGGCCTGCTGGAGGAGGCCTACGCCGGGCAGACCACGCCGGCCGGCCTGCGCTCCTCGACCGTCTACGGCCCGGTGGCCTGCGCCGCCCTGGCGGCCCGCCTGATGGCCCTGCCGGCCGAGCGGACCGCCGCCGCCATGGCGCTGGCCGCCGCCTTCACCGGCGGCAACCTGCAGGCCTTCGCCGACGGCAGCGACGAATGGCGCTACCAGGTCGGGATGGTCGCGCGCAGCGGCCTGGCCGCGGCCGAGCTGGCGCGCGCCGGCGCGGTCACCGCGCCCTACGCCCTGGAGGGCAAGGCGGGACTGATCCGCACCATGGCGCGGGTCGAGCCCGACGTGGCCGCGCTCACGGCCGACCTCGGCCGCCGCTGGCGCATCCACCGGGTCGCCTTCAAGCCCTTCCCGGTCTGCGCCTTCAACCAGTCGCCGGTCACCGCCGCCCTGCGTCTGCGCGCGCGCCTGGGCGACCTGCTCGGCGGGCAGAGCGACGCGGCGACCGGCCTGCACCGCGTGCGCGTGCGCATGAACCCCTACGAGACCGGCTATGCCGGCATGGATGCCACCGGCCCCTTCCGCTCGGTCTCCGGCACGCTGATGAGCATCCCCTTCTGCATCGCCACCAGCCTGCAGCACGGCACGCCCGCGATGCGGCACATGACCACCTACGACGATCCAGCGGTCAACGCCCTGGTCGAGAAGGTGGAGCTGATCTCCGATCCCACGGTGCCGACCCTGTGCTGCGTCATCGAGGTGGAAACGGCCGACGGCCGGAGCGCGCGCGAGGAGCTGCACATGACCGCCGCCGACTACGCCTACGACTGGGCGCAGACCGCCGCCCTGGTGCGGCGCATCGGGGCCGAGACCGGCGTGCCGGAGACGGCCTACGCGCAAGTGGAGTCCTTCTGCCGGGACCTGCCCGGCGGCAGCCTGGAGCCGCTGCTGGCCACCTTTGCGGCGCTTGACACGGCGTCGGTTGCGGCCGAGTAAGGCGGCGGCAAGAGACCCCTTTCCCCCTGTTGGACGAGGCCACGTGCAGGTTCCCGCTCCCCGGCCGCGGCGCCGCAAGACGCGCGAAGAAAAGGCGCGTGAGACCCACCTGCGTATTTTGGAAGCCGCGGCGCAAGTCGTCGGGGAGGACGGCTATGCCGACGCCTCGATTTCCAAGATCACCCAGCTCGCCGGCGTCGCCCAGGGCACTTTCTACAACTACTTCGAAACCCGTCAGCAGGTCTTCGACGCGTTGCTGCCCTACATGGGCCAGCGCATGCTGGACCACATCCGCACCGCCGTGCCCAAGGAGCTGACCGGCGCGGCCCGCGAGGCGGCGCGCCTGCGCGCCTTCTTCACCTACCTGAACGAGCATCCGGTCTTCTACCGCATCCTCTACGAGGCGGCGGTCTTCGCCCCGAAGGCGCACGACGAGCACTTCCGCCTGCTGGTCGAGGGGTATCGGCGCTCGCTCGAGCGCGGCGTCGAGCGCGGCGAGATCGTCGGCTACAGCGCGGAGGAGCTGGACGCCATCATCTACGTGCTGCTCTCGGCCCGCGCCTACCTGGCGATGCGCTACGTGCGCGAGGAGGCGGACGGCAACGCCAAGGTCCCCGAACACGTCATCCGCGCCTACGAGAAGCTGATCACGCGCGGCCTCTTCGACGGCGGCGCCGAGGAGCAAGGGCGGGACTCGGGGCAGGACTTGGGGCAGGACTCGGGGAAGGACTTGGGGCGGACGTGAGCCCGCGTCAGATCGCCAGGTAGCGCCGGGTCACCTCGGCGTCGGCGCGCAGCGCCTCGATGGTGCCGCGAAAGACGATGCCGCCCTTGTCGATCACCGCCGCGTCCTCGGAAATGCCCAGGCAGAAGTGCATGTTCTGCTCGGCCAGCAGGATCGTCACCCCCATCTCGCGCAACTGGCGGATCAGCCCACCGATCGCCTGGACGATGATCGGCGCCAACCCCTCCGAGGGCTCGTCCAGCAGCAGGATGTCGGGGTTGCCCATCAGCGTGCGCGCGATGGTCAGCATCTGCTGCTCGCCGCCCGACAACAGCCCGGCCTGGCGTCCGCGCATGCCGGCCAGCAGCGGAAAGACCTCGTAGACCCGCGCCAGGGTCCAGTCGACGCGGCCGTCGCGCCCCGGCTTGGCACCGATCTCCAGGTTGTCCTCGACCGTGTGGTGGGAGAAGACCTGGCGGTCCTCCGGCACGTAGCCGATCCCGGCGCGCGCGATGGCGTAGGGCTTGGCGCCGGCCACGTCGGCGCCGTGCAGGCGCACCCGCCCGCGGCGCGGCGGCGCCAGCCCGGCGATCGCCTTGAGGGTCGTGCTCTTGCCCGCGCCGTTGCGCCCGAGCAGCGCCAGGGTGCGCCCGCGCGCCACCTCCAGCCCGACGCCGAAGAGGATCTGCGAGGCGCCGTAGAAGACGTCGATCCCCTCGACCGACAGCACGCCGTCGCCCTGCCCGGCGGGGGCGTCACGCAGAAGGGAAGCCTGGCTCATGCCGGCGCTCCCGCCTGGCCAGCGTCCTCCTGGTCCGCCGCGCGGCCGAGGTAGGCCTCGATCACCTCGGGATGGCCGCGGATCTCCGCCGCGCTGCCCTGGGCCAGCAGGGCGCCGTAGCGCAGCACGTGGATGGTCTGGGCGATTTCGAAGACGATGTCCATGTCGTGCTCGATGAAGATCAGGGTCATGCGGCCGCGCTCCCAGAGCCGGCGCACCGTGCCGATCATCTGCCAGCGCTCCTCCGGCCCCATGCCGGCCGTCGGCTCGTCCAGCAGCAGCACGCGCGGCTCCAGCGCCAGGGCCAGGCCGATGTCGAGCAGCTTCTGGTCGCCGTGGGAGATGTTGGCGCAGAGCAGCCGGGCGACCGGCTCCATCCCCAGCACGGCGATCAGCGCCTCGGCCCGCCGGCGCACCTCGGGCGGCGGAAAGGCGGCGAAGATCCGCTCGGCCTGGCCCAGGTGGGCGGAGACGGCGGCCATCAGCGCCTGCTCGACGGTGAAGCTCGGGAAGATGCTGGCGACCTGGAAGGCGCGGCCGACGCCCAGGCGCACGATCTCGCGCGGCGCGCGCCCGGCGATGTTCTCGCCGCCCAGCAGGATGCGCCCGCCGTTGGGCACCAGGTGGCCCGTGATCAGGTTGAACAGCGTGGTCTTGCCCGCGCCGTTCGGGCCGATCACCGCGCTCAGCGATCCCGCCGGAAAGTCGATCGAGACATGGTCCGTGGCGGTCAGCCCGCCGAAGGTCTTGACCAGGTTGTCGAGACGCAGCACCGCCTAGCCCCCCCGGCCGCGCAGGCCGCCGTAGGGCGCCCAGGAGCCGGCGCAGAAATAGCCGGCGTCGACCGGCAGCGCGATCCCGGTGATCGCCGCCGCCTCGTCGGAGGCCAGGAAGGCGACGGCCCGGGCGATTTCCTCCGGCTCCACCAGGCGCCCCAGGGTCGAGGCCTCCTGCATCAGGCCGGGGTCGCGGTGGCCCTGGTCGATCTGGGCCTGCAGCGCCGGCGTGCGGGTGTAGCCCGGCTCCACCGCGTTGACGCGGATGCCGGCCCGGCCCCATTCGCCGGCCAGGCCCTTGGTCAGGTTGGTCACCGCCGCCTTGGCCGGGGCGTAGGCGTGCAGGGGCACCGAGCGCTCGGCGGTGATCGAGCTGATGGTGACGATGGCGCCCCGCCGCCGCGGCAGCATCCGCGCGGCGAAGGCGCGCGCGCAGAGGTAGGTGCCGCGCAGGTTGATGGCGAGCACCTGGTCGTAGAGCTCCAGGGACAGCTCCTCGGGCGGCAGCGGCGGCTGCACGATCCCGGCGGAGGTGACCAGGATGGCGCAGGGGCCGACCTCGGCCTCGCAGCGCGCGGCCAGCGCCTCGACCGACTCGGCCTCGCGCACGTCGACCGGGATGGCGGTGCCGCCGATCTCCCCGGCCAGGCGCTCGGCCCCCTCGGCGGCGATGTCGGCGACCACCACCCGGGCGCCGCGCGCGGCCAGCAGCCGGGCGCAGGCCGCGCCGATCCCGCTGGCGCCGCCGGTCACCACGGCGACGCGCCCCTCCAGACGTCCAACGACCTCGCTCATCCCGCTCTCCTGCCTTCCACCTGTCCGCTGCCGTCGGCCTGCGCGCTTGCGCCGCTTCCGCTCTCGGTCCCGCTTTCGCGCGCCGCGCGGGCCAGGCGGGCGTGGCGGCGCGCCAGCCAGCCGTCGCGCAGGAAATCGAGAATGCCCCGGCGCAGGCCCAGCACCACCAGCAGGATGACGAGGCCGATCACGAGCTCGCTGTGGCTGGTGTAGGACTGCACCAGATCGTTGAGGAGGCGCAGCAGCGCCGCGCCCAGCAGCGGCCCGAGGAACACGCTGAGCCCACCCAGCATGATCATGAAGATCGCCTCGCCCGACTGCGCCCAGAAGGCCCACTCGGGATAGGCCCCCGAGGTGAAGAGCGCCAGGATCACGCCGCCGACGCTGGCGACCGAGCCAGCCAGCACGAAGCAGACCAGCTTGACCCGGAAGACGTTGATTCCGAGGAAGGCGGCGCGCTGCGGATTGTCGCGGATCATCCGCAGGCTGTAGCCGAAGGGGCTCTCGGTCACGATCCGCAGCAGCAGCAGACAGCCGACGAAGAGCAGCGCGCAGACCAGGTAGCGGTGGTACTGGTCGGCCAGGTCGATGCCCAGGAAGACCGGACGCGGGATACCGCCCATCAGCCCCTGGTCGCCGCCGGTCAGGTCGACCCAGCTAATGATCAGGCTGTAAAGGAACATCTGGAAGGCCAGCGTCAGGAAGGCGAAGTAGATCTCGCTGAGGCGTACGCAGATGGCGCCGATCCCCAGGGCGTAGAAGCGCCGTGCCGGCGACCGCGGCGAGGAAGGCGAGCGGCACCGCCGCCGCACCCAGGGCCGCGGTGAAGCCCTCCCACTGCAGCAGCAGGCCGAAGGTGTAGCCGCCGAAGGCGAAGAAGGCGGCGTGGCCGAAGGAGACCAGGCCGGTGAAGCCGATCAGCAGGTTCAGCGACATCGCCAGCAGGCCGAAGGCGAACAACGAGGTCAGGAAGTCGCGCGGCCAGGCGTGCTCGATCAGCAGCCCGACGGCGAGCAGGCCGAGCAGCGCCGAAGCGGCGATCAGCAGGTCGCGGCGGAACTGACGCAGCAGGCTCATCGTAGCTGCCCCTGGCCGAACAGCCCGGTCGGCCGGAAGATCAGCACCAGGGCCATCATCAAGAACATCGCGCCGTCGACGAACAGCGGGAAGCCGACACTGCCGATCGAGCGCGTCAGGCCGAGCAGGATGGCCGCCAGGAAGGCGCCGCCGATCGAGCCCATGCCGCCGATCACCGTGACGATGAAGCTCTCGACCAGGATGCCGAAGCCCATGCCGGGGGTCAGCGAGCGCACCGGCGCGGCCAGCGCGCCGGCGACGCCGGCCAGCAGGCAGCCGAAGCCGAACAACAGCGCGAAGTAGACCGGCACCCGGATGCCCAGCACCGAGACCATTGCGGGGTTCTGCGCCGCCGCCCGCACGATCTTGCCGAAGCGCGTGCGGGTGACCAGCAGCAGCGAGCCCAGGCCGATGGCCACCGCCATGGCGACCAGGAAGAGGTAGAAGGGCGGCACGAAGCCGCCGGCCAGGCGCAGGGGCGGCAGCCGGAACTCCGCCGGCACGCCCATGGCCAGGTATTCCGGCCCCCAGACGATCTTCACCAGGTCGTCGACGATCAGGATGAAGGCGTAGCAGACCAGGAGCTGCATCAGCAGGTTCTGGCCGTAGACGCGGCTCATGATCAGGCGTTCGAAAAGGATGCCGGTCACCCCGGCGCCCAGGGCCCCGGCGGCGGCGGCCAGGAAGTAGTTGCCGGTCAGCGCGTAGGCCGTGAAGGCGAAGTAGGCCCCCAGCATGTAGAAGCTGCCGTGCGCGAAGTTGATCACGTGCAGCACGCCGAAGATCAGCGTCACGCCGGAGGCGACGAGGAACAGCAGCATACCGATGATCAGGCCGCTGGTCGTCTGGTTGACCAGGCAGGCGGCGCTCGCGGCGCAGGTCACAAGAGCGTCGAGATCGAACATTCGCAAGGGCTCCAAGGCCGGCGCGCGTCACGCCGCGCGCCGCCTCGCCTGAACGGAGGAAGACGGGCGGGACGGCGCCGCAGCCGTCGCCCCGCCGAAATACGCTGCGGGCGGCATCAGAGGTAGCCGCTGCGCGTCTTCCACTCCTGCTCGTGCTCGTAGATCCGCTCCCAGGCGGTCTGGGTGAAGCCGGTCATGTAGGGCTCGTCCGGCTGGGTCAGGCCGTAGCCGACCATGTAGTTGACCAGCGTGCGGTCGGAGTCCCGCAAGGTCAGGGTGCCGTCGGCGCCGAAGGGCGAGTCGATGCTGCGCCCGGCCGTGGCCTCCGCCAGCTTCTCGGGGTCGGTGTCGCCGCCGGTCTCCTGCAGCGCGGCGATGATGAAGCGCATCGCCACGTCGCTCTGCCAGGCCCAGTTGGTCGGCAGCACGTCGGAATTGGCGAAGTAGGTCTCGAACCAGGCCTCGTTCGCCGCCGTGTCGGGGATGTCCTTGTGGTAGCGGCTGCCGGCGTGGACCCCGGCGGGCAGGTTCTGGATCGCGGTGATCACGGGGTAGTCGCTCAGGTTCACCGCGAAGGCCTCGAACTGGTCGAACAGGCCGTAGAGGCTGGCCTGGTCGAAGAAGGCCACCAGGTCGCCGCCCCACAGGCAGCTATAGACCGCGTCCGGCTGCGCGTTCAGCAGCGCGGTGATGTTCTCCGTGTAGTCCGGCTGGAACAGCTTCGGCCAGGTCTGGGCGATCACCTCGATGTCCGGCGCGAAGAGCTTGGCGTACTGCATGAACTCCTCGGTGTTCGCCCGGCCGTAGGCGTAGTCGGGCGAGGCCGTGGCCCAGCGGGTCAGCCCCTTGCGCTTGGACACCTCGGCCGCGTAGAGGCCGCCGCCGACCGCGTCGTGGATGCCCTGGCGCGCCGCCCGGAAGGCCCAGGGCACCTGGTTCTTCGGATCGGCCGTCAGCGAGGAGGTCTCGGAGATCGAGTGGATGCAGAAGCGCTTGATGTCGCGCACCGTCTCGTTGACGGCGAAGGTCGCGCCCGAGGCCTCGGCGTTGAGCACGATCTCGCAGCCCTCGTTGTTGACCAGGTCGCGGGTCATCCGCGCGGCCTCGTCCGGCTTGCCCTTGGAATCGCGGCTGACCACCTCGATCATCCGGCCGTCGATGCCGCCCTGGGCGTTGATCTCCGCGACCGGAATCATGATCGCGGCCAGCGCCGACTGTCCGAGGATCGCCACGCGGCCCGACAGGATCGTCGGCACGGCGACGCGGATCGGGGTCTTGGCCGCCTTCAGGTAGGTGGGAAAGCCGCCGAGTCCGCCGGCGACCGCGGCCGTCGCGGCCGCGCCCTGGAGCAGCCGGCGCCGGTCGAGCCCCTGCCCGCCACTCCTGTCGCGGCGACCCGCCGCCGGGCCGCTCGTCTGACGCTGCGTCTTCTCGGACCCTGGCTTGCCGCGCCCGGTCTTGCTCGATCCTGTCATGGCGTTCCTCGCTCCCTCGCGGGCCCGGCCGGAGAACGCCGGGCCTTCTTGCTTGGCTGCCGGCCGCGACGGACCGACCTGCTTTGCTTTTGCGGAAAGTCTGAGGGGCTACGTCGCGCTCTGTCAACAAAAATGAATAGTGATTCATCTATCATATTTTGCGCGCAACAAGCGCAAGCGCCGCGACCGCCGGGTGCCGCGCCAAGGCGAAGCGCCACGCGGTCGGCGCCGCCGTCGCAGGCACGAGTTCGCAGGCGCACGCTCGCGCGACCTTGTTCCGACTCTGCGGATGGATGGCGGCGGCCGGCCGAGGCCCCCTTGGCGCGTTACACCGGCGCGTTACACCGGCGCGCCCGGCGGCAGCAGACGGTCGAGGCATTCGATCAGGCTCTGGCCGCGCGGGTTGAGCAGGACCCCGGGGCCCATGCGGTTCATGGTGTAGCCGAAGCTCAGCCCGCGGCCGGGGTCGGCGAAGCCGATCGAGCCGCCGGCGCCGACATGCCCGAAGGCGCGCGGCGCCAGCACCACGCTGTCCAGCCCCCGGCCGCGGTTGTCCATGGCGCGCTGGAAACCGGCGGCGAAGCGCGTCGGGATGCACAGGGTGGCGTCGCGGTGGGTCGCCGCCGAGACCTGCACCGCCTCGGCCAGCACCTCGGGGCGCAGCAGCGGCCGCGCGGCCGCGTCGGGACCGGCCAGGGCGGCGTAGAGACCGGCCAGGCCACGGGCGTTGGTCACGCCGTTGGCCGCGCCGATCTCGGCGGCCCGGCCGGCGCGGCTGTTGAAGCCGCTCGGCCGCCAGCCGCCGGTGTTGCGGAAGTAGAGGGCCGGGATGGAGTCCGGCACCTCCGCGACCGCCTGCTCGAAGGGCCCGCGCGGCGCAGCGGCCGCCGGGCGGTGGGGGATCACCGGCGCCACCCGCGGCTCCACCGCCTCGGGCAGCCCGATCCAGAAGTCGAGGCCGAGCGGCCCGGCGATCTCCCTCTGGAAGACCTGCCCGAGGGACTGGCCGGTGACGCGCCGCACCACCTCGCCGACCAGCCAGCCGAAGGTCAGGCCGTGATAGCCGCTGCGGGTCCCCGGCTCCCAGAAGGGCGCCTCGGCCGCCAGGCGCCGGGTCATCTCGGCCCAGTCGAAGGCGGCGCCGTCGGGCAGCGGCGCGCGCAGCGCCGGCAGCCCCGCCGTGTGGTCGAGCAGCATGCGCAG
>LSZA01000141.1 GCA_001637315.1 Phormidium willei BDU 130791 | reverse complement strand
GCCGCGGCGCCGGGGTGTCCAGGCTGTCCAGGCCGGCCAGCGCCGCCGCCAGGCCGTCGGGCGTCACCGCCCGCAGCGAATGGGGCGCCAGGCCGACGCGCACCTGCGGGTCGCCGTCGCTGGCGGCCTGCAGCGCGGCGACGATCTCCAGCAGCCCCTCGGGGGCGTTGAGAAAGCGCCGCTGCCCCGTCTCCGCCGCTTGGCCGCCGAAGCCGCCGTAGCCGTAGAGCACCGGCAGCAGGGTAAGGCCGATGCCGCTGACCCGCGCCGCCTCCAGCAGCCGCAGCCCGGTCTCCGCCCGCTGGGCGTAGGGCGTGCCGTCGGGGGCATGGTGCAGGTAGTGGAACTCGCCGACCGCGGTGTAGCCGGCCTTCAGCAGCTCGATGTAGAGCTGGGTGGCGATGGCCTGGATCTCCGCCGGGCCGAGCCGCGCGACGAAGCGGTACATCAGCGCGCGCCAGCTCCAGAAGGAGTCGTCGGGGCTGGCCGCCTGCTCGCCCAGTCCGGCCAAGGCGCGCTGAAAGGCATGGCTGTGCAGGTTCGGCATGCCCGGGATCACCGGCCCGGCCGCCCGCTCCGCCCCGCTCGCCGTCACCGCCTCGGCGGGACCGCTGTCCGGCGTCACCGCGGCCAGGCTGCCGTCGGGGCCGATGTCGAACAGCACGTCGCGGCGCCACCCTTCGGGGAGCAGGGCCTGCGGCGCGAACAGGCGATGCAAGATCATGGACCTGTCCCACTTCCAAGGCTATTTCACAGACCGGATACTCTATCTGTCCGGGTGCCGCAAAGGGCGGCGGCTCTCCGGGCACACCGCAGGCAGGTGCGCCACGCCGAAAACCGCGCCGCGACGGCGAGGACGACGCGGACGCCACGACACGGAGGACCCGCCGGCCCATGATCGACTCCCCCGGGACCGATTCCCCCGGCCCGACGCGCCTCGCCGCGCCGCAGGGCGAGGAGCAGTGGGACATTCTCTTCACCGACGCGCGCCTGGCCACCATGGTGCCCAACGGCACGCCCTACGGCGCGCTGGAGGGCATGGCGCTGGCCGTGCGCGACGGCCACATCTCCTGGCTGGGGCCGATGCGCGAGCTGCCGCACCAGGGCGCCAAGCGGCTGGTCCCGCTGGAGGGGCGCTGGATGACGCCCGGCCTGATCGACTGCCACACCCACCTGGTCTACGGCGGCAACCGCGCGGCCGAGTTCGAGCTGCGCCTGACCGGCGCCAGCTACGAGGAGATCGCCCGCGCCGGCGGCGGCATCGCCGCCACCGTCGCGGCCACCCGCGCGGCCGACGAGGAGACGTTGCTGGCCGCCGCCCGGCCGCGGCTGGAGACGCTGCTGAGCGAGGGCGTGACCACGGTCGAGGCCAAGTCGGGCTATGGCCTGGACCTGGAGAACGAGGTGAAGATGCTGCGCGTCGCCCGGCGGCTCGCCGCCGACTACCCGGTGACGCTGCGCACCACCTTCCTGGGCGCCCACGCCGTGCCGCCGGAATACCGCGACGACCGCGCCGGCTACCTGGAGGCGGTGATCACCATGCTGCCGGCGATCGCCGAGGCCGGGCTGGCCGACGCGGTCGACGCCTTTTGCGAGTCCATCGCCTTCACGCCCGAGGAGACGGCGCGCCTGTTCACCGCGGCGCAGGCGCTGGGCCTGCCGGTCAAGCTGCACGCTGACCAGCTCTCCGACCTGGGCGGCGCCGCGCTGGCCGCCCGCTTCAAGGCGCTTTCGGCCGATCACCTGGAGTACACCGGCGAGGCCGGGGCGGCGGCCATGGCCGCCGCCGGCACGGTGGCCGTGCTGCTGCCCGGCGCCTTCTACGTGCTGCGCGAGACCCAGCTTCCCCCGATCGAGGCCTTCCGGCGGCACGGCGTCGCCATGGCGCTGGCCACCGACTGCAACCCCGGCAGCTCGCCGCTGACCTCGCCGCTGCTGGCGATGAACCTGGCCTGCACCCTCTTCCGCATGACGCCGGAGGAGGCGCTGACCGGCTTCACCCGCAGCGCCGCCGTGGCGTTGGGCCTGGGCGCCAGCCACGGCACCCTGGAGGTGGGCAAGGCCGCCGACCTGGCGGTCTGGGAGATCGAGCGGCCGGGCGAGCTGGCCTACCGTCTGGGCTTCAACCCCTTGGCCTATGCCATTCAGGATGGCAAGCCGCGTCAGAGCCCGCTGGCGGTCTGACCGCCCGGCGCCCGCCGGCCCGGCGCGGACCGCCCCCGGCCTCCGGGCGCGGCAGGCAGAGCGCGCCGACGGCCACCACAGCCGCCGCCGCGGCGAAGGCCAGGTACTGCCGGTCGAAGCCCTGGCCGGCCAGGTGCAGCGCCGCCATCGCCGGCACCACGGCGGCGCCGACGCCGAGCGCCAGCAGGTACTCCACCGCAAAGGCGCGGGCCCGCCAGGCGGCCGCCACGTAGTGCCCCAGCAGCCAGCCGGTGATCGGGATGCCGGCGAACATCAGGGTGACCGCGACCAGCGCCGCCGGCAGCGCCAGGGCCCCCTCGGCCTGGGACAGCGCCGCCAGCGCCAAGACCTCCAGGCTGAACAGCCCCAGCATCACCGGCTTGCCGCCCAGGCGAGCAGCGCGCCGGCCGGCAACGTCGCCAGCGCGAAGGCCAGGTAGAGCGGCGTGCCCAACGCCAGCGCGGCGCTCGGCACCACGCCGGGCCGCTACTTCGCCGCCACCTCCCCCACCGCCGCGCCACAACCGGGCGGGGAACTGGAAGTCAACCCAGGCGTCTAGTAGTCTGGACAGCGGGACGCGGCCGCGACGGGCCGTTCCCCGCGAGACCCGAGAACCCTCGAACGGGAGGCGGAGTCACCATGCCCACACGCAGTGCGAACGCGACCTGGACCGGCGGCCTGAAAGGCGGCAAGGGCCACGTGGAGAGTCAGTCCGGCGCGGTCGATACCGACTACTCCTTCCCCACCCGCTTCGAGGACCAGCCGGGCAGCAACCCGGAGGAGCTGATCGGCGCCGCCCACGCGGGCTGCTACGCCATGGCCTTCTCCGCCCTGCTGGAGCAGAAGGGCTTCCCGCCCGACCGCATCGACGCCAAGGCGGCGGTCACCCTGGGCGAGGTCGACGGCAAGCCCACCCTCACCGGCGTCGCGCTCAGCGTGACCGGCAAGGTGCCCGGCCTGGATGCCGAGACCTTCGAACAGGTCGCCGAGGAGGCCAAGGGCTTCTGCCCCGTCTCCCGCGCCCTGGCCGGCACGGAGATCACCCTGGAGAGCGCCGCGCTGGCGGAGTGAGCGCCGCGAGCGCCGAGAGCGCCGCCTCCAGCATCGCGCGCAGCGCCGGTTGCAGCTTGCCGGCCAGAGCCTCGCGGTAGGCGAAGGGCGGGCTCTCCTCCATATAGAGGTCCTGCGCCAGCTCCATCTGCAGGGCGTGGATGCCTTCCGCCGGCCGGCCGTTGGCGCGGGTCAGGTAGCCGCCCTTGAAGCGGCCGTCGACCGCCAGCGCGAAGGGGCCGGCCCGCCCGGCCGCGGCGGCGGCGTCGACCAGTTCGGCGGCCGCGCTGGTGCCGCTGGCGCTGCCCAGGTTGAGGTCCGGCAGCCGCCCTTCGAAGAAGCGCGGCACATGGCTGCGGATCGAGTGGGCCTCCCACAGCAGGGCGACGCCGTGGCGCGCGCGCAGCCGCTCCAGCTCGGCGGTCACGGCCCGGTGGTAGGGCTGCCAGTAGGCGGTGCGGCGCGCCGCGATCTCCGCGTCGTCGGGCGCCGCGCCGGGCCGGTAGATCGGCTGCTCGTCGAAGGTCGTGGTCGGGCAGAGCTCGGTGTTGCTGGCGCCGGGATAGAGCGCGCTGCCGTCCGGCGCGCGATTGAGGTCGATGACGTAGCGCGAATAGCGCGCGGCGATCATCCCCGCCCCCAGCTCGCGGGCGAAGCCGTAGAGCCGGTCGACGTGCCAGTCGGTGTCCGCCAGGAGCTGGCCGGCCGGCGTGAAGCGCGCGAAGAGCTCCGGCGGCACCGCCGTGCCGCAGTGAGGAACGGAGATCAGCAGCGGGCTGTCGCCGGGGGTAAGGACGAAGGGGCTCTCGCCGGTCATCTGGGCTCCTGTGCAAAGGGGGGAAGGATGCGCGTGGGGAAAGATGCGCGCCGAACGGCGGGGTCGCCGAGGGGCATGGGTTCCGACCCGGCAAATCGTATAGGCTGACCGCGCCCCCGGCCAGGGGCCGGCCCGCGAAAGAGGCCCGTTCGAGACATCGCCCGCCGACGCGGGACCCAGGGAGAGCCGCCATGCCCGAGACCCCCAGCGACCAGACCCCCAGCAGCCGGACGCCCAGCAGCCGGACGCCCGGCGACCAGACGCCCCCTGCCCCGGCCGCGCCGGCCGAAAACCCGCGGCTCGACAACGCGCGCCGCATCCGCGCGGCGCGCGGCAGCGAGCTGACCGCCCGCTCCTGGCTGACCGAAGCGCCGCTGCGCATGCTGATGAACAACCTCGACCCCGAGGTGGCGGAGAAGCCCGAGGAGCTGGTGGTCTACGGCGGCATCGGCCGGGCGGCGCGCGACTGGAAGTCCTTCGACCGTATCGTCGCGGCGCTGAGGGAGCTGGGCGAGGAGGAGACCCTGCTGGTGCAGTCGGGCAAGCCGGTCGGCGTCTTCGCGACCCACGCCGACGCGCCGCGGGTGCTGATCGCCAACTCCAACCTGGTGCCGCACTGGGCCGACTGGGCGCAGTTCTCCCGGCTCGATAAGCTCGGCCTGATGATGTACGGCCAGATGACCGCCGGCTCGTGGATCTACATCGGCAGCCAGGGGATCGTGCAGGGCACCTACGAGACCTTCGCCGAGGTCGGGCGCCAGCACTACGGCGGTGATCTGGCGGGCCGCTGGATCCTGACCGGCGGGCTGGGCGGCATGGGCGGCGCGCAGCCGCTGGCCGCCACCATGGCCGGCGCCTGCATGTTGGCGGTGGAATGCCGGCCCAGCCGCATCGACCGGCGGATCGAGACCGGCTACCTGGACCGCCGCGCCGACACCCTCGACGAGGCCCTGGCGCTGATCGAGGCGGCCTGCGCCAAGAAGCAGGCCCTGTCCGTCGGCCTGCTGGGCAACGCCGCCGAGGTCTTCCCCGAGCTGCTCGAGCGCGGCGTCAGACCGGACGCGGTGACCGACCAGACCAGCGCCCACGACCCGCTGCACGGCTACCTGCCGGCCGGCTGGACCCTGGACGCGTGGGAGCGCGCCCAGGAGAGCGAGCCCGAGCGCTGCATCCAGGCGGCCAAGGAGTCGATGACGCAGCAGGTCCGGGCGATGCTGGCCTTCCACCGCCAGGGCGTGCCGACCCTCGACTACGGCAACAACATCCGGCAGATGGCGCTGGAGATGGGCGAGGCGCAGGCCTTCGACTTCCCCGGCTTCGTGCCCGCCTACATCCGTCCGCTGTTCTGCCGCGGCATCGGCCCCTTCCGCTGGGCCGCGCTGTCCGGCGACCCGGAGGACATCTACCGCACCGACGCCAAGGTCAAGGAGCTGATCCCCGACGACCCGCACCTGCACCAGTGGCTCGACATGGCGCGCGAGCGCATCCACTTCCAGGGCCTGCCGGCGCGCATCTGCTGGGTCGGCTTGGGCCAGCGCCACCGCCTGGGCCTGGCCTTCAACGAGATGGTCGCCAGCGGCGCGCTGAAGGCGCCCGTGGTGATCGGCCGCGACCATCTGGACTCCGGCTCGGTCGCCAGCCCCAACCGCGAGACCGAGGGCATGCTGGACGGCTCCGACGCCGTGTCCGACTGGCCGCTGCTCAACGCCCTACTCAACACGGCCAGCGGCGCCACCTGGGTCTCGCTGCACCACGGCGGCGGCGTCGGCATGGGCTTCTCGCAGCATTCCGGCATGGTGATCGTCTGCGACGGCAGCGCGGCCGCCGCCCGGCGCCTGGAGCGGGTGCTGTGGAACGACCCGGCCACCGGCGTCATGCGCCACGCCGACGCCGGCTACGAGATCGCCAGGGCCTGCGCGCGCGAGCACGGCCTCAAGCTGCCGATGCTGGAGCGCTGAAGCCCCCATGACGCCCCCCGCCGAGGCCGACTCGCCGCCGGTCGCCGAGACGCCGCAAGCCTGGGACATCGTCTTCCGCAGCCGTGCCGGCCTGCGCCTGGCCGGCGAGGATCACGGCGAGGCCGGGGCGCCGCCGATCCTGCTGCTGCACGGCGGCGGCCAGACCCGCGCCGCCTGGAAGGGCACCGCCCGCCGCCTGGCCGAGGCGGGCTGGCGCGCCATCGCGCTCGACCAGCGCGGCCACGGCCAGAGCGCCTGGGCGCCCGACCAGGACTACCGCATCGCCCGCTTCGCCGAGGACCTGCTGGACGTCACCGCCGCCTTCCCGGTCAAGCCGGTGGTGATCGGCGCCTCCCTGGGCGGCCTGGCGGCCATGACCGCGGCCGAGCTGGCGCTCCGGGGCGCCGCAGCGGCGGGCGCGCCGGGGAGCGACACCGCAGCCCCCTTCGCCGGGGCGGTGCTGGTCGACGTCACGCCCCGGCTGCGCCAGGAGGGCGTCGAGGAGGTGCTGAGCTTCATGGCGGCCGACCTGCGCCACGGCTTCGCCGGCCTGGCGGAGGCGGCGGAGGCAGTGGCCCGCTACCTGCCCGACCGGCCGCGCCCGCGCGACCTCGCGGGCCTGGCGCGGAACCTGCGGCGCGACGCCGACGGACGCCTGCGCTGGCACTGGGACCCGGCCTTCGTCGAGGGTCCGCTGAACATCCAGTCGAGCCTGGCCGAGCCGGCGCTCGACGCCGCGGCGCGCCATCTGAGCATGCCGACCCTGCTGGTGCGCGGGCGGCTCAGCACCCTGGTCACCGAGGAGGAAGCGGCGCACTTCCTGAGGCTGGTGCCGCACGCCCGGCTGGTCGACGTCTCCGAGGCCGGGCACATGGTCGCCGGCGACCGCAACGACGTCTTCACCCGCGCCATTCTCGACTTCCTGCACGCGGCCTTCGGCCCGCTGGCCGCCTGAGCCGCGTTCCTTCTTCGCCGTTCCTTATCCACGCCCTCTTTTCCGGCCTGCTTCACAACAGCGCGGCGCGCGGCGTCATGACCCCGGAGCGGTCTGCTCCGCCAGCTCGCGAGGGACCCGCCGCGCCATGCCGCTCAGCCCTTCCCTGTCGGAGACGATCTCCGCGGTCCGCAAGGACCTCGCCAAGGTGATCGAAGACCTGCAGTCGCGGCCCGACTACGGCAAGAGCCAGGCCGCAGCGGTCGCCACCTTCGAGAGCTTCGACCAGGAGCTGACGACGCTGCAGGCCAACAGCGCCCCCACCGCGAAGGACTACGCCACCGTACAGGCAAGCGCCCAGGACAGCGTGCTGCCGCTGGTCGCCCGCCTGATCAACGACAACGTGGCGATCACCAAGATGATGCAGCTCAACACCCAGCGCAGCATCACGCCGGCCATGGCCAAGGCCCACACGGCCGACCTCAAGACGCTGCAGTCCGACGGCAAGACGCTGGTCGCCGAGCTGGCGGCGGAGGGCGGTGGCGCAACAAAGGTCTCGGCCTGGCCGCCGCAGGAGCTGACCTACGGCCCGAAAATGACCTGAGAACCGGCAGGCCAGGGAAGGGCCGCAGCATGCAGACGATCTACATCTCCGTGACCGTCGACTGGGAGGGCGACCATTTCGACAATCTCGGCGACCTGGAGCGATTGCGCCTGGGCATCGCGCAGCTCGGTTTCGACGTGCCCTACACCCACTACATCTGCCCGAACTACTGGCTGAAGAAGCTCGCCGACTCCAAGTCCCAGCCGATCGACGTGAGCAAGCTGCTGACCGCCACCAAGGCGATCGACTGGGCCCAGGACGAAATCGGGCTGCACGTGCACTGCTGGCAGCCGCTGGTCGAGGCGGCCGGCGTCAAGTACCAGAACGTGCCCACCTGGTCGCCAAACAGCAGCCAGGTCGACGCGACAGGCCACGGCGGCCGCTCGGCTCCTACACGACCGCCGACGTCACCCAAATCGTGTCCACCGCCAAGGGCCTGCTGGAGCAGAAGCTGCCGAACGCCAAGCCGGTCGGGGGGTTTCGCTGCGGCGGCTGGATGTCGAACGACGCCGTGCTGCGCAGCCTCATGTCCATCGAATTCGCCTACGACTGCTCGGCGGTGCCGCCAGCCGTGTTCTCCTACGGCTACGACCGCAAGTCGCAGGGCAGCGGCAAGGACACCTACGGCGATAAGAACGGCATCACGCCCTTCATCCTGGAGCTTTGGGGCTACGACGCCGCGAAACAGGCCTATGCCGCCAACAGCCTCAGCCTGAAGTGGAACATCGGCAACGCCATCCTGCCGACCACCCAGCCCTACAAGATCTTCGAGGGGAGCGCCTCGCTCATCCAGATGCCGAACAACGCCGGTCTGTCGGATTACTCCGTGGCCCAGTTCATGACCGGCTGCCTGGCCGACCTGCAGCAGTTGGCGCTGCACCACGACGAGCCCCTGTTCCTCAACATCGGCTGCCACCAGGAAGGCGGCTCCGCCTACAAGAACCCGCTGTTCAAGTTCTTCGACGCCAACGCCACGGTCCTGCAGAAGGCCATGGCGAACGAGGAGATCGTCTTCACCACCGTGGCCGACGCCGCGCGCGTAGCCGACCTCTACATGGTGGATTGACGGCGGGCCCGCGGACGCCGGTCCCTACGCCCCCAACCTGCCTTACTCCTCGGCCTCGAAGCGGGCCGTGACGGCCGCGTCGGCGTTGCCGGTCTGCAGCGCCAGCAGGACGATGCGGGCGTCCAGGCCGTCGGGATGGTCGAGCAGCGCGTCGAGCCGCCGCTCGACGGCCGCCGCCGCGGCGGGCGAGGTCGCCGCGGTGAAGTCCCTCGGCCCCAGGATGCAGTAGCCGAGAAGCTGCGCCGCCCCGCGCAGCTCGTCGGGCCGGGCCGCCGTGCCGCGCCCGGGCAGCAGGCGCAGCAGGGTCAGCTTGATCGAGTCGTGGACGAGCTGCGGGTGCAGACCGGCCGCGCGCAGCTCCTGCTCGAGGGCGGCCATCTCCTTGCGTTGCCCCAGGATAGCGAACAGACCGAGCATCGCGCCTCCTTCCGGACGGCATTTTCGCGGCTCGCACCGGCGCCGCGCAAGCGCGGCGAACGGCAGCGGGCAGCGCCAAGCCGGCGCCGCCCGCCCGCCTCCGCCCCTCTCCGCCCGGTCGGGCGGGGCCGGAGGCTCAGCCCCGGGTCGCGGCGATCTTGTCGCTGGCGCCGCTGAGATCGGGCAGCTTCTCGCCCGCGTGGATCTTCTTCAGCAGCTCGACCTCGCGCTCCTGCATGCCGATGGCCCGCTGGGCCACCGCCTCGACCTGCGCCGGCTTGAGCACCAGCACGCCGCTCTCGTCCGCCAGCACGGCGTCACCCGGCTCGACCACCTGGCCGCCGCAGCTCACCGGCACGTTGAGGGCGCCGGACAGGCCGAGCAGCTTGGTGGTGATCGGCGAGGGCCCACGGCACCACATGGGCATCTGCTCCTTGCGGATCTCGCCCAGGTCCGTCGCCGGGCCGTCGATGATCGCGGCCGCCACGCCGGCCTGCTTGGCCGCATGGGTGACGACGCCGCCCCAGCAGGCGTGGCGCACGTCGCCGGCGCGGTCGATCACCAGCACGTCGCCCGGGCGCACCAGCTTCATGACGTGGTGCAGCAGGGTCGAGTCCGCGCCCGGCAGGCGCAGGGTCACCGCGGTCCCGGCCACCCGCTTGTCCGGCAGCACGGCCTTGATGTCCGGATCGACGAAGCTGTCGTGCAGGAAGTGGCCGACCGTCGCGGTCTCGACCTGCTCCAGCAGGGCCACGGCCTCGGCGCCGATCTGCGCCGGCATGTCGTTGAGCTGATACATCACGCGACCTCCTGCGCCGCGGCCTGGCCCAGCACGTGGTGCTGCATCACCGGCATCTTGGCGCGCACCGTGTCGGTATAGCCCGGGTCGATGCGGGCGCTGATCGTGCCGACCACGTCGGAGGCCTCGGCGACGATGGTGCCCCAGGGGTCGACGATCATCGAATGGCCGTAGCAGAGCTTGCGCCCCTCGTCGTGAGCGAAGATCTGCCCCGGCGCCACCATGAAGGTCTGGGTCTCGATCGCGCGCGCCCGGATCAGCGGCGCCCAGTGGTCCTTGCCGGTCAGCAGGGTGAAGGCGGCCGGCAGCATGATGATCCGCGCGCCCTTGTCGCGCAAGCCGCGGAACAGCTCGGGAAAGCGCAGGTCGTAGCAGATGGCGCAGCCGATGGTGACGCCGTCGAGGTCGTAGGTGACCAGCTCGTCGCCGCGGCGCATGGTGTCGGACTCGCGGTAGCTGACGCCGCCCGGCACGTCGACGTCGAAGAGATGGATCTTGCGGTAGCGCGCCACCAGCTCGCCCGCCCGGTTCCAGACGGTGGTGGTGTTGTAGCACTTGTCGCCGGCCGCCTCGGCCATGCTGCCGGCGTGGATGAAGACCCCGTGCTTGCGCGCCAGGCCGGACATGAGCTGGCAGGCCTCGCCGTCGGGAATGCTCTCGGCGTTGGCGCGCTGCCGCTCGAAGTCGCTGGTCATCGAGGTGAAGGTCTCGGGCAGCACGACCAGGTCGGGCTTTTCCTGCGCGACCGCCGTCTCGATCAGCGCCCGGGCGCTTTCGAGGTTGGCCGCCTTGTCGGCCTGGGTGTTCATCTGAACGACCGATATCTTCATGGGGTTTCACTCCTTGCTTGCATGCCGTCGTGATGGACCCTCCGCCGCCCTCGCCCGCGGCACGCAGGCACGGGCGGGGCGGTCCGGCGCCGCGGTCGCGGCGCCGGTCGGAGGCCGTGTCGGGACGTCGCCTACTGCTGCGGACCCATCACCAGGTCGGGCAGCCAGAGGGCGATCTCCGGCACCGCCGCGAAGAGCAGCAGCACCAGGCTGAGGGGCAGGAAGAACGGCAGCACGGCGCGCACCACCTCCTCCACCGGGATCTCGGCGATCTTCGAGACGATGTAGAGGCCGATGCCCAGCGGCGGCGTCGCCAGCCCGAGGATCAGCGACATCTGCATGACGATGCCGAAATGCACCCGGTCGATGCCGAAGGAGTCGACCAGCGGCAGCAGGATGGGCACCAGCAGCAGCTTGGCGGTGACGCCGTCGATGAAGCAGCCGATCACCAGCATCATCACCACCACCAGGCAGAGGAAGGCGAAGGGGCTGTCCACCAGCTCGGGCAGGCCGGCGGCGAGCTGCTGCGGGATCTGCTCGATGGCGAGCAGCCAGCCCATGCCGTTGGCGAAGCCGATGATGATCATGATCACCGAGGTGATCAGCATGGTCTCGGACACCGCGTTCCAGACGTGGCGCCAGTCCAGGGTGCGGTAGACCAGCCCGAGCAGCAGCGTGTAGGCACAGGCCAGGATGCCGGCCTCGGCCGCGGTAGTCGTGCCGGTCAGGATGCCGACCATGATGATGCCGGGCGCCGCCAGGGCCGCCACGCCGTCGAGCGCGTGGCGCCAGATCTCGCGCGCGCTGGCCCGCTTCTGGATCGGGAAATCGTGGGTCCGCGCCAGGAAGCGGTTGAACAGCATCAGCGCGCCGGCGACCACCAGGGCCGGCACGATGCCGGCCAGGAACATCCGCGCCACCGAGGTGTTCGACAGGAAGGCGTAGACCACCAGCGGCACCGACGGCGGGATGAAGGGCGCGACGATCGCCGAGACGGTGGTGATCGCCGCGGCGAAGGAGGGCTTGTACCCCCGCTCGCGCATCGCCTTGATCTCCACCGTGCCCAGCCCGGCGATGTCCGCCACCGCCGCACCGGTGCCGCCGGCGAACATGATCGAGGCCAGCACGTTGACCTGCGCCAGCCCGGCCTTGAAGTGGCCGACCAGGGCATTGGCCAGGGTGAAGATGCGCTTGGTCATCCCCACCGCGTTCATCAGGTTGCCCGCCATGACGAAGAAGGGGATGGCCAGTAGCGAGGGGTTGTCCACGCCCTCCATGACCTTGAGCGGGATGACCCAGAGCGTGTCGGAGAAGCCCGAGGCCAGCAGCGCGGCCAGCACGGCCAGGCCGATGGCCATGGTGATCGGTACGCGCAGCGCGATCAGGACAAGGAAACCGGCGAAGAGAGCGGCGGCGGTCATTCGATCGGTCCTCTCGCGCGCGGGGCCGCGGCGGCGACGGGTCGCGGGCCGGCCAGCGCGTTCAGGAGGTCCAGCAGGAACTGCAAGAGGATCAGCGCGCAGGAGACGTAGAAGGGCACGGCCAGCCAGTAGCGCTGGATGCCCACCAGGTCGAGCTCGCCGACCTGGCGCGGCAGCAGCGAGGGCGCCTGCGAGAGTACCAGCGCCATCAACGCCACCACCAGCAGGTCGACCAGCACGCGCACGGCGGTCTGCAGCCCGGCGCCGAGGCGCTTGACCAGCACATCGACGGTGATGTCCTTGCCCCGCCGGTAGACGACGAAGAAGCCGAGGAACACCATCCAGACGAACATCACCGTGGTCCAGGGAAAGACCCAGATGATCCCCAGG
>LSZA01000140.1 GCA_001637315.1 Phormidium willei BDU 130791 | reverse complement strand
GGGTATTTCCCGTGACCAGCGAACCCGAACCCAGCCCAGTTGCGGCAGCTTTATCCCCTCATTAGAGATACAGTTTTTGAGCATCTGGGGGAAGACAAAGCTTCGCATCCGCCTCTGAAACCTGCTCCGCAGTTGGCTCTAGCTTAAATTCCCACGTCATGTTTAGCATATCTAAATGGTAGCAAATATTTTGTAGGTTGCTTTCCTCGATCGCGCTTCGCTACACCACCCGCCAAGCTTTTAGCTAGGGCTTTGTACGGCGAAGAATCTGGATAGAGTCTAGTTTGCGTCCTGATGCTGACATCAGGTTAGCGGGGAAAATTGATACAGTCCGGGTGAAGTTCTGAGGCAGGACGAGGACGAGAAAAAAGATAGCCTTGGGCAAAGTTACAGCCCAAACTTCGTAGCATATTTTGCTGCTCAATTGTTTCAATCCCTTCGGCAATTGTTTCAATATCCGTGGCGCGAGCTAAGTTAAGAATCGCGGGAATCAACCCTTTTCCATCGGAAGACTCACTCATCCCTTGAATAAAAGCTCGGTCAATTTTAAGGGTATCAACAGGAAAAGTTTGAAGATAACTTAACGATGAGTAACCCGTACCAAAATCATCAATACTAATTTGGATTTCCCTAGATTTAAGTTGTTTTAAGATAGAGAGAGTGGATTTAGAATTTTCCATGAGTGCTGTTTCTGTAATTTCTAATTTGAGGAATTTGGGTTCAATTCCGGTCATTTCGAGAACTCGATCGACTTGATCTAAAAAATCCGGTTGAGCGAATTGACGCACGGATAGATTGACGCTCATCACGAGAGGAAGATTCCAGTCCTGATGCCAGCGTTTGAGTTGTTGACAGGCTTCTTCTAAAACCCATTCACCAATTTGATCAATCAGTCCGGTTTCTTCAATACTGGGGATAAAATCAGAAGGAGAAACCCAACCCCGTTGAGGATGATGCCAGCGTAGTAAGGCTTCAAAGCCAAAGATATCACCACTTTGGAGATTAAAAATCGGTTGATAGTACACCTGAAATTCCTTGCGATCGCAGGCGTGGCGTAGGTCATTTTCCAAGGCCAACCGTTCTAACGCTTCCTCATGTAAAACCGGATCGAATAAGTGATAGCGATTGCCCCCGAGTGCTTTAGCTCGATACATAGCAGCATCGGCATTTCGTAACAGTTCTTCTGGGGAAATATCGCTGAGGGCAAAGGCGACGCCAATACTGGTATTCACAAAGACTTCATGGCGAGAGAGTTGGTGAGGTTCCGACAAAACATTTAACAGATCCTGGGCTATGTCAATGACATCAGAGTGATTATCTTGATAGACTAACGCTACAAATTCATCCCCTCCCCAACGGGCCACAATCACCTCGTCCTCTAAGCTATTTCGAAGTCGATGTGCTAGAGATTTAATTAACTCATCACCAATGGCATGACCTAAAGAATCGTTCACAACTTTGAAGCGATCGCAGTCAATAAACAACACCGCTAAATCTGACCCCAGCTTGTGTTCTTCTAGAGATTCAGTCAGTTTAATTTCAAACTGTGCCCGATTGGGTAAATTGGTGAGGCGATCGTGAAACGCCAAATATTTGAGACGTTTTTGAATACGCTCCCGTTGGCTAATCTCCTCAAGTAACTGACGATTGGCTGATTCTAGCTGTCGGGTTCGCTCTCGCAGTTGACTGGTGCGTTCATCAACTCGTTGTTCCAAATCAGCATTCAGTTGACGAATTTCTCGTTCGACAGACTTAATCCGTAACTGATGGTGAACTCGCGCTAACACTTCCTCAATTTGAAACGGTTTAGCAATGTAATCCGCCCCCCCCACGGTAAAGGCTTTAACCTTATCAAACACATCATTGAGGGCGCTGAGAAAGACCACCGGGATATCACGAGTGCGTTGATCTCCTTTGAGGCGATCGCATAGCGCATAGCCGTCCATATCCGGCATCATAATATCGAGCAAAATCAAATCCGGGGCTAACGTTTCCACCGCCGTCAAAGCCATCGAGCCACTAATTGCCTTACGGACTCGATAGCCTCGTCGCGACAACATATTAGACAATAGCCGTAAGTTTTCTGGAGTATCATCAACGATAAGAATATCAGCTTGTTCGAGATCTTTAGGTGTATCTTTCATCAGGGTCGCTAGTGATTCATTACAACTCAAGGAAGAGCATTAAAAAAGAGCATTGCAGCGAGCTACAAATGCTGAACACATTGCATCAGCTCTAAGATGCGATCAAAGCGAAAATCTTGCGCCCAACTCTTAAGCTGATCGCAACAGGCCAAGTCACTCTCATTCAAAGGCACTAACAAATCCAAAATTTTATCATCACTCCCTTCTAACGCCGCCTGGTGTAGCTGCTCAACGACCAATTTAGGTAACGTTGAGACCCATCCTTGCATCTCGTCAGAACTCGGAGTCATTGACGTCCCAGGGTTCGTCACGTTTAACTGAGCCTCTCGGGTTCGGAAGATACCGAGTTCTTCGGGTTCAGTGAACTCCTGCATGTCCCCCTCATAGTCATACTCCACTCCAAGATATCGCTGCATCTTCGCTAAAATCTCTACCTCCCGAAAGGGTTTGCGGGTAAAATCATCGCACCCGGAGGCTAAAATTGCCGAGCGCTCTTCTTCAAAGGCACTGGCCGTCAAGGCAATGATAATCGTATCTTGACATTCGGGGAGAGCCTTAATTTGCGGTGTCGCCTCATAACCGTTAAGTTCAGGCATCCTCATGTCCATCCAGATTAAATCAGGTTTCCATTGCGGAGCGACTTCGACAGCTTGACGACCATTACTTGCCGCCCGAACCTGAAAGCCAATCGTTTTGAGAAACTCAACGAGCAGCAGTTGGTTCGTGGGTTCATCTTCGACGACTAGGATACGATACTCTCGTTGCCCAGGAGTTAAACATTTCACCTGCCCAGGGAGTCGTGATTGTCGCCGCACTTCATTGACTGACCCGAGATGCACGGGAATCTCAAAACTAAAACAGGAGCCAACCTCGACGGTACTACTAACCTGAATTTCTCCCCCCATTAAGCGAATGAACTGTTGAGAAATCGAGAGTCCCAAACCCGTTCCTCCCCGAGATTTTAGACCTGAATTAGTTTGAGTAAAGGGTTGAAACAGTAGGTCAATTTCTTTAGCGTCAATACCTGAACCGGTGTCTTCAACGGCAAAACGTAGCTGCGATCGCCCCGTTAACGTTTCTGAAGGGGAAACAGAATCGCCGTCAACTCGGGTAACCGTTAAGCTAACCGATCCCCGTTCAGTAAACTTGAGGGCATTCCCGAGTAAATTGAGTAACACCTGTCGTAACTTGCGTTCATCTCCTTTAATATAACGAGGAACCTCCGGAGATACCTCAAAAAACAGATCAAGATTTTGGCGTTGGGCTTTCAGTTTGAGGACGTGGTGAAGACCATCGAGCAGGGCAAACAGGTCTAAGTCATGACAGGTTAACGTTACCTGTGCCGCCTCAATTTTAGACATCTCTAAGACTTCATTGACCAACCCCAGAAGATGCTCACCGCTCGACAAAATCGTTTTGAGGTATTGATGTTGTTCCGTCTCCGACAAACCTCGACGTTGCAAGAGCTGCGAGAACCCCAAAATTGCATTGAGTGGAGTGCGCAGTTCATGACTCATGTTGGCCAAAAATTCACTTTTGGCGCGGTTAGCACTATCGGCTACTTCCTTCGCTTGCTGAAGTTCGAGGGCTTGTTGACGAGTGCGGGCCAGCAGTTCAGCTTGTTGAACGGCTACTCCCAACTGGTTACTAATCTGTAGTGCAATTTTGATATCCCCTTGACTCCAATGGCGCGGTTCTCCGTTTTCATAGATAGCCAAGAGTCCCCAAAGCAGTTTGCCGCAGAAAATCGGCACAATAATATAGGCCCGAGCTTGCAGTTGTTTGAGTAAATTGAGATAACAGTCATCGAAACCCGCCTCATAGATATCCGTAACCGCTCGATAGGTTTTACCATCTCGGTAGGGATTGCCCGAATGTTCTTGGAGATAGGTATCTTGGACCAGGTTATCGTTGCTTTCGAGTTCGCTGGCGCTACAGTCGAGCCGTTGAACGGCGACACGAGTGAGATTGGGGTCTTGGTTAGCGGTTTCGATCAGAGGGTCCCAGGGTGCATTCACCGACTCAGCGACGTAGGTTCCACTCCAATCGGGAAAGAAGCGGTAGACGAGAACACGATCGCAGTTGAGAACATCCCGCAGTTCATGGGTGGTGGCGTTGAAGATATCTTCGAGATCGAGGGTTTGGCGCATTCGGGCAATGGCCCGAGCGATGGCCCGTTCTCGGGCCGCACTTTCGCGTAGGGCGGCTTCGGCCCGTTTGCGATCGTGGATGTTGGTGTGGGACCCCGCCATGCGAACCGGTTCTCCCTTCTCGTTCCACAAGGCTTGGCCGCGGGCGAGAATCCATTTGTAGGTTCCCTGTTTGCAACGCATCCGAAATTCTTGGGAGTAAATGCGACTTTGACGGTTGAGATGGTCGAGCAGAGCCTGTTTAACGGCTTCTTTTTCGTCAGGATGAACCAGTTGTAGCAAGATATCTGGGTCATTGGGGAGTTCGTCGTCGCTGTAGCCGAGGATATTTTTCCAACTGGTGGAATAGAAGATGCGATCGCCTTTAATATCCCAGTCCCAAATTCCCTCATTGCTACCCTGAATCGCCAATTGCCAACGTTCTTCACTTTCGCGTAAGGCCGCTTCGGCGGTAATACGATCCTGAATCTCTTTTTCGAGGCTGATATTGGCGTCAATGAGTTCGTTGGTGCGTTCGCGGAGTCGCTGGGTAGCGTTGGAAATACTATCTTCGAGACCATCGTAGGCTTCAAGGCGAGCTTGTTCAGCCCGTTGACGCAACAGTTCAGCCGCGGCCCGAATGGCAAACAGTTGCAGAATGGCCAGGGTCGTGTCAGGGTTGGGGAGCTGGCGATCGTGGTGGATGCACAGAACCCCAATCACGTTCTGCTCTCGGTCTAAGAGGGGACTCCCCAGGTAGGCACAGGCGTTGATGGCTGCCATGCTAGTGGCTTGGGGATATTTTTCTTGAACCGCGTTGGCCACCCATTGGGCTTCTTTCTCTCGCACGACCGGTTCGCAGGGGCTACCGCTGATGGCGTAGGTCATGTTGTCTTGTAAGGCTCCGTCTCGCCATAGAGCCAAGCTGGTGAGGGAGTCGGGCAGTTGGTGACTGTATTCAGCGAGACAGACTTGCCGCACTCGTAGGGTATCGGCTAAATGTTCGACGAGAGCGGTGAAAAATTCCTGGCCGGTGACGGCTCCGGTTCCTTCTAGAATTTGGTTGAGTTGGACCTCAATGGTTTGGCGCTGCTGGATTTCGTCCTGGAGTTGTTGATTGAGGTTTTCGAGTTCTTGGGGATTGCGTAGGCTTAAGGCTTTGGGAACGAAGGAAATGAGGCTAAAAGCGGTGTAGAGGGAAATGATGCCGGTTAGAGCTTTGAGACTGCCGGATAGCCAGTAATCTGGATGCCAGAGGGTCCAGATTTCGAGCAAGTGACAGGTGCCACAGGCCAGGATGAAGGCGCTAAAGAGCCAGAGAATGTTGTGGAAGGGTAGGTCTTCGCGTTTACGACTGAAGTAAATTAGGATGAGGGGAATGGAGTAATAACTCAGGACGATCAGGCTATCACTGACGACATGTAGTCTAACGAGAGACGGTTCCCAAAGGTAACAATGACCGTGAGGGATGTAGGCAAGGAACACAGACCATGAGGCGATCGCAGACCACATACAAAACTCTACCTGGCAACTAAGGTTGACCTCGAAACGCTTACTCTTGATGTTAACGAAGTTTGCGCCGGTCTGAGTTGATGAGGATTCGGCGATTGACGGCTCGATGGCCGATTGAAGTTAACCGATTGAAGTTAACCGATTGAAGTTAACCGATTAAAGCTGAAAGCGCCGACCTCCAATTTGGAAGTCGGCGCTTTCGGGTATGGAGCTAAGCGGATTCGAACCGCTGACCCCCTCAATGCCATTGAGGTGCTCTACCAACTGAGCTATAGCCCCAGAGCAGCTCACGTGAGCGAAACCTATTATGGCTCGGTTTGTTAGATCGTGTCAACCCCTAACGAAGATTTTTCTGAATTTCGCGGCCAATCACGTACAGGGCATCTGATTGAGATAGCCGACATAATGACTCATCAGGAAATAGACGGTCATCATGGCCGCCGCAGCGGCGGCCACGAGGGTTCCTGCTAACATCAAGGAAAATTCCTGGTGTTCAACAGCTTCTTGCATAAGGTGGAGCGACCAGGCGACCAGTCCAACCACGATGAACAGAATGACGATCATGAGTTTGGTGCGATCGTTGTTCATTTACTTTGCATATCTTAACACAAGAATTTAGCTGACACCGGTTCCCCTAGCGCGATTTTTAGGGGGTCAATCCCTTCTCAAATCTGGGTTTACCCCTCCCTTGGCTCACTCAGTTGCCGTACAGGGACCCGATGCTCATCTAAATATTTCTTAATCTCCGCCACACTCAACTGGCCATAATGCAGCAAGGAGGCAAGGAGAGCGGCTTCAGCCTTGCCCTCAGAGAAGGCCTCATAGATATGTTGGCAGTTTCCGGCGCCTCCAGAAGCAATGACGGGAATTTCTACGCGATCGGCGATGGTTCGGGTTAATTCGAGGTCATAGCCTGCTTGAGTGCCATCAGCATCCATACTGGTGACGAGGAGTTCACCGGCCCCGCGTTGGGTGACCTCTTCAGCCCAGGCGATCGCATCGAGGCCCGTATTTTCCCGGCCGCCGCGCACATAGACATCCCAGCCCGGATTGCTGGGATCCTCACGGCGACGGGCATCGATCGCCACCACAATACATTGGTTACCAAAGCGATCGCTAGCCCGGTTCAGTAACTCCGGGTCCCGAACCGCCGCTGAGTTGATACTCACCTTATCCGCTCCGGCTCTTAACAATTTTTTAATCCCGTCTAAGGATTGAACCCCGCCGCCAACGGTGAGGGGAATAAACACCTGTTCAGCAGTACGATAGACCACATCGAGGATAATATCCCGTTCCTCGTGGGTCGCCGTGATATCGAGAAAGACCAACTCATCAGCCCCCGCCTGGTTATAGGCCTGGGCTAACTCAACCGGATCGCCGGCATCCTGGAGATCGACAAAATTCACACCCTTGACGACTCGCCCGGCTTTGACATCGAGACAGGGGAGAATCCGTTTTGCTAAGACCATCGTTGTTTAGGAAATCTTTAAAGACTATTTGTTAATTATTGTGACGAGATGTTGACAAGACTGAGGCGGTCTAGTAAAGCATCCGACATCTCAAAATTCGAGGTGACACTTTGCACATCATCGAGATCTTCGAGTGCATCCATCATTTTAAGCAGCGATCGCCCCTGATCCTCATCGCTCACCTCTAAACTGTTGCCAGGAAGCCAACGTAACTCCGCTTGTTTGACCTTAAATCCAGCCGCTTCGAGATGATGACTGACGGGTTCGAGATCTTCGATCGCCGTGTAAACCTCCGCACCGGGGATATCTTCATCAATCTCTAGGAGTTCATAACTCTCCGCCCCCGCTTCCAACGAGGCTTCCAAAAGCTGATCTTCATCAATCGCCCCTTCGAGTATAATCACCCCCTTATGGGCAAACATCCAACTCACACAGCCCGTTTCCCCGAGATTGCCGCCATTTTTGCTAAACGCCACCCGAATATCGGCCGCCGTGCGATTGCGGTTATCGGTGAGGGCTTCAATTAAGACAGCCACACCACCGGGGCCATACCCCTCATAGCGGATGGCCTCATAATCATCTTCCCCGCCGAGATTCCCCGCTCCCTTAGCGATCGCGCGATCGATATTATCATTGGGAATCCCCGCTGCCTTGGCTTTCGCCACCGCATTACGCAGTTGAAAATTGGCCTCAGGATCCGGGAGACCCTGACGAGCGGCCACAATAATCTCCCGAGAAATCTGCGTAAAGACCTTACTTTTAGCCGCATCCACACGGGCTTTATGTCGTTTGATATTGGCCCATTTACTATGTCCAGCCATAATGCTCGAACCTGAAATTGCAATCGATCTTGGTTAATAAAAGAGTAACAGGCGCAGAAAATAGGCGAGAACCGCCGCCGCACAGGCGATCGCCAACTGGCCCGGTAGCGGTTGCCAAGAATACTGTAATGCTAACTGGCCGAACTCCCCCGATGTCCATTGACTGAGCAGTAAATAGAGCAATCCCACCGTATGCACCGCTGCCAAGCCTAACAAACAGCTTAGGGCCAACAGTTCCAGACAGCGACGTCGTTGAAAGGCCAACCACCCACAAAGCCAGGCCCCCGGAACAAAGCCGAGGAGATAGCCAAAGGACGGATGAGCCAGATAACTCAACCCGCCTCCTTGCGTAAAGACGGGAAACCAGGGACTTAACCCCAAACTGAGATAGGCAATTTGAGATAAGGCCCCAGCATTTTTCCCCCCGAGACAGCCCACCAGTAACACCGCTCCCACCTGATACGTAACACCGAGGGAAATCGTGGAACTGGCGCGATCGCCCCAACTGGCCAAAGGATTAGCAACAGAAGCCTCCACCATCGTCCCGAGGATGGTGAGAAACAAGCCGATGACGGCCCAGAGTGCCTCAAGGGGTTTATTCAAGAGATCTCAACCTTAGGACTGCGTCTTGTCGTCGGACGGGCTGTCTGAACCGTCGGTTTTCAGATCCGGGACAATATTGGGGCGTTCAGCATCTTCCCAACCGGGGGGACGTTTCGAGTTATACCAGGCCAAAGACCCGCCAATCACAGCGGCGATAAATCCGACCACATAGACCAGGGTAAACAAAGACAATCCCGATGACCCAGCGGCACCGGTGACATCCATGAAAATGACACTGTTCATAAGCCATTTTGCTCCAGAAAATTAGGGAATCACTGCCATGACAGGGTCACGCCCCGACCCACAGCAGAGTTAAGAGTTAATCCTATCAAGATTTTCACTCGTGACTCTCAAGGGTTTCTAAGGCTTAGGGCAACACCATCTCTTTTTTATCCGAGAGAACCGGCTCAGGTTCTGAACGAGAGGGGGACGACGGCTCTTCCCGAACGGGGTTCGACGGGGCCCGATCGAGTCCATAGCGGCGGCGGAAATATTCCTCAGTTCCATATTCTAAGGCGCGATCGCGAGTTTCGGGTTCCTGCGACTCCTGCGACTCCTGGGATGGCTGGGAGACTGAGGGGCGATCGCCCCAGGTGAGTTGCCAATCGTCCCCCGACTGGCGAGGTTCGCGATTGGGGTGGGGTTCAGGTTCCTCGGGTTGAGGTTGCAGGAGAATAGTGCGCCGAGCCAAATTGGGCAAACTGGGGAACTCCGCCACCGCCACATCCCGTAAGGCTTGCGCTGCGAACAGCCGCCAAACCCGGGCCGCCGTGCCACTACTGCCATAGGTGGGGGCGTTATTGTCGTTGCCAAGCCAAACCCCCACCGTTAACTGAGGCACATAGCCAATAAACCAGAGATCGCGGGAATTGTCCGAAGTTCCCGTTTTCCCAGCCACGGGGCGATCGAGTTGCGCCGGGCGGCCGGTTCCCGACTCCACCACTTGGCGCAACATCGAGGTCATAATTGCCGCACTATCGGGGTCGATCGCCTGTTGCGGGCGAATATCCTCCTGTGCATCAAATAGCACCGTTCCATCGGCGGCCAGGATGCGACGAATGCCTCGACTGGGGTAATGTTGTCCCTGATTGGCCAGGGTTCCATAGGCTCCCGTCATCTCCAATAAGGTCACTTCAAAGGCTCCCAACGCTAAGGGATAGACCTCCCCCAACTCCGACTCAATCCCCATCTTGCGGGCGACCTCTAGGGTGGGTTCAAAGCCGATATCCGCTAGGAGTTTCACGGCGACGACGTTGATGGATTGGGCTAAGGCCGTTTGTAGGGTCACTTTGCCCGCATAGCCGCCGCCGTAGTTTTGGGGTTGATAGCCAGCAATGCTGTAGGGAACATCATCATAGACATCACGGGGCGAGAGGCCAGTGGCGATCGCCGTAGCATAGATAATCCCCTTAAAGGTCGACCCCGGTTGACGCAGAGCCTGAGTGGCGCGGTTAAACTGACTCTGTTCAAAGTCGGTTCCGCCAACGAGAGCGCGAATTTCCCCATTGCGAGGATCGATCGCCACTAAGGCCGCTTCCGTAAAACCTTCTTGCCAGCCATATTGGGCCACCCCTTGACGAACAACCGCTTGAGCCAGTTCTTGTAATTGAGGATCGAGGCTGGTTTCGACAATTAACCCCCCTTTTTCAATTTCCTCATCACTGACGTAGTTGGGGAGTTCTTGCTGAATATAACTGGTGAAATAGGGGAGTCGGACTTCGAGGCGTTTGGGAAGTCGTAGATTGAGATTCAGGGGTTGTTGGCTGGCTTGGTTGGCTTGGCTTTCACTGATATAGCCGACCTCCGCCATCCGTCGCAAAACCGTATTACGCCGTTGTTGGGCTAACTCGCGGGAGGTTTGGGGGGAATAGTCACTGGGAGCGGCGGGAAGTCCGGCCAGCAGCGCCATTTCCGGTAAGGTGAGTTCCTGGGGAGATTTGGCGAAATAGACCCAAGCGGCATCGGTGACCCCATAGGCCCCGGACCCGAGATACACCAGATTGAGATATTTTTGCAGAATCTCCTCTTTGCTGGTGATGCGTTCGATTTCTTGGGCCAGACGGGCTTCTCGCAGTTTCCGTTTTAGAGTCACTTCCTGGGTGAGAAACACCATGCGGGCTAACTGTTGAGTGAGGGTGCTTCCGCCTTCGAGCCAGGCCCTAGCTCGCCAGTTGGTCATGGCCGCACGGGCGATCGCATGATAGTCTATGCCGTCATGGTCGTAGAAACGGTGGTCTTCGGCAGCTAGGAAAGCCTCGATTAACTGGGGTGGGGTGTCGGTCAGTTCTAAGCTTTCGTGAGTGACGTCGCCGATTTGTTGCAAGATACTGCCATCGGCGGCTTTGATGGTGATGGTTCCGCTGCGAGCGTAGGTGAGGAGTTCACTGGGATCGGGGAGGCTGTCGTCGATGGCGGCCAGTTCCCGTCGCGCCCAAGCCACCCCCCCTAAGGTCAATCCCCCGAGGGCAAAGACTGACCAAAAGAGGCTCCAAACTTTGAGCCAGGGGCGTCGAGGAGTCCGATCCCAGAACATGATGGTTATCCTTTAAAGTCCAGCGTGACCGATGGCCAGGCCCGTCACTAACATTCCCAAAACGAGGAAAGGTTGGGCGCTGGCTTGGTATTTGACATCGTTTTCCAGGGGATCTCGCAGGAAGTACATATCCTGAAAGGTGATTTGGGGGATAATCAGCAGAATCAACAGTACGGCGTAGGCGTTTTGTTGAATGCTCATCAGATAGGCCGCGATTCCGGCTTGGAAGACATCAATCGAGAGGACGCAAATCCAGGCGGCGGTGCCGACACCAAACATGACGGGGAGGGATTTGAGACCCAGTTGGCGATCGCCCTCGACGCTTTTAAAATCATTGACAATGGCAATTCCCAGGCCGGCGAGGCTGTAGAACATGGTCAGGAAGACAATAGTTAGATTGAGGTCGCCAAATAGGGCGTGGCCAGCGCACCAGGGGAGGGTGATGTAGCTGGCCCCCAGGGCGTAGTTGCCTAGCCAGCCGTTTTGTTTGAGTTTCAGGGGTGGGGCAGAGTAGATATAGGCGAGAAAGGCCCCGACGACGGCGATGGTGGTGATGGTGGGAAAGTCGTTTTGCGCCCAGACATCGAGGCCATAGGCGAGAATCCAGCCGCCAAGGAGTAGGATGAAGACTTGGGTTTTGACTTGGGGGATGGAGATGGCCCCGGAGGGGATGGGACGATAGGGTTCGTTAATCGCGTCGATTTCGCGATCGTAGTAGTCGTTGATGGTTTGGGTGTATCCGGTCATGAGCGGCCCGGAAAGGAGCATACAGGCGGCAGCCATGAGAACATTTTCTAGGGTCCAGGTGTAGGATCCCGATGAGGCGGCCCCACAGACAACGCCCCAAATGAGGGGAATCCAGGTGATGGGCTTCATCAGTTGTAGGCGAATTTTCCAGACGTTGGTTTCGCCGGATTGGGCGCCCTTCATGCCCATAAGTTGACGCGCTTTGGACCCTTTGACCTCGGGTTTGGGGGCGTCGCTATTGGCTGGAGATGGGGTTTGTGGGTTAGACATAGTTGAGAATTTGGCGTTGAAAATCTGTTGGATCAGTGAAACTGATGTGGGGTTGGGCGTTGGATCGAATACAAATCCTGTCTAGTGTAATATGGGCGATCGCCGAGTGGGTCCGTCAAGGGTCTCCAGGCGCAGGCAAGATCCCCGTTTCTGTTAGAGTACAGTCTTTTGAATGGTGCAATCGTCATGGTGCGACCGACTGCGATCGATTTATTTGCTGGCGCGGGGGGGATGAGTCTGGGGTTTGAACAGGGGGGGTTTG
>LSZA01000139.1 GCA_001637315.1 Phormidium willei BDU 130791 | reverse complement strand
ACAATCACCAACATGACGGTCGTGAGGGGATCGATGATGAATCCCATGCTGAGGTGAAAGTCTCCGGCGGCTGCCCATTCCAAGGTTTGGGTTACAGGGGCATGGCCTTGTAGTTGACTCCAGAGGAGGGCAACGGACATGACCGTCGCCGCTCCGAGCAGGGAGAGGATGACAACAGCGTTGCCTTGCCGTAGCCGATTGGTGGCTTGGTTATAGGAAATTAGACCTGAGCCAACCAGGGTTGCCCCGATGAGGGGCAGCACTGGGATAAGCCAGGCGTACTGATATAGGGGTTCCATTGCAACTGTATGAGTTTATATTTCTTCACATTCAGACAAAATGACGCTCCTATTGTGACACACGCATCGAACGAAAACGTCAAACTCTGGTGGGTTATCGAAATTTTTTTTTCAGGTTCGGGGAGTTAGATGAGGCGATCGCTCTCGAAGATTAGCGAATTTTCAGCCAAGAATTCGCCCAAGAACTCACCAGGAATTGGCCAAAAACCAGTTCTTAGGGACGCAACGGAGGCATGATCTCAAGCGCAAAAAGCACCCGTCGAGATCTCCGTAGTGGCCATCTCGACGAGTGGTAATGGTCAGGGACTCAGCGGCTTGGCTGACGCTCAAGGGTGGCAGACCGATAAGTCTCTAGGATGGCAAGGCTAGGGAGCGATCGCCGGCGTATTGTTCAACCATCTGTAACAATTGCGATCGCAAGCTATCGCGACCCTGGAAGCCCTCAATGCGCTCGAGGATGCGATCGCCATCAAACAATAGGAGCGTGGGTAGAGTGGCTAAACGGTAGGTACTGGCTAGACGTAAACTCTCATCGGCGTTAACATCAACAATCTTGATGCGATCGCCATACTCGCGACGAAACTGTGTCAACTGGGGGTGAATGAGATGACACACGCCGCACCAAGGAGCCCAGAAGTTCACTAAGACCGGAATCTCAGATTGTAAAACTTCTTCCTTGAAACGCTGCTCGCTAACGGACAACGACATAATTGAGATTTATTAACTTCTTTATATTGCTCTGGGATCATGCTACCAGGGTATGTTCCCCGTGACACGCATTAACCAGGGATGAGCCCACCAAAATCCGAAGACAAACACGATCACCCCCAAATAGGCCGGGCGAAGGAACTCCTGCCAGACCAGGGTTTGCTCTCCTTGGGCGATGGCCCTGAAGGGAATTACTGAGGTTCTCGATCTCAGCGTTTCAAAGGATTCCCCATAGCGAGCGGCTAAGCGGCGATCGCCATGCCACACGGCAAACAGATGATGGGCAATCAAACCCAGGGACGTCACGACGGCAAAACTGGTGCCAATCCAGAGAGTATGAGCCACACACCAGATCACCTGGCCCACCATCTGGGGATGGCGACTAATGCGAATGATCCCCGTCTCATAGAGATGAACCTGGGGTTTGGCAATGGCGGCCACTTCCACCAAATTAAACGTCGCCGGGTACAGAAAGAGGAACGAGATCAACGAAAGAATCCAAACCAGGGGTTTAACCCCCTCAACCCCCTGAACCATCCACAGCTGCGCCCCATCATAGCGATGGATAAAAAAGTACGTCACCAAGATCACCGCCGAGGGCAAACTCACCAGGGCAAACAGCACCCGATAGAGTCGCGCCCCAATCTTAGACTCTCCCCAGGACCGCAGGGCTGCCAAACCGCTGTGAGCGATCGCAAACCCCAACAACAACCCCAACATCCGCCAATGACTGGTCGTCCACCAACTCAAATTTAAATCCATCCCATCAATCCCCCAGCCCAACCAAAATCGCCTAATCCCTCTCAAACTGGGGCATCAATGCGATGGCTTGAGCCTAAAAATCCAAAAAACCTAGCAAAATGATACCAGAATCACAGTTGGACCCGCAGACATTGGCTAAAGTCTATTCTGAAGGTTGGTTTGGTTATTCCGGCGAAACCCTTTAGAATAGAGGATTGTAGCTGTTGTCACCCAATTGCCTGCCTCACCCTCGCCGGCCGATCGACGGTACAGCAAGACGATGCAGGAGCGTGACAACGGCAACTTGTTAACTAGGGTTCTGATAATAAGTCACTCATGTACAATCCAAACGCCTCGGGTGGGAATAACACCGTTGCCGGAAATCGTCTCTTTGTTTACGAAGTCGAAGGCTTAGGCCAAGATGGCAACGCTCAAGATGCTCCGATTCGCCGCAGTGGGACACAAACCATGACCGTCCCCTACAACCGCATGAACGAGGAGATGCAGCGCATCACTCGCCTCGGTGGCAAAATCGTCAACATCCGCCCCCTCACCGGTGAAGACTGGAATAACCAAGCCGCCTCTGCCAATGGGTCTAGCACCCAGGAGTCCAAACCCGCAGAAGCGAGCAAACCCATGACTCAAGCCAAACCGGAAACCAAGGGAGAAGCCAAAGGGAAAACCTCGGCTAAAGCCTCCGCAAAAAAGAAAGTTCCCGTCAACATTTACCGTCCGAAAAACCCATTCATCGGAAAGTGCCTAAGCAACGAGGACTTGGTCCGCGAAGGGGGTTCGGGACGGGTCCAACATCTTAAATTCGACATCTCCGGCGGAGACCTCGAATATCTCGAAGGCCAAAGCATCGGCATCATCCCTCCTGGGAAAGATGACAAAGGCAAACCCCACAAGCTGCGTCTGTACTCCATCGCCTCGACTCGTCACGGCGATGATGGGGACGACAAAACCGTGTCCCTCTCGGTGCGGGAGTTGGAATATCAACATCCTGAAACCGGTGAAACCGTCTATGGGGTCTGTTCTAAGTTCCTCTGTGACTTGAAAGAGGGCGATGATGTCAGTATTACTGGCCCCGTGGGGAAAGATATGCTGCTTCCCGACGATGAACATGCTAACGTCATCATGATGGCTACGGGGACTGGGATTGCTCCCTTCCGGGCCTTCCTCTGGCGCATGTTCAAGGAAGAACACGAAGATTACAAATTCAAAGGCAAAGCCTGGTTAATCTTCGGGATTCCCTACACCGCCAACATTCTCTACAAAGAGGAACTCGAACAGTTGCAAGCGGAATATCCTGATCAGTTTGAGTTGACCTACGCCATCAGCCGGGAGCAGAAAAACGCCGAAGGCGGCAAAATGTATCTGCAACACCGGATTCAGGAAAATGCCGACAAGGTTTGGGATTTGGTTCAGCAGCCTAACACCCATACTTACATCTGTGGTCTCAAAGGCATGGAAGGCGGTATTGACGAAGGGATGTCGTCAGCCGCCTCGAAGCAAGGGGTTGACTGGGATGAATATCGCAAGCAACTCAAGAAAGACCATCGCTGGCACGTTGAAACCTATTAAGGTTAACGGGTTGACGATATGATAGGGGTAGATGATTCTACCTCTATGTCTCGGTTTCGTGTGATTGGGGTGGTTGCAACAGGGTTCTCGTCCGGGACCCCTGCTGCAACCACTTGTTTGTTGTTTGTCCGCTCCCGGCGATCGCCCTTGGACAACCTGGTACGCTAGAGTATAGACCCCATACTTGGACTGACAGAGTGAAACACTCATGGAGTATTTAGTTGCCGTTGTTGGCGATCGCATTCAAGCTGAAACTGTCTACACCGACCTGGAAAAAGCGGGGTTTCCTCAGGAAAACCTAAGAATTTTTGGGACTGGGTATCAAACTGAGCAGGATTTTGATCTCGAAGATCCCAATGAAAACGCCAAACAGCGAGCCTTCCGCATGATGACCTGGCTGATTCCCTTTGGCTTTTTTGGCGGTGTTACCTTTAACGCCATTACCGGATTACAAACCTTTCCCTGGGCCGGTGTCACGGGAAATCAGGTGATTGGCGGCTTCTTGGGAGCGATGAGTGGCGGTTTGGGGGCGCTGTTGGCCAGTGGAGGATTAGGGGCGGTGTTGGGCTTTGGTGACTCGCGAACCTATCGCGATCGCCTCAACCGGGGCGAATATCTCCTCGTCATCGAAGGATCTCGCTTCCAACTCGCTGATGTCCTTCCCATTGTCCGCCGCGCTCGTCCTTTGAGTCTGCAAACGTTGCAAAGTAACCGTTAAACGCCGCTTAACAGCGGCTAATTTAGTAATTTTTCCCAATTCACGATTGATATTAACTCTCTATGTTGCCCAAAGATGAACTCCTCAAAGCCGTTGAACACCGCGAGACCTTAGCCAAAATTTTAGACCGGGCTGAGGAGGCTCTACGCACTTGGGAAATCAGTCAAACGGATTTTCTGTCGCCACCGGAGTTATTCGAGGCGCAGGGGCTGTTTGAGAAGCTAACAGAGCTACAAATGGTTGCCTGGGGGGGCTACCCTCAAGCGGAACGGCAGCGGTTGGCGATCGCCCGCTCGGACTTACCTCTCGACCCCTCTGAGGTTGAGGTGGCGGCCCTGGAGGTGGCGGGAAACTTCCTGTTTGATACCGCCAGCCATCGCGACTTTTTGGGGTCAATGTTGGGAACGGGACTGGTGCGGGAGAAAACGGGCGATATTTTGGTTCTCGGGGAACGAGGCGCTCAGGTGCTAGTGGTTCCGGAGTTGGTGGAGTTCCTAGAGATGAATTTAACCCAGGTGCGATCGGTTCCCGTGAAAACTCGGGCCATTGAGTTAAATGAGTTACGGGTACAGCCGCCGAAAACCAAGCTAATGACGACCGTTGAAGCCTCACTGCGGTTAGATGCGATCGCCTCGGCGGGGTTTGGGATGTCTCGCAGTAAAATGGCGGGCCTGATTAGCGGTGGCGATGTCCGCGTCAACTGGAAAGACATCACCCAGCCGAGTTATAACGTCAGTTCCGGTGATTTAATTGCTATTCGTGGCAAAGGACGCTTGCAAGTGGGGGACGTCTCCATCACCAAGAAACAACGCTATCGGGTGGCTTTAACCCGTTTTCGTTAACGTTAAAGGCAACTCTTGGGGGAGTCTCTCCCAACGTAGACTATCCTATCCGGCAATCTTTGACTGGTTTCACATCATGATCACGAAAGCCGCCTAGGAGCGAACGTCCTAAGCGGCTTTCATGACGACGAGCATGGAGGGATTCGAACCCCCGACCCTCAGAACCGGAATCTGATGCTCTATCCGACTGAGCTACATGCCCTCATATCCCTCCATTGTAGCCCGAACCAGCCAACCAAGCAACCCCTCGGCCAAAATTGTTGGCATCCCTGTTAGCGTACCGGTCAGCCAATGTTGAGAAACCCAGTCAATCTTGGAACTGATAGCACAAAAAACCCGGCTTTCTGGTAAAACCGGGTTTTTTGAGTGTAAAACTCCTCAGAACGCTTCGAGATAGGTCAACTCGAAACCGTCCGTGGATTTTTGGGGGGCATTTTGACTTTCTTAGCCAAGCCGAGCGCTTTCAAGAGACTAATCATCATCCAAGTGACATCGATTTCCCACCATTTCAACCCATGACGAGCCGAGTACTGAAAGGCATGATGATTATTGTGCCAGCCTTCGCCGTACGTCACGAGGGCAACCCACCAGCAGTTACGGGAATCATCACCAGATTCATAGGTGCGATAGCCAAACTTGTGAGTGGCGCTGTTGACGAACCAGGTGCAGTGAAACATCGCCACCATACGGACGAAAACGCCCCAAACGACGAAGGAAATTCCGTTTCCGACAAAGTAATCGCCCAAGAAATATAATAGAAATCCCAGAGCAAACTGAATCGGAATAAAGAAATTTTGGCAAAATTGATAGACGGGATCGTCTTCAATATCCTTAATCATTTTAGAGGCTTCTTCCTTAGCGGGAATTTCGAAGAACATCCAGCCAACATGACTCCACCAAAAGCCCTTATTGGAATCGTGAGGATCGGCAGCGGTATCGGAGTATTTATGATGAATGCGGTGCATACCAACCCAGTCCAAGGGACCCGCTTGACATGAGAGGGTTCCACAGAACATTAGGAAATGTTCGAGCCATTTGGGGACTTCAAAACTGCGGTGACTGATGAGACGATGCCATCCCATCGTGACGCCCAAGGCACCTGTGACCCAGTGTAAAAACAGGGCTACACCTACACCAGCCCAGGTAAAGGTGCTAGGGAAAAACGCTAAGCACGCTAACAAGTGAATCGTGGCAATCCAGATGACTGCAAACCAATTCAGCGAAAGTTTTTGGGGTGTTGCAACTGTCATGCATTAACCTCGTAATGTTTGTTCCATTTTCAGGACGACCTGTTGGATTGTATCAGAATATCGGTACAAAGAGCTAAACTAGATTTCCCTGTGTCTCCTGTACTCTAACCTGGCTCTAAACTCATGAATCTTAAGATTGATTTAACAAAGCTCCGGAGAAGTCTCGACGATCCCTTTGCGGCCATCGATGACCGCGTCCAGGAGAATTTACGACGGGTCTTAACAGCCTACCAAAATCATCGCGTTGGTGTGCGACATTTTGCCAGTGTATCGGGATATGGACATGATGACCTCGGCCGTGACACCTTTGACCGCGTCTTTGCTGAAGTGATGGGGGCCGAAGCGGCTCTGGTGAGAGTGCAGATGGTTTCGGGAACCCATGCGATCGCCTGTGCATTGTACGGCGTTCTGCGACCTGGGGACGAGATGCTGGCGATCGCCGGAGCGCCCTATGACACCCTTGAAGAAGTGATTGGGGTTCGCGGCTCGGGTCAAGGATCGTTGGCGGAGTGGGGAGTTAAGTATCGGGTTTTGCCTCTTAGGGACGATGGAACTCTAAACTGGAACGGATTGGCCACGGCCATCAAGCCAGAAACGCGTTTGGTGTTAATCCAACGCTCCTGTGGATATGCCTGGCGTGACAGCCTGTCCCTCGATGATATCGAAAAAATCATCAAGCAGGTGAAACAGCAAAATCCTCAGACGATTTGTTTTGTCGATAACTGCTATGGAGAATTTGTCGATACCCGTGAACCCACAGCCGTTGGTGCGGACTTGATGGCCGGGTCTTTAATTAAAAATCCCGGAGGAACCCTCGTCACGGCGGGGGGGTATGTAGCCGGACGGGCCGAATGGGTCGAACAGGCGGCCTGTCGTCTAACGGCCCCTGGGATTGGCTGTGAAGGTGGAGCCACCTTTGAGCAGAACCGCCTTCTCTATCAAGGATTCTACCTGGCTCCTCAGATGGTTGGTGAAGCCCTTAAAGGAACCTATTTACTGTCACAAGCCTTTCATGACTTGGGCTATTCGGTCAAACCCCTCCCCCATGAGCCTCGCCACGATATCATTCAGGCGATCGCCCTGGGAAGTCCTGAAAAACTCATCGCCTTCTGTCGCGCCATCCAACGCAACTCTCCCATCGATTCCTATCTCGACCCGGTTCCCGCCGCAATGCCCGGTTATGAGACGCCCCTAGTCATGGCGGGAGGAACCTTTATTGATGGCAGTACCTCGGAATTTTCCGCCGATGGTCCTCTGCGTGATCCCTACGTAGTCTTTTGCCAGGGCGGAACCCATTGGACTCAGGTGGCGATCGCCCTCGAAGACGCCATTCGAGCCATTGAGAACCTCGAACAGCACTAATTTAAGACCCATCCTAGACCAAGCCTCAGTGTATTTACTGAGGCTTTTTGATGTTTTTTTGCAAAAATCAGCAATTTCACTATCGTTTTAGAGTCCCTCAAAATACGTACGCATAAACACGCAATACAGAATTATAGCTACTAACTAAATACGTGTTTACCAGCAATTTTGTGGGGATTTTACACAAGCTTCACATAAAGTTTATTGAATCCTTGCAGACAACCTTAGTATCCTCGTTAAGATAGTGATTAGGACTCTGACTTTCCCCACTACATGGGGATTTCCGGTTCTTAGGGAAAGCTCTCAGACAACTTTTGGCTGTGTTCAAGTCTACAGAGCTCCCGTCAGTTTTCCAGTTAATTCTAACTTTAATCAGGGAACTGAATTATTTTAAGTGCATCTTCTAAAGAATCCCGGCGTTCTGGCAATAAATTGTGATCGAAAACACAGCAAAGTCTCTACTCCGATCGCGGCAAAACGACCCAAACATCCCTACTATTTAAAGTATCCAACCTGGAGGACTCTCTCATGCAACTACGAACAGCACTCACCTATACAGCCCCGTTACTCAGCGCCTCACTCGCTCTCGGTGCCTTGGCAGCACCAGCAGCAGCCTTCGGTCTGAATTCGAATGAAAAATTCGGAACCGACGGGCTGCTCTTTACCGAAGACACCGAAGTGACCTTCACCTTCGGGAACACCTTTGGCGCCTACGTCTCTAGCCTAGGACTTTACGAAGTCAGCAGCACGGGTCTCAATGAGGTTGACACCCTATTTGTCAATACCCTATTTGCCGAAACCGCTCAAGCTGATGTGGGGCAGAACGCCCAAACCGGCTGGGTTGGAACCTGTGATTCTGGCACAGGTGTTGTTGACAACTGTTCCGCCTCTTATACGTTCCAAGCCAACGTTGAATATGCTCTTGGGTTAACCAGTCGCCGTTCAAATGGCAACCTCGTCAACACCGTCTTCTCAACCAATAGCCTGAACGTCTTTGGAGGCGAGAATACCCAGCAATTTATCTTCGGCTCTCACGGCGTCGTTGATGGCAACAAAAACAACGACACTCAAACCTTCTCCAATCCTGAAAATTTTGCCAGCGGCGACCCCTTAGCTGGCTCTTTAGCACTAGGGATTGACGATCGCGGTAATAACAACGACCGTGACTTCCAAGACATGGTGCTCTGGACACAAGCTGAACGCGCTAGCACTGGTGTCCCCGAGCCGTCCGTTATCTTTGGCTTAACCGCGATCGCCGGTGGACTGGCCGGCCTGCGTCGTCGTCGCCAAAGCTAAGTCCATACCCTCGCTGGAACATCGATTGAGTTCTCCCAGGTTCCGCTCAATGGATGTGTATCAGTCTCATTACCCCTCAGTCTTGGCATCCTTCTTTTGCCAAACTGGGGGGTTTTGGTACATGGTTCAGGAACCGAGCAAAATGGGGAGCAAGCCTGAGACTTGCTCCCCATTTTGTTTTTTTTAAAGGGTTTTTGAGCTATATTCGGGGTCTTTATACAAGACTGACCCCTTTCAAGGATGGGATCTTTATGACTTCGATCCCGTTCAATTGTGGAGTCTTTATACAAGCGGACTCCTTTCAACCTGTCTCTATCATGACAGCAATTTCCAGAAACCCTGACAAACGTAATTATTTTTTTATATTTCGCAATTTAACATCCCGTGAACCGGTATTGCGTTTTATAACTGTCCTGATACAGTTCTTAACGATTGGCCGTTAGGGAAGCCCCCAACACTTGAGAGAGCCAGACCTCCACAGAGCGAACCGGCGAATAACGAACCGCCTCACCGGGATCCACCATCGGTTCGACTAAAACCGTAAACATTCCCATGCGATTCCCGGCTAGGACATCCGTAAACAGGCGATCGCCCACCATCGCCACCTGGGCCACCGGTAAATCCATCGCCGATACCGCTCGCCAAAGTTTACGGCGGAAGGGTTTAGCGGCAAAGAAAATATAAGGTAACTCCAAAGACTTCGCGATATTGCCAATGCGGGTTTCACTGACATTGTTACTCACCAGCCAAAGCGTGGCCACCTGACGCAACTCAATAATCCGCTGATGCAGTTCTTCCGAGGCCTCCATTTGTCCAATCGGGACGAGGGTTTCATCGACATCAAAGACGAGTCCCTTCAAATTGTGTTTAACCAACAGTTCCGGCGTAATATCCAGAACCGTGCCGCCCAGAACCAAATCTGGTTGTAAGAGTTTGCCCCAAGACATAATAAACGGTGAAGTAACAGGTTCAAACAGAGCTGGGAGGGTTAGAGGGGTTCGTCACGTTGGGCGAGTTCTCGTTCAACCCGAGCGATCGCCGCCTCATGCTCAACGAGGGTGCGACTAAAAAAGTGCGTCCCGTCATAGCGGGCCACAAAATAGAGATAAGGAGTCTCCTCGGGGTCCAGAGTCGCTTGTAAACTGGCTAATCCGGGGCTAGCGATCGCCGTCGGCGGCAATCCTGGATTGCGATAGGTATTATAAGGAGAATCTACCTCGACCTGAGTCCAGGTCAGCGGCGCCTCCACCGTCTGACGAATCCCTAGAGCATATTCTACCGTCGGATCTGCCCCCAAATTCATTCCCGTCTGTAACCGTTGCCAAAAGACCCCAGCAATGGTGCGTCGTTCCTCAGCCACGACGGCTTCGCGCTCGACGATCGAACCTAACGTGACCCATTCATGTAAGCTCATCGACTCAGGCGGTTCTCCCCGTTCATATTCGGGTAACGCCACCTGTTCAAACTGGAACAACATCTGATTGATAATCACCTCAGGGGTAACGGTTCCTTCTCCTATCTCATAGGTATCAGGAAAGAGATAGCCTTCGAGATGGGGGATATCGTCCGGGAGCCAATCAAAGCGATCGCGGGGAATGTCAGTGGTGGCCTCCAAAAAGGCTTCAGCCGGGAAAAACTCTCGTCGCTCGAAATACTCAGCCATTTCACGGCGAGACCAACCTTCAGGAATTGTAAAACTCTGACGAGACACATCCCCATCCCAGATTTGCGCCCCAATCTCCGTCATCGACTCCTGAGGCGAAAATCGGTAAACCCCCGCTTGAAACGACCCCTCAGGCTGTTGCCAGCGTAGCCAACGCGCCCACAACTCCCAAGCTCTAGCCGATTGAATTAACCCCACAGCTTCGAGATCTCGGCCAATTTGTGCCGCTGGCGTTCCTTGGGGAATATCGAGTTGAATCGTTGTCACATCCTCGGGTGACAACTCCTCAGTAGCCGTCTCCGCGACGGGAGCCGTGGCCCAACTCCACCAAGACCATCCTTGCCAAGCTCCCACGGCGATCGCCGCCGGAACTGCCAGGTAAAACACACCTTTCGCTAGTCGTCCCACAAATTTCCCCTCATCAACTCAACAAGTTCTACTCCAATCCCTTAAACAGACGTTCGGCAATTAAACTCTCAATCGACGGCAACAACGGTTCTAACTCATCGAGTTCTTCATCAGTGAGTAACTCAGGCTTAGCCTCAGCATTAATACGGGCTAACACGAGCATGGGATCAATCGGAACATACAGTCCATACTCCTGTTCCCCTTCATAGAAGTTCGCCAAGCAGAGCAATTCTTCCTCATCCTCATCGCTATCCGCCTCATTAAGAGCCTCAATCGCTTCCTCGAGTTCAGGAATATCCCCAACCACCGTTAGGGTTAAGGCCGTGCGTTGTAGCAACAAATCCTGTTCAGCCAAAACGGCCTTGGCTGTTTCAAACACCGCATCAATTTGCTCGTCGGTTGCTAAATCCGCCTCCTCATCGTCACTCTCATCATCCCCAAACCACGTCACCAAATCTACCGGAATATTCACCGGGAGTAACACGGCGTACTCCACACCATTCATCTCAAACTGATGTTCAACATAACAGGGGAGCGATCGCCCCTGGTCATCGGTAACAGACACAATGGTGCTATGAGGAGTTTCGTTCATGGATGATTCAACACCGCTAAAGACTAAAGAATGACAACCTGTCGGGACAGATCGCTCCCCTTAAGATAGCACGGGGGGCGATCGCCATTGCACCCTAGCTGCCCCTCGGCCGCTACTCCATGGTTAACACTACTTTCCCCGACATCGATCCCGTTTCAATCCGTCGATGGGCCTCCGCTGCGTCTGCCAAGGGGAACACCTGATTCACCTGAACCTGCAACGATCCCGCATCAAACAAGCGTCCACATTCCCGCAGAATTTTCGCCTGTTCCGCCTGTTCCTCCCGTAAATTCAGCAACATCGGCGTTAACATCAACTCCAAACCCACTCGCAGATTTCGTTGACGCGCTCCCTTCAAATTGCCATCCTCACTCGGTTGCAGCAACGTCACCACATCCCCATACACTTTTACCGCCTCGCAACTCCGATAAAACGTCTCACCGCCGACGGTATCAAACGCCACATCAACCCCTTCTCCGTCCGTCCAGTCCAACACCGCCTTAACAAAATCCTGCTGAGGATAGAGAATTGGCAAATCCGCACCTAAACTCTTGACAAGATCTGCTTTCTGTGCAGTAGATATCGTTGTGGCCACCATCGCTCCTTGACGTTTCGCCAACTGCACCGCCACATGCCCCACACCGCCGGCTCCAGCATGAATCAGCACCCGTTGTCCCGCACAAAGACGAGCGCGGTCATAAAGCGCTTCCCAAGCCGTAATCAACACCAGAGGGGCCGCTGCCGCTTCCTCAAAACTCAACGATTGAGGTTTTGGCGTTAAACAATGCTGTTCTACTAGCGCATATTCAGCATAATTGCCCTGCGAGCCTCCCAAGCCACCAAAGCAAAAATAGACCGCATCTCCCGGGCCAAACCCCGACACATGGGGGCCAACCACCTCCACAACCCCAGCTCCATCGCAGCCCAGAATGTCGGGGGAACCATCCGAGATAAACGTTCCCCGTTGTCGCACCTTCGTATCAATGGGGTTAACTCCAGCCGCCTTCAGTCGAACCAACACCTGAGTTGGCGTTTGAAGTTGGGGAACCGGCAGATCCCGCAGTTCTAGAACATCAGGCGCACCCGCACCCGTCATCGCAACAGCTTTCATCGCACTCTCTCCTTACTCATCAACCATCACCCAGCGGCCCAC
>LSZA01000138.1 GCA_001637315.1 Phormidium willei BDU 130791 | reverse complement strand
ATTGACAGGTGACGTCCGTCGGCCGCAGGCTGGTAAAGAGGACTTCAGCGGCGATCGCGGCTAAAATGGCTTTGCCGGTGCTGATTTCGAGGGAACCACTCGATACGGCACGATAGAGAAGTTGATATTCCCATAATCCCTTGGGGATTCCGCCCTGGATGTCGATGCGCCAATGGGGACAGTGACGAGTTAAGGCCCGTTGCCAACGACGTACTCGATGGGGGCCGCCTGAGGCAAAGAGAAAGCGGCCGTCGAGGAAGTAGTAATGCCACTGTTCTCCTTGAAGAGTTAAGCTAAGTTTTCCGGTTTTTGCAGCGGTATGGATATCTTTAAACGCCCTAAGGAGGGTTTTGACACCGAGTAGATCGCAGACCATGATGGCAAGGTAGAAGTAATGTCTGGCTTTATTGTAGTGCCGTAGAATCACGAATTCCTATCCGTGAATTCCCCTAGATTATGGGGACAGGCTCAGTGATTTTGCGGGGGCAAGATCTTAAGGAAAATAGCCCAGTCGTTCCCTGAAAATTGCTGGTAAAACGCGAGAATGGGATTCCCTGTTTCTTAAATCGCCGCGAATGACGGCTGTTGACGGCAAGGTCTGGCTGTTCCCGACGGTTGAGGGTTGAACATTGTTCCGGATGTTTCTGGGGAGTTCAGGTCCGGGTATTCTCGGAGCGATCGCGATCGAACTTCGGCTATGCTGGATTGACTGTTGTTTGAGTCATGGTGAGCGTTGGCTGAACTCGGGTGCAGGCTCAACGCCACGATGGTTCCGTTAGAGGGAGTTAGGGGTGGGTTATTTAATTATCGGTTAAGATAAGGGTTTCCTCATATTTCCTCGTCTTTCTCTCCTCGTGCCATGGCTCTAGCCATGACACGGACGTTGGGCGGCTCTGCCGCCTGCACTCGGGAGGCAGAGCCTCCCCAGGGGCATGACTTGGCTTCAGCCAAGTCACGAGGAGAGAGAGCGGGAGGATAAGTCACGAGGAGAGAGGAGGGGATAAGTCACGAGGAGAGGAGCGGAATCAAACAGAAGTTAAACACAACAAATAATAAAATTATGGTCTATTCTGGAGAGCAATTAAATGGCAATCAAGAACAGGAATGGTGGGTTCAGCAATGGCTAGATTTGTTGCAGAAATATCGCTTTAAAAAGCGTCTAGAACGAGGGAGGAATTACGCAAGACAAGGAAATATCTTAACGATTCGCTTTGAAGAGAAAAAGGTTCTAGCTACAGTTCAAGGGAGTGAAGATAAACCCTATGAATTGTCAATTTGGCTTGATGCTTTTAGTGATGAAGATTGGCAATATGTAGTGAATACCTTATCCGAACAGGCGCTCCATTCAGCGAAATTATTAGCTGGAGAAATGCCCACCAACATTGAAGATGTGTTTGCGGCTAATGGCTTGCGGTTATTTCCCTTTAGTTTGCAAGAGGTGCGATCGCGTTGTTCTTGTCCCGACAAAGCGAACCCCTGTAAACATATTATTGCGGTTTATCATCTTCTCGGCGATCGCTTCGGTGAAGATCCCTTTCTGCTCTTTCAGTTGCGAGGCCGCAGTAAAGAGGAGATTATCGCAGCACTGCGCGAACAACGGGCCGATGTCTCCGACTCTCTACCCAATCAGCCGTCTGAGGAGCCGCCGCCGGCGCTGGAGTCCTCCTCTCCCCTGAGACTTGACCAATTTTGGACTACGAACGAGGCTCTCGACCCCTCGTTAGTGGTGATTACGCCTCCCCCGACTCAGGAAACGGTCTTAGATGTTCTCGGACCGATTCGGGTTCTCTCCCAGACGGGGAATGCTTCCTTAGCGCACACAGCCGCTCTCGAACAGCTACGAAGCTATTTTCAACAGGTCTATCAAACGGTAAGCCAAACGGCGGTTACTCAAGCGATGGCGACCCCTGACAGCGACTCAGACCCGGGATAGTTGAGAAAGGATAGATTACCAAGGATTCCCGACGAGACTAAAGGCTGACCAAAAGTAGGGATGACTGAAATCTCGGTCGGGGATTTGTTCAGCCAGTTCCCGAGGGAGAGGGAAGGTTAACTCCGAGGTAATCAGTTGACCGTTTTCAACCCGAACATCGCCGTTTAATAGGGCAATTTGGGCTTGGCGGATGGCCTCAGAGCGAGTGGGGGCCTGACGCAGTTGGGTATAAAACTCGGTCATTAGGCCGAGGGTTCCATCGTCACTGACATACCATAAGCTGCCCAGGGCGCTTTTGGCTCCTGAGGCCACCGCTAGTCCGGCAAATCCTAATTCTGCCTCAGTGCTACCGACAGCGGTGCGACAGGCGCTTAAGACGAGGAGTTCGACGGGGGGACGGTTGAGGTTGAGACGGCGAATTTCGTTGAGGTTGAGCCGTTCATCCCAAAGTTGGATATAGGAGTTACTGGCATCTCCATCGATAAACTCACCGTGGGTGGCCAGGTGGATGATGCCAAAGGGGGTTTGTTGTCGTTGGCGTCGTAGGGTCTCGATGGTAAAGTCTTCGTTGAGAAAGCTGACTCCGGGCCAGAGTTGTTGGCTGATGGTGTTGAGTTCGGTGGATACGGCGGGGAGGGGGCTGAGGTTGTCGTTAAAGGGAAAAATCGAGGCCCCCATGGCTAAGATTTGGGTGTTTTGGATATTACCACGCCGGGTATCGGTGAGGCTCAAACTGGGAATTAAGCCGATGTTGTACTGTTGGATGAGGAACTGTTCGCCGTCATGTAATGCGCCGAGGGGTAGGGTGCGCAATCCTTCGTCGGAGATAAAGGTGAGATTGGTGACCTCTCGTGCTTGGAAGGTCGGTTGGAGGGGACGAATTAGGATGTCGTAGAGTTGTTGTGAGGCTTGTAGGTAGCGATCGCTCCGGCGTAGGCGAGGGTTGGTGAGGTTCGCTCGCAGCTCAAAGGCCGCTTCCATCACTTGCGATCGCGTCACGTCATTGAGGACAACCCTCACTGGCTCTCCCTCTGCGGTGACCACGAGGAGTTCTAAGCCATCATTGAGGGGATCTGTCTCGATTTGCAAGAGTCCTGACCCGATCTGTTTGAGACTCTTTTGGCTGCGATCGAGTGGGAGGCTGGGGAGAAACTGTAAGTAAATGAGGGCCGGTTTCTGCCCGGTTTCGGCCGTAATGTCCGTTAAAAGAGCGCGACTGTCATCTAAACTGACGGGGACTGTTGGGTCTAGGTTCAGATAATTGCTGAAATCGTTGGTGTAGCGAATTTCAGAGTTGAGAGGGGTCTCGACTCTTCTAACCTGGGCTATTGGTTGGCCGGGAATCCGTTGTAGCCGTTCAATATCCTCGCTGGCTTCGGTCTCTTGCGGCTGAGGGGGTGGCTCTGGGGGAGCTTCGGGGGAGGTGAGGGTAATGGTGCCTTGGCTCAAGGTTCCGGGAATGGAGGTGGCGGGAGCATCGAGGCGATCGCGCTCGGTACTGAGGCTACGGGAACTGCCACTGATGCTGGGGTTGCCCACTGTAAAGGGAACGCCAAATTCTGTCAGTTCTACTTGGATGGTTCCCCCATCTGAGGTGGCCAGGGAGAGATCCTCATCCACCACTAGGCCCGAGGACACGGTTCCGGGAACCCGTAGGCGAGATTGGCGTAGGTTGAGGTCGCCGCCGGAGGTGGTCCCGCGACCATCGACGGAGAGGATTTCGGCTTCTCCTCTGGCGCGGCTGGTGATGTTGCCCCCGGCGCCGCCTAGGCCTTCGCTATCGAGGGAACCGGTGCGGATATTCTCGCCGGCGTTAAGGCTGATATCCCCCCCGGAGACACTGGTGGCGCTGATGTTGCCGGCTTGAATTGAGCCGGTGGCGCTGTTGAGGGCGATCGCACCCCCTCCGGAAAAGAGGGACCCCGTGGTTAGGTTGCCGTTTCCCTGCAAGCGGATAGCCCCGCCACCGTCGCCGCTAGAACTGTTGATATTGCCGGTGTTGAGGGTTCCACCGGCGTCGATGACCACCTCTTGACGAGTCTCGCCGCTGGGGGGTTGTAGGTTGACGTTGCCGATGTTGACGTTACCTGATTGGATGCGGGGAACGTCGCCGGAGGTGTTGAGGGTGCGATCGCCTCCCTCGCGTTCTGGGCCAGTCAGAAGTTCTGGGAAGTCGGTGACGCGCTCGGGGGGGCCGGAAAGGTCGAGGCTGAGGACAAATCCCGGTTGGCTGATGCGGAGGGTGGCTTCTCCGGGAATCGCTTGAATGAGCACTTGTCCGGCGCTGAGATCGCCGCTGGCGTTGATTTCTCCTCCGAGCAGGGCCAGGGTATCGGGGACTTGTAGGGGAGCGAGGCTGGTAATGGCCCCGCCACCGTTGAATTGAAAGCCGGTGGGAGTGCCGGTGAGGGTCTGATAGTCGGGGGTATCGAGGAGGTTAAAGATGCCGTTGTTGAAGGTTATGGCGGCGGCGGAGGTGGCGAAGAAGGAGGCGGGCAGATTGAGTTGAGCGTTGGCGCCGAAGAGAATCCCGGCGGGGTTGAGGAGGTAGAGGTTGGCGCGACTTCCGGTGAGTTGTAGGAGTCCGTTGATTTGGGAGGTTTCACCGCCAATGCGTCCGAGGACGTTTTGGATGTCGGGGGAGGTGAGAAAGTTGGCGGTTTCGCCACTGTTGAGGTCGAAGCGATCGAAGCTATGGAAGAGGTTTTGTCCGTCTCCTGAGAGACGACCGCCATCGATGTCGAGGCGATCGCCGTCGGGGATGATTTGGGTTCCGGTTCCGTCATTGGCGGGAATTAGGCTTTGGGCCTGGCTGGGAGTTGGGTTGAGGCCAATCCCAGTCAGGTGGGTTGCTAGGATAAGCGGGAGCCAGACTGGGGCTGAACTGGGAGAAAAACGAGTCGCCACGGGTCAATTCACCTATATAAAGGATGGACGGTTACGGGTTGCGGGGATTAGCAGTTACTCAGACTCGATAGGAGACGGATGACGAGGACCGATGACGAGGACCGATGACGAGGACTGTTGAGGTCTCGATTATGGCCTAGGGGTCAAGGGGGGCGATCGCGTTGGTGCACCGGTTTCGTGTTCCCCCCTGTTTAGGGGCTGGATTGGGATTGGGCTTCTTGGCGATCGATCCAATTGACGGTTCGTAACCACTGCCAGATTCCGGTTCGCCGGCGAATTTGGACGCCCTGGCTATGTTCTGAGACCACGGTTTCTAGTTCTTGACCTGAAAAATGGTAGCCAAGGCTTTCGCTAATTTTAAAGAAGTCTTGGGGGGTTTTGGCGTCATGAAATGCAGCTCGCAACTCGGGATGGTGGAGTGCATCTTTTAAAAATTGTTCAGCATTTTCAACAGACATGAGATGTGAGTCAACCTCCGATACTTGGGAATTTGTCCGAATTTTTGTCCGAATTGTCGAGACACCCTGATGAGAATGACTGGATGAGAATTGTTGATCTATCCTTGCCATTCCCGTGGGGAGGACGAAGCATCGTAGCCTCCGGTACGCATGAGCCGTTCAAGTTCTCCTGGATCGGGAGAAATTTGATGGGCATCTTCAATGGTAATACGTCCGTCGAGAATTTCGCGATAGAGGGCTTGGTTGAGAACTTGCATTCCTTCGATTTGATCGGTTTTCATCAGATGGAAGGCTTCGTCTTCTTCTCCCCGGATTAGGTAATCTTTCATGGCGGGGGTGTTGATGAGAATGTCATGGACGGCGACTCGTTGGCGATCGGTTGTGGGTAGGAGTTGTTGGGCGATGACGGCGACGAGGGATTCGGCGAGTTGCAGGCGCACGATGGCTTGTTCGTCGGGGGGGTAGAGGTTGACGAGGCGGTTGATGGAGTCGATGGCGTTGCGGGTGTGCAGGGTTCCCATAACCAAGTGTCCGGTTTGGGCGGCTTGTAGGGCGGTGTTGATGGTGATGCGATCGCGCATTTCCCCAATTAGAATCACGTCGGGATCTTCGCGCAAGACGGCTCGCAAGGCTTGGTGAAATTCGTGGGTATGTAGGCCCACTTCGCGCTGGCTAATCAGGCTTTTTTGTGAGCTATGGACAAATTCGATGGGATCTTCGATGGTGACGATATGTTTGGCAAAGTTTTGATTGAGATGTTGGATGGCGGCGGCCATGGTGGTGGATTTACCGGAACCGGTTGGTCCGGTAATTAGGACGAGTCCTTGGGGGGCTTGGACGATTTTTTTGAGGACTTGGGGAAGTCGTAAATTGTCGATGCTGGGAATTTCTAGGCTAATCAGTCGCAGCACCATGGCCCCTCCCGAGAGGGTGTCAAAACAGTTGACCCGACAGCGCACGAGATTGGGGTAAAAGATAGCGCTGTCGAGTTCTTTGTCTTCGCGAAATTGTTTCCGTTGGGGGCCTGGGACGATTTCTCGTAGATATTGATTAAAAATTTCGGCGCTGGTGAGCATTTCTTGGCTGAGTTCCACCATTTCGCCGCGAATGCGGAGGCGGGGTTTATGACCAACGCGAATGTGGATATCTGAGGCTTTTTTGTCTAGGGCGGTGATGACCAGTTTTTCAATGGAGGTGTCAAAGGTTGGGGGTTGGGGTTGGCTGGCGACTCGCCGTTGGGGGGGTGGGGGTGGGGGTTGTCGATGGCTGCTGGGTTTGGCACTTTTGGAGGAACTGGAATTCGCTCGATCGCTGGCTGGGTTAACCATAGTTGTTTATAAATTTTCACGTTTAGGGGGGATGCTTCGGGTCTGTGGTTTGATGCTGGTGTCGGGATAGACTGGTCTGAGAGTGTTGGTTAGACCCGTTAATACGCAAGTTTAATAGGGGTTCAGTTTTTGTGATCGCTTAGGGAGTTAGAATTTCAAACTGGGGAATGGGCGCGATCGCTTCAGCCGAGATTTCCTGATTGTTGCTCATGGCGCCCCCTAGGGTGGTGTACACTGAGGGCTAAGTCGATCGCAGGGAAAACGCATAGGGTCCCTAGGGAGGGGATGATGCGATCGCCGTTCGGTACATTTGACATTTCACATTTGACATTTAATCGGATCGTCTCAGTCATTGTCCCCGAAACAGTCCCATTTTATCTATATTTGGCGTGAGTTGTTCACGTCGAAACCAGCCGAGATCGATATTGTTTAGGTTTAGCGTTATGGTTCGTATGAGGTCAACTGATTCACCGTCGTCTGGAAACTGGGCGATCACCAAAATTCCGGGACTCAAGGCCGCTGAGTGCGATCGCCTTGGCTCTTGTGGGATTAAAACAACGTATCAACTGCTGAATCAAACCCGCAAACCCCAAGGGATCGAAGAGTTGGCCGCGAAACTGAAAATTTCAGCCCATTATGTTAAAAAATGGGCGGTTTTAGCTGATTTAGCGCGGATTCCTGGGGTGGGATATCAGTATTGTGGGTTAGTGCTTCACTGTGGTGTGGTTTCTCCCCAACAACTCGGACAAACTCAGATTCAACGGTTTTATCCTCAGTTGATGCGTCTGTGCGTCTCAGCGACACGCGAGACGACGGGTTGTCCATCTCGTGGCGATGTGGTGGGGTGGATTCAGGCCGCTCAATGTGTCAAACCCCTTAATTAAGGGAACGGTTAAGGGAATGCTGGCCACCTCGACAGCCGCCATTCCCGCTTAGGCTTGTCGCTGTTTTGCTGTTTTGCGGGCAACTCTGAGGTTCAATCCCGGCGAAACGAGGCTTAAGGACTCCTGGGTCGATTGACTGGCGAGCAAGGCAAGGGCCGCCTCGCGAACGACGGGATCGAGGTCCCGAGTCAGTAAGATCTGGCAACAATCGAGAAGGGTCTGTTGTTCTTGTTCATCTAGGAGTTCTCTGAGAATCCACCGTTCGAGTTGACGCAGGGCCATGACTTGTTTGAGGGGGTCATCTTGGCTCAGTTGGCTCAGCATTCCGTTGAGGTCGATGTCATCTCGTCCCAACACTCGATGTAGGGTTTGCCAGGCGAGTAATCCTAAGATGGCTAGGGTGGCGAGTCCTTCAAGGATAAACCCGCTGGCCATCCAGTGATTGTCGGAGGTGACCCAAATGGCGGTGGCCATGTAGGTTGAGACGGTGGCCAGTCCTCCGGTGACGGCGGCGACTACGATGGGCCGTTGAGACCCGGAGAACCAGCGGCGAAGGTCAGCCCAACGTAGTCGCCAGTTAGACTGAAGGAGCAGATAGACTCCTAGGGTGGCACTCATGCCAGTTCCGGTGGCAAAAAAGAGTTTCCAGTTCCAAAGGAGCATGGTTCCGCCGAGGGCCGCAGCGGTTCCCCAAGCGAGGGTTTCCCGTTGCAGGCGGAGTCGTCTGAGGTTTGAGGGCAACCGGAACTGACGAGAGCGGCGAAAGACGGCTCTGGGAGCTTTGAAACGAGATTGGGGATGAGAAGCTGAGGCCACGGTACTTAGGTCGGTACTGATATCGGTGGGACTGGGGATGGAATGAATGAAAGTTGTGACCAATTTATCACATTCGGGGGGACCTGTTGGCCTCAGTTTGATGTCGGTTATTGGATGTGGGAGAGGGGGTCTGTATAATGTCTGAACTTAATCTGAAATTAATATCCGAAGCTAATGTCATCGACGACGAGTTCACCGTCAAAGGCGTAGAAGGTGACGCGGTGAATGTCGGGCGATCGCACGATGAGTTGTTGGTTGGGTTCGACGGCGGAGTCGGAGTTGGCCAGGTTCGCGGCTGGAAGTTCGGCCCGAGTGATGGTTTGTCCGAGGTGGTTGTAGGCGGACATGGCGGTAAAGCGAGAACTGGTGACATACCCGGAGACGAATTGGACGGGCCGCTCGAAGGTGAGTTCGAGAAAGCCACTTTTGGGGGCAGCCATCAGAACAATATCGCCCGAATGGGTGGGATAGGCTGGATTGGATGGGGTGACAGCAATGGCATTGTCGAAGCGAACACCCCAACGTTTATACTGGTCGCAAACGACCTCAAAACGGGTCAGTCCTTCGAAGTCGAGGCGGACGCAAGGGGGAAATTCCTGGGCGGAACTGTCCCAGGTTTGGGAGTCGTCACGCTCAACAGCGGCAATGATGCTTTTCACAACGTTGGGGCGGTTGTACATGGGACGATCAACCTCTGTTGACCGAGCTACAGTTCCTAGGGTATCCCACGATTGAGCCGGTACAGATGACATGATGGATTCATAGGACAAGGAACTCGGGCGGCTGGACGCAGGGGTCCCTTGTCGATAAGGTTGGACAGGGTTGGGTTTGGGGGTGAGGGGTGACACCCCTCAGTCTGATTTTTATTGTATCAGCAAAGTTGGGGGTTGGTTGACTCGGGAACCCTAGAATTTGCGCAGATTGTTAACTACACTTGACCTATTGATTTGTCATTCAGCCCGGTTTTGGACCCGGTTGTTTTAATTGTATGCCTCCTAAATGGTCTCGAAAACCCGATCGTAAGGATCCTGAGTATCGTCGTTTGGGCGATCGTATTAACTTAGCGTTCCATCTCGCCTTCTTCTCGGCGATTAACTCGGGGGCTTGGTTTTTTGCCATTCTCTACCGATGGGATGCTCCCTGGTTAATCCCGATGACGGGAACCTGGGGCGCGGTTCTGGTGGCCCATGGGATTTATGTGTTGGCCCTGGCTGATTATTCTGAATCGGCTTGAGTGGGAAATGTCGCGACGAAACCCTGATACACTGATTGGGTGGTCTAAGCCAAACACTGTGATTCAGCTTGAGATGGAAGTAGGTCAAAAAGTTAAAGTCCGCCGCATTCGCGATCGCGTCTCCGATGATGTGGTCAGCAAAATTAAGCAAAACCCCGTCGGTACCATTTCCGATTACAAGATGGTTGATGGTAGCGGTATCGGGGCGGTGGTTCAGTTTGAAGGTGGCTTTTCCACCTGGTTCTTTGAAGACGAACTGGAACTGCTGGCTTAACTCGGCACTCCCCTGGGGTGGGAGATCCCGACTGGGTCACTCTCCCACTCTGAGTTTCTGATAATTGCCAGATGAGATAAGACGTATTCAACGCTCCAAACGAGTATTATTTCGTTAATCTTGTAGTATTCATTGTCCATTTTTGATTGTCCATGGTTCAATGACCCAGATATTGACATTTTTAGGAAAAGGTGGTACAGGGCGAACCACATTGGCGATCGCCACTGCCAAGCAGCAAGCCAGTCAAGGGAAACGGGTTCTCTTGGCGAGTCAGGGATCGGGTCCGGAATTGTCCCTGTTGTTGGGGCTATCAACGACTTCGGAACCGACGGAGATTGCGGCGAATCTAAGGGTTGTTCAGTTTGACACGCCTCATTTGCTCGCGCAGGGCTGGGAACAGGTGAAGAAACTGGAAGCCCAATATCTGAAAACGCCCTTTTTTAAGGAAATTTATGGCCAGGAGTTGGCGGTGTTGCCAGGGATGGATGCCGCCTTTGCTCTCAATGCGGTACGGGAGTATGATCGCAGTGGTGAGTATGATGTGATTGTCTATGATGGAACCGGCGATCGCGACACCCTGAGAATGTTAGGAATCGCTGAAATTGGTGGCTGGTATCTGCGCCGTTTTAAGCAAGTTCTCGAGGGTTCGGATATTGTGCGGGCCTTATCCCCGTTTTGGCAGCCGATGAGTGGGGCGGTCTTGAATGTAGACTGGAGTAAGACGGAATTGAGTAGCGATCGCATTGACGAATTTCTCAATGAAGGCAAATCGGCCCTGAGTGATGCCACTCATATCGCCGCCTATCTGGTTAGCGGAGATGACGCGGCTTCCCTGGCTGTGGCTAAATACCGTTGGGGAGAGGCGCAACAAATTGGCTTAACTGTGGGCGGAGTGCTAGTGAATCGGGGCAATGGCGGGGCGATCGGCTCTGAGTTTGACCCCCTCCCCGTGACCACGATTCCCGCCAAGTCTGGGGACGATTGGCAGCCGCTGATTGAAGCTTTGCCCAACTTTAGCCGTCAAATTGCCAGCGCCCCGAAACCCATGGAGGTCGATCATGCCGCCCAATCGGTGCGTCTATTCCTGCCGGGATTTAGTAAACAAGACGTCAAACTGATCCAGTCGGGGCCGGAAGTGACCGTTGAAGCCGGAGAACAACGGCATAACATTTATCTTCCCCCAGCTTTGCAAGGCAAACCCGTCAAAGGTGCTAAATTTCAGAACCAATATCTGACGATTTCCTTCTAATCGTTGCCTAAACTGCCATCTAAATTGCTATGACGCCGACCTTTATCTTAGTCCTAGTTGCGATCGCGGCGATCGGCCTAATTGCCTATTTCAACGCCGCCCGCAAATACCAATCCTCCGATACCGTCGCTAACGCCTACGACGAATGGACCCAAGACGGCATCCTAGAATACTACTGGGGCGAACATATCCATTTGGGCCATTACGGTTCCCCGCCGGCATCTAAGGACTTTCTGCAAGCCAAGTCGGATTTTGTCCATGAAATGGTCCGCTGGGGCGGTTTAGACAAGCTACCCCCTGGAACGACGGTGTTGGATGTGGGTTGTGGGATTGGCGGGAGTAGCCGCATTCTCGCCAAAGACTATGGCTTTTCCGTGACGGGGATTACCATCAGCCCTCAACAAGTGCAACGGGCCGGGGAGTTAACGCCGGAAGGGGTAGATGCTCGGTTTGCGGTGGATGATGCCATGAATCTCTCGTTTCCTGATGGCAGTTTTGATGTGGTGTGGTCTATTGAAGCGGGGCCACATATGCCCGATAAGGCGGTGTTTGCCCGCGAATTGATGCGGGTGGTGAAGCCGGGGGGAGTCTTGGTGATGGCGGATTGGAATCAGCGAGATGACCGCCAAGTTCCCTTAAATTTCTGGGAACGGCCGGTGATGCGACAATTATTGGATCAATGGTCTCATCCGGCGTTTTCGAGTATTGAAGGGTTTGCGGAGTTGTTGCAAGAGACGGGATTGGTTGAGGGTGAGGTGGTGACGGCGGATTGGACTCAAGAAACTCTCCCCTCCTGGATTGATTCGATTCGCGAGGGAATTGTCCGGCCTCAGGGTTGGATGCAGTTCGGGGTTTCGGGGTTTCTCAAGTCGGTGCGGGAAGTGCCAACGCTGTTGTTAATGCGGTTGGCGTTTGGGACTGGGTTATGTCGGTTTGGGATGTTCCGCGCGGTTCGTGGCGAGGGACCCGAGTCGGTGGAAACTCAGGATTCGCAAGAGACGGCGCAGGTTTGAGGGTCTTGTTTCGTTTTAAGTTCGCTGGCTTCTGGCTTCGTTGATGTATCGTGCACTGATGTTAGTCAAGGCCGCGATAGAGTCTCGCGATCGCAATTTCGAGGTTAAGGCTGGGGAGGGGGATCAGATCTCCCGTTTGGTAAATCGTCGTCTCCCAGGTGTTATCAGCCAGGCGGAGACGGACTTCGACGCACTGAGTCTCTTGGGAGATGAGGAGGTATTCTTGGAGGCTATCGAGTTTTTGGTAGTCGCGGAATTTTAGGTCGCGGTCAAAGGCTTCGGTACTGGTTGAGAGGACTTCGGCGATGAGGATGGGGTAGCGTTTGATGAAGCGGTCTTGGCGATCGCGTTCATCGCAGGTGACGAAGGCATCAGGGTAGTAATAAAAGTCATCTTGGTCGTTCACTTTGACATCGCTACCGTAGAAGCGACAGGAGGAATCGCCCAAACCCTCGTCAATTTCTCGGAGTAGGTTGAAGGAAATCCGGGCATGAGCGTCGCTACCGCCAGTCATGGCGTAGACGAGTCCCT
>LSZA01000137.1 GCA_001637315.1 Phormidium willei BDU 130791 | reverse complement strand
CTGGGCGAGTGCCGGGGCGCTCAGCAGCAGGCCGAACGACAGCAACGCAGCGCCGAAAGCCCAGCGAACCCAGGCGTCCCGGCGACGCCGGGCGCCTCCGCAAGAAGCCTCAATCGAACACGCGGTCATTCGGGATCACCTTCTCCACCGACTCGGTGGGCGCGGGAAGGTCGAGCGTCATCACGGCGACGCCGCCGGCGACCGCCAGCAGCACCAAAAGAACCAGAACTCCGGCAAACAGCTTGCCCATCGCCTCCCTCGCACCAACATCCGTCATCTCGCATTTCGCCCGGCTGGCCGCCCGGCGACGCCCGCCGCAGCGGGGCCGGCGCGGCGCCCGCCGCGCGCCGAAGGGCCCGGGACGCAGGGGCGACACGCGCTTGCACCCGGCCGGGCTGTCTGTGGTAGATTTCTCGTGTGGCGAAAAGGCGGCGGTTGCGGCAAGTCTAGACGCCACCGGGAGGGCATGCAACGCCACCGGCCGGCGCCGCGCTTCGGCGCCAGGGTCGCGCCGTGGCGCGGACGGGCCGGGGCCGGCAAGGGACTCAAACAGGGCCGGGGCGCGGCGGGCGTCCGGGACGACGGAGAACGACGGAGACACGGCACACCATGCCGGAGGACGGCAGTCCGGGCGCAACGGCCCGCAAAGACCGGTCGGGCGCGCAAGCCCGGACCGCGGAGACCCGACTCGGCGAACCGCGAGGGGACGAGGGACCGGCCGGGCGGGCGGACACGCGGCCGTGCGGCGGCCCGGACCCGGCCGAAAACATTGTCCTGGTCGGCCTGATGGGCGCGGGCAAGTCCTGCATCGGACGGCGCCTGGCGCAGCGGCTGGGCCGCAGCTTCGTCGACGCCGACACGGAGATCGAGCGCGCCGCCGGCTGCGCCATCCCCGAAATCTTCGCCGAGCACGGCGAGGCCTACTTCCGGGCCGGCGAGAAGCGGGTGATCCGGCGCCTGCTGCAGACGCCGGGCCAGGTGATCGCCACCGGCGGCGGCGCCTTCATGGCCGAGGAGACCCGCGCGGCCATCGCCGAAGCCGGGGTCTCGGTCTGGCTGCGCGCCGACCTGGAGCTGCTGCTCAAGCGCACCGCCCGGCGCAACACCCGCCCGCTGCTGCGCCAGGGCGACCCGCGCGAGATCCTGGCCCGTCTGATGGAGCTGCGTCACCCGGTCTACGCCCTGGCCGAGGTCACGGTCGACTCCGCCGACGGCCCGCCCGAGGTCACGGTCGAGCGCGTGCTGGAAGCCCTGGCGGAGCGCGACGCCGCCGCCTCCGGGCGCACGCGGGAGTCGGCGCATGCCTGAGCAGCCCCCCGACAGTCAGGTCCCCGACAGTCAGGCCCTCCACAGCCAGCGCCGGGACCATCTGCATGTGGAGCTGGGCGCACGCGGCTACGACATCCGGATCGGCTCCGGCCTGATCGCGCGCGCCGGCGCCGAGATCGCGGCGCTGCCCGACGCGCCGCGGCGGGTCGCAGTGGTCACCGACAGCCACGTGGCGGAGCTGCACCTGGCCGCCCTGGAGCGCAGCCTGGCCGACGCCGGGCTGGCCTACGAGGCCTTCGTGGTGCCCGCCGGCGAGGCGAGCAAGTCCTTCGCGGCCTTCGAGAAGCTCTGCGAGGCGCTGCTGGCCGCCGGGCTGGAGCGCAAGACCTGGCTGGCGGCGCTGGGCGGCGGCGTGATCGGCGACCTGACCGGCTTCGCCGCCGCGGTGCTGCTGCGCGGGCTGGACTTCGTGCAGATTCCCACCAGCCTGCTGGCACAGGTCGACTCCTCGGTCGGCGGCAAGACCGGCATCAACACGACCCAGGGCAAGAACCTGGTCGGCGCCTTCCACCAGCCCCGCCTGGTGCTGGCCGACAGCGACGCCCTGGCGAGCCTGCCGCGCCGCGAGCTGCTGGCCGGCTACGCGGAGGTGGCGAAGTACGGCGCGCTGGGCGACGCCGGCTTCTTCGCCTGGCTGGAGGAGCACGGCGCCCACGTGATCGAGGGCGACGTGCCCGCCCAGATCCACGCCGTGGCCACCTCCTGCCGGGCCAAGGCGGCGCTCGTCGCCGCCGACGAGCGCGAGGGCGGGCAGCGCGCGCTGCTCAACCTCGGCCACACCTTCGGCCACGCCCTGGAGGCCGAGACCGGCTACAGCGCGGCCCTGCTCCACGGCGAGGCGGTGGCGATCGGCATGGTCATGGCCTTCGACCTCTCGGTGCGCCTCGGACTCTGCCCACCGGAGGACGCCGACCGCCTGCGCCGCCACCTGGCCGCGGTCGGCCTGGCCACCGACCTGGCGGACCTGCCGCAGGTCGACTGGAACGCCCAGCGCCTGCTCGACCACATGCGCCGCGACAAGAAGGTCCAGGACGGCCGCCTGACCTTCATCCTGGCCCGCGGGCTGGGCCGCGCCTTCGTCACCCGCGAGGTGGCGGAGGACGAGGTCCTGGCGCTGCTGCAGGACGTGATCGCCGAGAGCGCCCAGGGACGGCGGGCGGCCGGATGACCACCCCCTCGCCCGTCCGCCTGCGACGCAGACGAGACTGACGGACATGGACGCAGACCTGCTCTTCTCCATCGGCGCGATCTTCGCGCTGCTGGTCCTCTCGGGCTTTTTCTCCGGCTCGGAGACCGCTCTCACCGCCGCCTCGCGGGCGCGCATGCACACCCTGGAACAGCAGGGCGACCGCCGCGCCGGCCTGGTCAACCGCCTGTGGCACCGCAAGGAGCGGCTGATCGGCGCCATCCTGCTGGGCAACAACGCGGTCAACATCCTGGCCTCGGCGATCGCCACCTCGGTGCTGATCCGGCTGGTCGGCGAGGCGGCCATCGCCTACGCCACCATCGGCATGACCCTGCTGGTGCTGATCTTCGCCGAGGTCTTGCCGAAGACCTACGCGCTGATGTTCGCCGACAAGGCGGCGCTGCTGGTCGCGCCGGTGATGCGGGTCGTCGTGGTGGTGTTCAATCCGGCCGTGCGCCTGGTCAACGGCATCGTCGCGGGCACCTTGCGGCTGCTCGGCACCCGCGTCGCCGTGGCCTACGGCGCGGAGGCGTGGGAGGAGGAGCTGCGCGGCGCCATCGAGCTGCACAAGGGCCCGGGCGAGGAGGTGCGCCACGAGCGCGAGATGCTGCGCTCGATCCTGGATCTGGCCGACGTGGAGGTCAGCGAGATCATGACCCACCGACGCAACCTGACCACCACCAACGCCGGCCAGCCGCCCGAGCGGATCGTCGAGGAGGTGCTGGCCAGCCCGCACACCCGCATCCCCCTGTGGCGCGACCAGCCGGACAACATCGTCGGCGTGCTGCACACCAAGGCGCTGTTCCGGGCGGTCCAGGCCGCCGGCGGCCGGCTCGATGCGCTGGACGTCGCCGAGATCGCGGCCAAGCCCTGGTTCATCCCCGACTCCACCGACCTGCTCAGCCAGCTCCACGCCTTCCGCCAGCGTCAGGAGCATTTCGCCCTGGTGGTCGACGAGTACGGCGAGCTGCTGGGCGTGGTCACCCTAGAGGACATCCTGGAGGAGATCGTCGGCGACATCTCCGACGAGCACGACATCGAGGTCGAGGGCGTCGAGGTGCTCAAGGACGGCGCGGCCATCGTCAACGGCTGGGTGACCATCCGCGACCTCAACCGCAAGTGCGACTGGCGCCTGCCGGACGAGGAGGCGGCGACGGTGGCCGGGCTGGTGCTGCACGAGGCGCGGCAGATTCCCGAGGTCGGCATGACCTTCGCGTTCCACAACTTCCGCTTCGAGATCCTCGGCCGCCAGCGCAATCAGGTCACGCTGATCAAGGTCACGCCGCTGGAGCCGCGCGAGGAGGAGGAGGAAGAGGTCGCCGCGGCAGACGGGCTGGCGGCTAAGTAGACCGGGCGCCGGAGAGCGCCGCGCCACTGCTGGCCCGGCATTGCCGAGCGGCCCGGCTGGTCCGGATTGACCCGGCCGGCCTCACGGCCTGCCCATCCGACCGCCGGCGCAAGGCTCAGGCGTGGCCGGCATCGCTGCTGAGCATGGCGGCGTCGAAGCCCAGCTTGCGGATCGCCCGCTCCCACTTGTCGTCCAGGGCGGCGTCGAACACCAGGCGCTCGTCGGCCTCGACGTGCAGCCAGCCGTTCTTCTGGATCTCCTGGTCGAGCTGTCCGGGGCCCCAGCCGGCGTAGCCCAGCGCCAGCAGCGCCTGGCGCGGGCCGGCGCCGTGCGCCATGTCGCGCAGGATGTCGACCGTGGCGGTCAGCGCGAAGGCGTCGTTCACCTGCAGGCTGGAGTCCTGCAGATACTCCGCCGAATGCAGCACGAAGCCGCGGCCGGTCTCCACCGGGCCGCCGAAGTGGACGCGGATGTCCTCGCGCGCCTCGGGCCCGTCGATGCCGAGTTGTTGCAGCAGATCGGGGAAGGTCAGCGATCCGGCCAGCTTGTTCACCACCAGCCCCATGGCGCCCTCGGCGCTGTGCGCGCAGACGTAGATCACCGTACGCTCGAAGCGGGGGTCCACCATGGTCGGCATGGCGACCAGCAACTGGCCGGTCAGGTAGCCTTCCTCGTCCTGGTCGGTCTTCGGCCTATCCATCGTTCCGACATGCCTCCTTCCACCACCCGACATAGGCGCCGCGCGTCGCGGCTGCGACCCCTGGCCGCGCCGAAAGGGACGTCCCCCGAGCCGCCGGCCGTCGCCCGCGCAAGATCCGGCGGGCGGCACCTTCCCGCGCGAAACCTTCCCGCCCCGGGGGACTCGCCGTCTCTCCTTCCGCGTCTCTATGATACGAGGCCCACACGGTCTTGTGACCGTGCGTGACACCCTGTCCCGTGGAGGCGCGCCCCGCCAAGGGCTAATTTCGTGCGCACAGTTACGAAAGTTTAGTGCGGAGCGATGATCAAGGCGATGCCCGGACCCAGGCGACTGTCCCACTTCCTGCTCGGCTTCCTGCTATTGCTGGCCGGCGCCGCGGCCCCGACCGGCCCGGCCCTGTCGGCCGCCGGCGCCTGGGAGGCCAACGAGCAGGCGCGCGCGCGGCTGATCGCGGCCTCCGGCGGCGTCGGCGAGGCCGCCAGCCTCTCGGCCGGCCTGGAGATCGAGCTGGAGAAGGGCTGGAAGACCTACTGGCGCTCGCCGGGCGACGCCGGCTTCCCGGTCTCGGTCGACTGGTCGGCCAGCGAGAACGTGGCGGCGGTCGACTTCGGCTGGCCGGTGCCGCACCGCTTCTCCCTGTTCGGCCTGGAGACCTTCGGCTACGCCGAGCGCGTCGTCTTCCCCCTGACGGTGACGCCCGAGACCCCGGGCGAGCCGGTCGCCCTGCGCGGCAGCGTCGACTACCTGGTGTGCGCGGAGATCTGCATTCCGCACAGCGCCGAGGTCGCGCTCGACCTGCCCGCCGGGCCGCAGACCCCGGCGCGCGAGGCCTTCCTGATCGAACAGTTCCGCAGCAAGCTGCCCAGCGAATCCTCCGGCCTGTCGCTGGAGCGCGCCCGCCTGGTGGGCGACCGCCTGGAGGTGGCGCTGGCCTCCAGCCTGCCGCTCAACGCCCCCGACGTGCTGGTCGAGGCGCCGGGCGGCTGGTCCTTCGGCCCGCCGCAGACCGAGCTGGGCGCCGAGCAGCGCAGCGCGACCCTGCGCCTGGCGGTGATCGAGGGCAAGCGCCCCGAGGCGCCGCTGGCCGGCACGCCGATCACCCTGACGCTGACCGACGTCAACCGCGGCCTGGAGCGCCAGGTCACCCTGGCGCCGCCGACGGCCGAGGACCCGGCCGCCGCCGGGGCGGCGGCGGGCAGCGACCCGGGCAGCGGCGACCCGGGCAGTGGCGGCCCAGGCAGTGGCGGGGTGGCAAGCGGCGGCGGGACCTCCGGCGGCGGGACGGCGGTGCTCGGCGACACCGGCCTGCTGGCGGCCCTCGGCCTAGCGCTGCTGGGCGGGCTGATCCTCAACCTCATGCCCTGCGTGCTGCCGGTGCTCTCCATGAAGCTGCTCTCGGCGGTCGGCCACGGCGGGCGCGAGCGCGGCGCAGTGCGCCTGTCCTTCCTCGCCTCCTCGGCGGGCATCCTCTTCTCCTTCCTGGTGCTGGCCGGCGGCGCCATCGCCCTGCAGCTCAGCGGCCTGGCGGTCGGCTGGGGCATCCAGTTCCAGCAGCCGATCTTCCTGGCGGTGATGGCCGCGATCGTCACGCTCTTCGCCTGCAACCTCTTCGGCTTCTTCGAGATCCCGCTGCCGGGCTGGCTGTCGGGCACGGCGCGCTTCGGCGGCGACCACAGCCTGGGCGGCCACTTCGTCACCGGCGCCTTCGCGACCCTGCTGGCCACGCCCTGCTCGGCGCCCTTCCTGGGCACCGCCGTGGGCTTCGCCCTGTCGCGCGGCCCGGGCGAGATCCTGGCGATCTTCGCCGCGCTCGGCCTCGGCCTCGCCCTGCCCTACCTGGCGGTCGCCGCCGCGCCGGGTCTGGCCACCCGGCTGCCCAAGCCGGGGCCCTGGATGGTCACCCTGCGCCGCCTGCTCGGCCTGGCGCTGGCCGGCACGGCGGTCTGGCTGCTGTCGGTGATCGCCGCCCAGCTCAGCCTGACCGCCGCCCTGGCCCTCGGCGGCCTGCTGCTGGCGCTGGGGCTCTTGCTCTTCGCCCGCCACCGCGGCTGGCTGCCGGCCCTGCCGACGCGCGCCGGCGCCCTGGGCCTGATCGCCGCCGGCATCGCGGTGGCCGCCCTGTGGCGCGGCCCGGCGCCGGTGGCCCAGGCGGAGGCGACCGACTGGGTGCCGCTCGACCGCCAGGCCATCGCCGAGCATGTCGCCGCCGGGCGCACGGTCTTCGTCGACGTGACGGCCGAGTGGTGCATCACCTGCCAGGTCAACAAGACCCTGGTGCTGGACGACCCGGAGGTGCTGGCGCGGCTGGACCGCGACGGCGTGGTGGCGATGCGCGGCGACTGGACCCGCCCCGACCCGGCGATCGCCGACTACCTCGCCGGCTTCGGGCGCTACGGCATTCCCTTCAACGCGGTCTACGGCCCCGGCGCGCCGGAGGGCGTCGTCCTGCCCGAGCTGCTGAGCCTGTCCAGCGTGATGGAGGCCTTCGCCGACGCCGGCGGACCGGGCCAGGGCGAGGAGGAGGGCGGCCCCGCCGTGGCCGCCAACGAGGAGGCGACAGACCCGGCCCCCGCGCGCGCCGCGAACTAGCGCCAGCGGCGCGAAGGCGCCACCCCGACCGCTCGATCCGGTCGCGCAGGCGCCGGGCCGCGTCGGCCGCCGCCGCCACCGCGGGTCGTCCGTCACGCAAGCGTCACCCGCCAGCGGCTTGGCGCCGGCGGACCGGCGTCCTATCTAAGCGGCGTCATCGCAGCGGCCTCGGCGGCGGCGGGCGCTCCGTCCGTCGTCCGGCCGCGCAAACCCCGCAGCCAGTTCCGACACTCCAAGGGAAGGGAAGCTCCGTCATGACCATCAAGGTGGGCGACAAGATCCCCAGCGCCACGCTGAAGGTGAAGACCGACAACGGCATCGAGGACCTGACCACGGAGGCGCTGTTCGGCGGCAAGACCGTGGTGCTCTTCGCGCTGCCGGGCGCCTTCACGCCGACCTGCTCGGCCAAGCACCTGCCGGGCTTCGTCGCCTACGCCGAGGAGATCAAGGGCAAGGGCGTCGACACCATCGCCTGCCTGTCGGTCAACGACGCCTTCGTCATGGACGCCTGGGGCAAGGACCAGAAGGTTGGCGACAAGGTGACGATGCTGGCCGACGGCAACGCCGAGCTGACCCAGAAGCTGGGCCTGGAGATGGACGGCTCGGCCTTCGGCCTGGGCACCCGCTCGCAGCGCTACGCCATGGTGGTCAAGGACGGCACCGTCAGCGCCCTGCACGTGGAGGAGCCCGGCGCCTTCGAGGTCTCCAGCGCCGAGGCGGTGATCAAGGACCTGTAGAGCGGGTTGCGATCGCCGGCCCCGCGGGAGCGGGTCCAAACGGTCGGACACCGCCCTAAAGGAACGGCGCCGGAGGCGACTCCGGCGCCGTTTTTCTTTGCCCCGGCCGGCACCGTCCTGGGGCGGCGACTACAGCAGGCCCTGGGTGGTGGGGTTTCCGACCAGCGAGAGGAACTCGCGCCGGGTGCTGGGGTCGTCGCGGAAGCAGCCCAGCATGCGGCTGGTCACCATGGTGGTGCCGGCCTTGTGGATGCCGCGGGTGGTCATGCAGTGATGCGTCGCCTCGATCACCACGGCGACGCCGGCCGGCTCCAGCACCTCGTTGACGGTGTTGGCGATCTGGGCCGTCATCTTCTCCTGGATCTGCAGCCGGCGGGCGTAGGCGTCGACCACCCGCGCCAGCTTGGAAATCCCGACCACCCGGTGGGTCGGCATGTAGGCGACATGCGCCTTGCCGACGATCGGCGCCAGGTGATGCTCGCAGTGCGACTCGAAGCGGATGTCGCGCAGCAGCACCATCTCGTCGTAGCCCTCGACCTCGCTGAAGGTGCGCTGCAGCAGCTCGAGCGGATCGATCTCGTAGCCGCCGAAGAACTCCTCGAAGGCACGCGCCACCCGCGCCGGCGTGTCGGCCAAGCCCTCGCGCGCCGGGTCGTCGCCGGCCCAGGCGAGCAGGGTGCGCACCGCCTCTTCGGCCGCCTCGCGGCTGGGGCGGGCGGCATCGGGGCGGGCGGCATCGGGGCGGGCAGCATCGGCCCGGGCGGTCTTGGCGGCGGGCATCTGGGTCAGGGTCATGGGGCGCTCGCCCTTCGTCTCGTTGCTTGCGGTCATGCGTCGGATGGCTGGGCCTCAGCGCGAGATGGCGCCGGGTCGGGCGAAGTCAAGCAGGCGCGGCCGGCGCGCCGGCGCCTCAGTTCGGCTGGATCACCTCGTGCGGCGAGTCGAGCGAAAAGGCCGGCACTTCGATCTCAAAGCTCTCGCCGGCCTGCGGCCCGTCGCGCCGCAGCATCTGGTAGCGCCCGACCATCATGCCGGAGGGGGTCTGCAGCGGGCAGCCGCTGGTGTACTCGAAGCGCTCGCCCGGGGCCAGGGTCGGCTGCTCGCCCACCACGCCGGCGCCGCGCACCTCCTGGATATGGCCGCGCGCGTCGGTGATGTGCCAGTAGCGGCTGACGAGCTGCACCGTCTGCTCGCCCCGGTTCTCGATGTGCACCTGATAGGCCCAGACGTAGCGGTCGTCGGCCGGCGACGACTGGTCCTCCAGGTAGATCGGCCGCACCGTCACGCGGATGCCGGCCGTGGTCTTCTCGTAGATGCCGCCCTCGTGCATGCTGCCCTTGCGTCCTCGCCCGTCGTGGACCCCGCTCCGGCATTCCGATCCGGCGCCCCGTGTCCTCCTGCCGGGGCCAGAGTGGCACGGGCGGCGCGCCGAACCAAGCCCGGCCCGCAACCGGGTTCAGCGGCGGCCGAAGAGCCTTTCGATGTCGGCCAGCTTGAGCTCCACGTAGGTCGGCCGGCCGTGGTTGCACTGCCCGCTGTGCGGCGTCGCCTCCATCTGGCGCAGCAGGGCGTTCATCTCGGCCGCGTTGAGCTGGCGCCCGGCGCGCACCGAGCCGTGGCAGGCCAGGGTGCCGCAGACCTCCTCCAGGCGCTCCTTCAGGCTGAGCGCCTGGTCCCACTCCGCCAGCTCGTCCGCCAGGTCGCGCAGCAGCCCCTGCACGTCCGGCTGGCCGAGCAGCGCGGGGGTCTCGCGCACCGCCAGGGCGCCGGGGCCGAAGGCCTCGACCACCAGGCCCAGCTCCCCCAGCTCTGCGGCGCGGGCCAACAGACGCTCGACCGCCGTCTCCTCCAACTCGACCACCTCGGGGATCAGCAGGAGCTGGGTCTTCACCCCGCCCTCGGCGAGCTGGCGCTTCATGCGCTCGTGCACCAGCCGCTCGTGGGCGGCGTGCTGGTCGACGATGACGATCCCGTCCGCGGTCTGGGCCACCACGTAGGTGCCGTGAAGCTGGGCCCGCGCCGCGCCCAGCGGGTAGGCCAGCAGCGCCCGGTCCGCGGCTCCGGCGGCGGCCCCGGCGGTCCGCTCTTCACCCTCCGCCTCCGCCCCCGGCTGCGCGGTCGCCTCGGCCCGGGCCGCCGGCGCCGCCTCGAAGTCCGGCAGCGGCGCGTGATGCTCGGCCGCCGCCTCGCGCAGGCCGGACGCGTGGCCCCCGAACCGCCCCGGCGCAAAGCCGGAGGGAGCGGAAAACGTCGACCGCCAGCCCGCTCCTCCGGGCGCCGGACCCTCCTGGCGCCGGAAGGCGCCCAGCGCCTGCTGCGCCACCGTGGTCGCGGCCCGGTGCCCGGCCTCGGCCAGGGCGTGCTTGCAGCCGCCGACGATCAGGCCGCGCACCACCCCCGCCTCGCGGAAGCGCACCTCGGCCTTGGCCGGATGCACGTTGACGTCGACCGCTTCGGCCGGGGCCTCCAGGAAGAGGGCGGCCACCGGGTGGCGGTCACGCGCCAGGAAGTCGGCGAAGGCCCCGCGCAGGGCGCCGAGCAGCAGGCGGTCGCGCACCGGCCGGTCGTTGACGAAGAGGTACTGATGCTGGGCCGTCGCGCGGTTGAAGGTCGGCACGCCGATCAGCCCGGTCAGGCGGAGGCCCTCGCGCTCGGCCTCGACCGCCAGGGCGTTGTCGGCGAAGTCGCGGCCGATCAGCAGGGACAGGCGCTTCAGGCGCGCCTCCAGCAGGCCGCGCGGCCCGGGGGCGGCGGCGACCGGGTCCAGGCGCAGCAGGCTGCGCTCGCCGTCGCTCAGGGTGAAGCCGACCTGCGGATGGGCCATGGCCAGGCGGACCAGGGTGTCGCGGCAGGCCTGCAGCTCGGCGCGCGGCGACTTCAGGAACTTCAGCCGGGCCGGCGTGGCGTAGAAGAGGTCGCGCACCTCGACCCGCGTGCCCGGCGGATGCGCGGCCGGCCGCGCGGTTGCCTTGCGCCCGCCCTCGACGGCCAGGCTCCAGGCCTCGGCCGCGCCGGGCGGTCGGCTGGTCAGCGTCAGCCGCGCCACCGCGCCGATCGAGGGCAGCGCCTCGCCGCGAAAGCCCAGGCTGCGGATGTGCACCAGGTCGTCGCCCGGCAGCTTCGAGGTGACGTGCCGCTCGACCGCCAGCTCCAGCGCCGCCGGGTCCATGCCGCAGCCGTCGTCGGTCACCGCGATCAGCGCCCGGCCGCCGTCGCGCAGCAGCACCTCGATCCGCCCGGCGCCGGCGTCGAGGGCGTTCTCCACCAGCTCCTTGACGGCCGCCGCCGGCCGCTCGATCACCTCGCCGGCGGCGATGCGGTTGACCAGGGTCTCGGGCAGGCGGCGCAGCACGCGCGGCGCCTCCGCCCCGGCTTGCACCCCGGCGCCGGCCGCGGCCTGCGACCCGGCCGGATCGGCCTCGCGATCGAACAGACTCACGGCCGGCTGCGCTCCAGGTACTCGCGGGCCAGGACCTTGCCCTCCTCCACGGCCGGCTGGTCGAAGGGGTCGACGTCCAACAGGTGGGCGGCCAGGATCGTCTCCAGCATGAAGTGCATGAACAGCCCGCCCAGCGTCTCCTCGTCGAGGGCGTCGAGCAGGATGCGCCGGGTCGGCCGGCCGTTGCGGATCAGCGTGTCGGCGGTGGCCCGCGCCTCGGCGTCGAGCAGGTCGCCCATGCGCCGGCCGGCGAGGTAGGCCAGGCGCGGGTCGTCGAGCAGCGCCGGGTCGACCCGCCGGCCCTCGCCGCGCGTGTCCAGGCGCAGCACGGAGAACATCTTGTCCCAGGGGCCGGCCAGGTAGAGCTGGAGCTGGCTGTGCTGGTCCACCGTGCCCAGGGCGCGGATCGGCGTCGTGCCCTGGCCGTCCTTGCCCAGGCTCTCGGCCCAGAGCTGGCGGTACCAGAGCCCGAAGTGGGCGAGGCGGTCGAGGTAGGGCAGCAGCACCGTCTGGGTGACACCGTTGGCCCGCTGCAAGCCGACCGACACCGCCGCCCCGATCGCCGGCGCCGCGCCCTGTGTCGTGCTGGCCGAGAGGGTGGCGTCCAGCACCTGGGCGGCGCCGGCGCGCAGCGCCTCCAGGTCCAGGCCGGCCAGGCAGGCGGGCAGCAGCCCGACGTTGGTCAGCACCGAAAAGCGTCCGCCGACGCCGGGGTCGTGGTCCAGGGTCGGCAGGCGGAAGCGCTCGGCCAGGGCCTTGAGCGGCGAGTCCTTCGGCTCGGTGATCACCGCCACCCGCGCGGCCAGGCGCGACTCGTCCAGCTCGCGCCGCAGGGCATGCAGCAGGATGGCGAACTGGCAGAGCGTCTCGGCCGTGCCGCCCGACTTGGAGATCGCGATCACCCCGAGCCGCGCCAGGTCCACCGAGGTGAACAGCGCCGAGAAGCTGTCGGGGTCGATGTTGTCGAGGAAGATGAGCTGCGGCCGCCCGGCCGGCGGGCCGAAGCCGCGGTCGACCAGGGCGTTGAGCGTCTGGCCGCCGAGCGAGGAGCCGCCGGTACCCAGCACCACCACGTGGCTGCAGGCCTCCATCAAAGTGCCGGCCACGTCGCGCACCGCGCCCAGGTCGTCGCCGCGGTCCGGCACCTGCAGCAGCGCAAGGCTGCCGTCGTCGCGCTGCGCGGCCAGGCGCGCGACGGCCGGGGCGAGCGCGCTCAGCCCCTGCTCGAAGCTCGCCGGGTCGAGCCCGCCCTTGCCGACTTCGGCGGCCAGACAGGCCGAGTGATCGATGGTGAACGGCATGGGCCGAAGCCTAGCAGCCGCGCGGAGTCCCGCAAAGCGCGCGCGGGCGGTCACAGCCTTGTCCTCGGGCCCGCGCGCCGGACGCTGCGCCTCCAGCGCGCGGCGGCTTCACCTCCCAGCGTCTGAGGCGTAGCAT
>LSZA01000136.1 GCA_001637315.1 Phormidium willei BDU 130791 | reverse complement strand
TAACCCGACTTACTGACCCGACTTATTTCCCCAACTTACTCTGGCTGATTCCCAGCCAGATCCACCTCAGTCTGCGGTGACATCCCCACTCGTCCCGAGAGGCGATCAGCCAGATCAATCCCTTGGCCAAAATGACCAATCACAGTAATCATCGACACAAGAAAGTAAAAACCACGAATCCCCCACATACAGACCGAAAAGAGGAGAGAGAGATCATCAGGATTCATCCCCACCTGTCGTTCAACTCGGGAAACCGCGTCTGATTCAAGGGGATCTCGTTCCTCAAACTGTCGTACATAGAGTGGGAGACTCGGGTAACGAGCCGTATGCAGATAAAAGCCCCAAATCCCCGTTTCCTCAATTCTTTCATAGAGATAGCGATCTGTTTTTAATCTCGACTCAGTGACTGAAATCGCTTCATTCGCAGCAAACTCATTGATCCAATTGTCATAGCGAATGATCGTCCCGAAACTCAACAGGGTCGGTAACAGCAGGATAATCACCAGTGCATTCAAACGAATCCCTAGATAGCGCGGGATGAACGCCGTTGCCACCCCTAAGCCTAACCCTAAAATTGCAAAAACCAGAACATTAAACACTTCTACAATTTCAATGCCTCGAAATAAATCTCCGAGGAGATTGATACTATAGATCGAATTTTCAGCTAGCAGAGCCGTTAACAGCTTCACTAACGCCGCCACCGCGATCGCCACACCACTCACCATCACAAATAACAGCACCCCCAACAGCGTTCTCAGCCGTGACAAGACCGTCGGAGGCTGGCGACGGCGACGAGACGCAATTGGAGTTAGAGATGCAGGATAGGCCACCGGAGACTGAACCGGCGAGAAAGAAGGGGAATCCGGCATCTCAGAGAACAGCGGTGGATACTCAGCCCCCTCAGTCGTATCCAGTTGTATCGTCTCCCGCCATAAGGGAATCGTCCCCCCATTGAGATAGCCAACAATCGTGACCTTACGAATCGAGTCAGCTTCGAGTTTTCGCAATCCCCGACAGATAAAATTGACCATAAAGGCCCGATCCGGCGCCGTTTGTCCCGTCGCGATCGCCACCATACTCTGGTCTTGCACGCTGACATTCACCGTGATCTGTTTCGCTTGCAAAGAGTGATTCATCAGGGCGGCCAAGGCATCGGCATTCCCTTGTCTTGCCCGGCTGAAAATTTCAGATCGAACCATCGCGCGTCCTGAAGTTCGTGGACTGGAGTAGAAACACCCATATTATCGAACATTCTGGCCCCCAAGACCCGACTCAGGTCGAGTCAACTCTCGGGTATCATGCTAGAACAACTCCGACGACCCTATCGCGATAATGGTTCACCCGAGGTAATTCGCAAGATTTTTGATGACCTACCAGCATACCATTCGTCTTGAAGATACTGACGCGGCCGGCGTGGTCTACTTTGCCCGTTTACTCTCGATTTGTCACTACGCCTATGAAGCCGCCATCGCTCAAGCGGGGATTAACTTGGCCCAAGTCTTAGCCGAGGGTGAACTGGCGATTCCTATTATTGAAGCTCAGATTCGCTTTTTTGCACCTCTGTGTTTAGGAGACGAGATCACCATCAAAGTCGTCCCCAGCCCCCTTGAGGCGAGTCAGTTTCAGGTCAACTACACCATCTATACAGTCGGAGGCGATCGCCCAGTCAGTCAGGCCTCGACTCATCACGTCTGTATTAACCCCAAAACCCGTCAGCGTCAGCCCCTGACACCACAACTCACTCAATGGCTACAGTCACCAGAATCTTAAAAGTTTAACCAACCAATCCCCAGAAACACTGCCCATCCTGCCAGAGTAAATAGGGCAAATAACCCCCACATAAACGGAAGAATCCATTTTTGATCGGAATACCCCAACAAAGGGGTAAAAGCCACCAGAACCAGGAAGAGAATAAAGAAAATTAGAAGAACTAGCATGAGAGAACCAAACGTAAAAAACAACGGAACCCATCGATTAACTTGCCCAATCAGGTTCTGATCGAAGCCAGATCCAGCAGCATCTGGCTTTAGCCTAAGTTAGTCTGATTAGAATCAACAACAACAATGAAACGTTTGATAGATCATTCTACTGAGATCTGGCACTACTTTCAAGAAACTGTAATGTTTTCAGAAGACGGACAGCCGACTCATACGCCTCTTGAGTGAGTTCCTGACGTTCTTCAGGAGAATCCACAATATCATCAACCAACAAGTTCAGAAAACCAATCATCGGGTTGAGACGGGTTCGCACCTCATAGGAGGTATTGATTAACGTTTCCTTACGAGCTTGTTGAATCGCATCCTCATTATCCTGAGAGAACTGAGCCTGGTACAAGGTTGCATAATAACTATCATGGTCTAACAGAGAGGCGTGAGATCCCACCTCAACCACTTCTCCCCGTTCCATCACCACAATTTGATCCGCATTACGAATAGTCGAGAGACGGTGAGCAATGACAATTGTGGTGCGATCATGACACAGTTGTTCGATCGCCTCCTGAACCAACCGTTCCGACAAGGTATCCAGAGCGCTAGTCGCCTCATCGAGAATCAAGATTTCGGGATCACGGATGATGGCCCGGGCGATCGCCAGGCGTTGTCGTTGTCCCCCCGATAACATCACTCCGCGATCGCCAATTTCAGTATCAAACCCCTGGGGTAAATTCATAATAAATTCATAAGCATTCGCCCGTTTAGCCGCTTCGATCGCTTCAGCTTCACCCGCCCATTCACAACCATACGTCAAGTTATACAAAACCGAACTATTAAATAGAAACGTATCCTGACTCACAATCCCCATTCGGCGACGAACGGTTTTCATATCATAATTGCGTAAGTCTTGATCATCAAATTTAATTCGCCCACCACAGGGATCATAAAAACGAGGAATTAAGTCTGCTAATGTCGATTTTCCTGCCCCAGAACTTCCCACCAATGCCACCGTCTTTCCCCGAGGGATCCACAAGTCGATCCCTCGCAGTGCCAAGTCTTGGTTTCCACTGCCATACTTAAAATCAACAGACTCAAATTTAATTCCTTTTTTGAGTTTTTCAAAGGGGATTGAACCATTTTTCATGAATGGCTTATTCGTCCGATCTAGGTAGTCTGAAACAACTAAAATACTAGCGCTTTTATTCGATAAACCACTGCGAATATTATTAATTGTACTCACCACCGGCAACAGGCGAAACAGGAGCAATAAATAGGTCAAAATAACCGCTGACAGAGCTTCGATTTGCTCAACAAAGAGATAGCGAGCTGCCAAAACAATCATGAGCAGTGCCATAATACCCGCTGTTTCATTAATCGGAGAAATAACAGCCGAGTTGGCTTGAGATTTAAACTCACTTCGTTCACGAGCATAAATCAATTTCTTGAGCCGATCAAACTCCAAATCTTCTGTCGCAACAGTCTTAATTAAGTTGATTCCATAGAGAGTTTCGATGAGTTTATTGGTTAAAGCTCGAGAATCTTGGGTTAACTGTTGTCCAAATTTCTTGGCTCGCTTAATAAATACCTGATTAACCAGAACAACCAACCCTAAAACTACACTAGATGTGACGGTCAATTGCCAAGAAATTGACGCCAAAATAGCCACAAAAAATAAAATCGTAATTCCTGAAACCACAAGATTACTAAACGAGCGGATGGCGGCAGACGTACGAGCCATTTCCGCATTCAGTTTATTCATGATGTCGCCAATCTTGTTGTTGGAATAAAAATCAACATCAACATTCAAGAAGACATCTACCCCTTCATACCGCAGCGTCCGCGAAATAGATTGTCCCAAAGCCGTTCCCACCAAACTACTCGCATAGCCCGAAAAGTTTTTCAAAGCGATCGCCAAGAAAACAACCCCAGTTAAGATTGCGACCCGATAATTCCCCGAGAGATTATCCGCAAAACCCATCGCTTGTTGAATGACGGGGGGCATCCCTCCCATCACCGTCGTCTCTTGTCCCAAAAGGGACAAAATCAAAGGAACAATCAACGTCACACTGACACTATTAAAAACCGCCCCTGAGAATCCCAGTAGGATGGTTCCTATAAATAAATATGGCGATTGCAGAGCAACTTTAAGTAAAAGCTTATTGGGAGACATAAAACCGAAAGCAAAGTGGACGTTAAAGACGACACAAACGGTTGACAAATTTCAGGACAATTGTAGCGATCGCACCACGTCCGAGAGTAACCCCGACATCGCCTCAATACTATAATGTTCAATACAGCGCTGTCGTGCCGATGCACCCCGCTGTTGTGCGTCCTGAAAATGATCCAGAATCCAACGAATCTGTTGGGCGATCGCCTCAGGGGCCTCCGGTTCCACTAAATACCCAGCATCTTGCAGAATTTCGGGAATATCCCCAACCCGAGTGGCTAGAATCGGTTTTGCCATAGACATACCATCCGTAAGCTTAAGCGGAAACTGGGCCAACGCCGCCGGAGTTTCCCGTTGAGGAACCACAATAATATCAGCCCCCGCCACCACAAACGGCATTTTGGTCACCGGTTGGGGTGGAAGTTGAATAATCCAACGCCCCCATCGCTGCCTCAACTGCTGATCATAATCATCATAAGGACTCCCGCCCACAATCACCAACCGTAGCGTCGGATCATCAAGGCGATCGAGAGCTTGCAAAACATCCTCAATCCCCTTATACGGGCGAGGTGCCCCTGGAAACATCAAAATGCGATAATCTGAGAGTCCATACGCCTGTCGGCTCAGTTGCGGATCATAAGCCTGGGGATTAAACAACTCCGTATCCTTGCCATTGGGAATTTTGACACCACCAAAACGAGTTTGCAAAAACTGAGTATGAACCGTAATCGCATCAGCCTCACAGACACGAGACTCCATCCAACGCAGATACAGGGGATGATCTGGATATCGCAAGGCCCCCCGAGGTTTCAGGATATCCTTCGCCAATTGTTTAAGACTGGGACGATAGCGATAGCGATCGCCTCCATGCCAACTTAACTCCCAATCATCGATATCTAAAATAACCTGACAGCCCGTGTTACGTTTATGCCATAAGGCCAGCCCCAGCGTCGTTGGTTTCGGGCGCAGCGCATAAATAATATCAGCATCGAGTTGCTTCAACAACGCCCGCGATCGCCCAATAAACCCCGGATAATACTCACCCGGAACCGTGACCATGGGAACCTCACTCACCGTCGGTTCACCCGGATCATCCCCAAACACAAATCCGTAAATCTTGACCCTGGCCCCAATTCGTTCCAGAGCCTGGGCCAACAAAAACGTTCGTACCGCCCCACCCCAACGTCCAGCCCCCTGTTTCGAGAGATCACTGACTAAAATCGAAATCTTTGGCGAGGCCACACGAGCGTTGACAGTCATAGCAGTTCTCATCAAGGTGAAGTACAGCAAAGACCCTTTAAAAACTGATCACAAGCATATCCCAACGCTACCCCACCTAGGCCCGTTGGCGGATCACCAAGGGTCTTGCCAACCACCACCCGGTCACGTTGGATAACAAAACTTGCCACGACAGTCAACTCATCAGTAATCACGTCCATGATGGTCTGCGAGAGGAACAGGGACCCCCAGCTTGAGTAAAACCTTAGGACTATCAGACTCAGCCCAGAATCGAGCAATTTGTCCCTAAAGTCCCTCCTAGCTTATGCCAAGGTAGCACACTCTTTCGGCGAGTGGGAGCCTCACATGAAACCCGATCGCCTGGGCCGACCGCCTCATTCCCAGGCTGCAAGTCCTGCGATCGCCCATCTCCACAAATGTCCTGAGAAGCTCAAAACCCATCACCATCTCTCGGCCCTCGCCGTCGGCGTCGATAAACCGTCGCTCCCACCACCAACATCCCCGTCAAGGTTAACGCCCCAAACACCGGCCAAACCTCCCCCGTTTCTAGGGCCTGACGTCCGGAACTCCCCAACATCACAATTGGCAAGATTCCCGGAACCGTTCCGAGTAACGTACCGACGAGATAGTCCCGAACCCCAATTCCACTCAACCCCGCCGCAAAATTAACCACACCATAGGGAATAATCGGCAACAGGCGAATCGCAAACAGATAAAACATCCCTCCCTGCTGGAGTTCCGCATCCAAAGCCTGCCAACCCTGGCCCATCCGTCGGGCGATCGCCTCGCGCCCCACCGTTCGACTAAACCCAAAGGCAATCATCGCCGCCAAAATCGCCCCCAAACTGCTCCAAACCGTTCCCAAAACCACTCCAAACAAGGCGCCTCCCATTAAATTCAGAGGCGTTGAAGGCAACAATAACAGCGTTCCTAGACTATACAGAACTAAATAAAACAGGGGCGCCCACCAACCGGCCCCCTCTAACCCCGATCGCACCTGTTCAGGATCGAGTTCCCTCAAACCATACATCGCCAGCACACTGATCACGATGCCGAACACCAGCCATTGAATCGGCGTACCCCCACGGGGTGATTGACTCATCGCTCCTCTCTCCGAGATTGACTCAATGGGGAGACTTGGCCGTTATTTCCTGGATCTTCAAAACCATAGAGATCCCGAACCAAATATAAAGGACGGCCTTTGACCTCTTCATAAACCCGTCCTAAATACTCACCAATGACCCCCAAACTAATCAACTGAATCCCACCTAAAAATAAGACTGCTACCATCAGTGACGCATAGCCAGGAACATCAATTCCAGAAATTAGAGTACGAATCACTAAAAAAATAGCATAAACCAAAGCCATCGAGGAAATCACCAGTCCAACATAACTCCAAACCTTTAAGGGTAACGAACTAAAAGCCGCAATTCCATCAAGGGCAAAATTCCAGAGTTTCCAGTAATTCCACTTACTTTTTCCCGCATAGCGAGGATCGCGATCATAATCAATCGCAATTTGTCGATAGCCGACCCAAGCAAATAACCCTTTCATAAATCGGTTCCGTTCCGGAAGTTGTTTGAGAGCCTCCACCACCCGTCGATCCATCAAGCGAAAGTCCCCGGTATCCTCGGGAATCGGAACCTTGCTAACTCGCCCAATCAAGCGATAAAAATGAGTAGCACTAAAACGTTTTAACCAAGTTTCTCCGTGACGATCGCGGCGAGTTCCATAGACAACATCATAGCCTTCTCGCCACTTTGCTACCAGGACAGAAATAAGTTCAGGAGGGTCTTGTAAATCTGCATCCAGGGGAATCACCGCTGCCCCCCGAGCAAAATCTAAACCGGCACTAAGAGCAATATCCTTGCCAAAATTACGGGATAAGTTTACAATTTTTATAGCAGGATTTTTGTGATGATAGCTAATAAGTCTTTCCAGGCTTTTATCGCAACTTCCATCATTAACACAGATAATCTCATAACTCAAATTGGGGATTTTCAGGCTTTTCATGACTCGCCTCAATAGACAAGCCAAGTTATCTTCCTCATTATAAATCGGAATAATAATAGAGAGTGTGATCTGCGATCGCTCAAAATCGACGTCCATTCCCATGAATCGAGTCCATCCAGGTTCTATTTTAAATTATATCCCCAAACAGCATCCAAAACTTGTTGATTTTATGTTTTAGACTTCTGATATACCCTCAAAACCCAAAAATCAAGTATAAACAATCTGAATTCGCCCTAATTGTATGCGATCAAAAATTGCGTTAATTTGCTGATAATCTTCCGCAGACAACCCTTGACCGGACAAGAGTAAGCAGGTTAATTTTAAATAATCCTGATGGCTAATCACATGACTATCTAAACATGAATCAATTAGCGATCGCCAATAGCCAATCGTCTTTCCCTGCAAAGCTTGACCCATAATTTACCCCTACCGATATCCCTCTGGAGACACTCATATTAGGTTAACTCATGTTAGGTTAACTCAAGTTAAGTCAAATTCATCGCCCCAACTCACATCTCACCCCGACTATGGAGATTTATCGACTTCCCGCCCTATCCGACAACTATATCTTCCTCTTGTACGATCGCCCCCGTCAGGTGGCCGCCGTTGTCGATCCCGCCGAAGCCGCCCCCGTCTTAGACAAACTCCAGCAACTCAACGCAACCCTCACTACCATCTTCAACACCCATCACCATGCCGATCATGTCGGTGGGAACCCATCCCTGCAACAGGCCTTCCCCGACCTTACCATCTATGGTGGACGAAAAGATAAAGGGCGCATCCCAGGCCAGTCCATCTTCCTAGAGGAAGGCGATCGCATCTCTTTTGCCGGACGAACCGCCCACATCTATTTCGTTCCCGGCCATACTCGCGGTCATATCGCCTATTATTTCCCCCCCACCCATGCCGACGATCGCGGCGAACTCTTTTGTGGCGATACCCTCTTTGTCGGCGGTTGTGGGCGACTCTTTGAAGGAACCCCAGCCCAAATGGTCACCTCCCTGGACAAATTACGGAATCTCCCCGAAAACACCCGCATCTGGTGCGCCCATGAATATACCCTTAAAAATCTCCAATTTGCCCTAACCGTTGATCGCGAGAATCCCGCCCTTCAGCAACGATTCGCAGAGGTTAAAGCGGCGCGATCGCGTCACGAACCCACAGTTCCTTCCCTCATCGGCCTGGAAAAACAAACCAATCCCTTTCTCCGTTGGGACCATCCCAGCCTACAACAGACCGTTCAAAGTCACGATTCCGTACAAACCTTTGCCCGGTTGCGGGGACGAAAAGATAACTTTTAGACGTGACCCATAGACGTGACCTATAGACGTGACGTATCAACCATTAACCGTTGACCCATGGCGATGAGGCTAGAGACACAAAAGAACATCCCTTGGCGGCTGATGTGCGCCGGAGTGCTAGTGCTTCCCTTGAGTCCCCTATTGGGAGGACTAGCCATCATCGCCGTTTGTAGCTGGTCCTGGTGGCGGGAGGGGCGATCGCACTTACAAAAGCCTCTCACCTGGAGTTTGGCCCTACTCTCCCTACTCTTCCTCCTCTCAGCCCTACAGGCCGAAGATCCCCCAACAGCCCTTCTCGGATTAGCCAATTTTCTGCCCTTCATCGCCATCTTCATCGCCAGTCGTTCCCTCATTCAGCAACCCCAACAACAACAACAACTCGCCGAAGCGATCGCCCTCTCCTCCCTCCCCGTCGCCCTCATCGGCCTCGGCCAACAGTACCTCGGTTGGCATGGTCCCATCGATTGGGGTTGGCTCATCTCTTGGCAACTCGAAGCCGGTGGAACTCCCCCAGGTCGGATGTCATCCGTCTTCGGCTACGCCAACCCCCTAGCCAACTTCAGCGTCATCGCCTGGACCCTCAGTGTCGGACTCACCGTTCAAGCCTGGCGAACCCGTCCCGCCCATCATCCCTGGCCCCGGGCCATCTGGGGTTGGGGAGGATTAGTCTTAGCTAACAGCCTCGTCCTATTCGCCACCTCCTCCCGTAATGGTTGGGCCGTTGCGATCGCGATCGCCCTCACCTACGCTGTACTCCTAGGCTGGCGTTGGCTCATCGCTGCCGTTGGGGTCATAGCCGCCCTCATCCTCGGGGCCGCCTTTGGTCCGACCCCTCTCCAATCCCCCCTACAGCAAATCGTTCCCAGAGCCATCTGGGCGCGTCTCAACGATGACCTCTACCCCAATCGCCCCATTGAAACCTTACGCATTAGCCAATGGCAATTTGCCTGGGACTTAAGCGGCGATCGCCCCATCTGGGGTTGGGGACTGCGTCACTTCTCCCAACTCTACCAAGACCACAGCGGACAATGGCTCGGACATCCCCATAACCTGCCTCTGATGCTGTTAGCCGAAACCGGCCTCCCCGCCACCCTACTTCTCTATCTCAGCGTAGGCTGGGTTTGTTATCGCAGTGCCAACCACCTCAACCACATCCGACCCCTAAGATCTCAGAACAATCTCATTCCCCTAATCTTGCTGCTGGCCTTTGCCGCTACAACCCTCTTTCATCTGATTGACGTCACCCTCTTCGATGCCCGCATTAACACTCTCGGCTGGCTCATCCTGGCAGCCATGGATGAGGGGGAGACCATCCCTAGCCACAAAAACCCCGAGATCGGCTAAGACCTCGGGGTAGAGAGTCGTCGATTGTACGAAAAGACCCTACTGAGACACCACCACAGGCGTTCCAGGGTTCACCTGTTCATACATCGCCAGAATGTCATCATTCCGCATCCGCACACAACCATGAGACACCGCCTGGCCAATCAACTCCTCATTGGGAGTTCCATGAAAAGCAATCCAATCATTACCCTCATAGAAGACAATTACCGCCGGGCCAATGGGACTATTGGGTCCAGGGGGAACCAACTCACCCGTCCAGGGATTTTCCCAAACCGGATCTAACGCCATATTGGTAACCTGAAACTCACCCACCGGCGTTTCCCAACCAGGCTTCCCAACCGCCACAGGATAACTAGCGACGACCTCATCATCTTCATAAAGATACACCCGACGTTCACTCAACCGCAGTTCAATCCGTGAGTTGGGTTTACCAATGCGATCGGGTTGAGCGTCAGGATCACCGGGGAGTTCAGGAGGAACCACATCGCCACCGGGCAAAAACTCCCCAGGTTCGCCGAGAGGAGGAACTTGGAGATTAGGATTGACGCGGAGACGATAGGCGATCTCATCTTGAGCGATCGCCATCCCCGGACTGAGGAAGACCATAGCCGCGGCACCCGATGCGATGGTACCGAGCCATTTAGACAGATAGTTAACAGTTCGCTGTGGGGTCATAGTGGATCTCGTTCTCCTCACTGAAGTCTCAGGTGTGAATCGAAATGCTAAAAGCTTCTACATATTTTATACGACAGTTTCCGCAGAATTGGTTTTTCAGGTGACAATTGCCATTGCGCCAACCTCGTCATCCTCTCACCCAAGTCGATCTCAGCGGTCGTCGCGGTTAAGGACAAAAGCCGTTAAAAACAAAAGCGCAACGTTGATTGTGCCGTCATCGGATCAAACGCCAAAATATAGCCCCGATTGCCAATACTATCGATGATTTCATGCCAAAGCCGGTCATCCCCATCAACACCGGGGACATTGGCCCGTAGCAACTGGATTTGTTCATCGGAGAATACCCCCACAATGGCCGTTTCCCCCCGAGTATTGCCATCCCCCATCATCACCGGGCGAGGATACAGGTATAACGTCTGATCCGTTGCGATCGCCACCCGACGACAAGCTTCTCCCACCCCATCGCCAATGCGTTGACTCAACACCACTCCCTGGCCCGCCAACTCAGGAATCGGCGTCCAACTCATCGAAGCCGCTAACAGTAACGATATAAACATGACTAAAATCAAGTAGGCGATCGCCTGTCACTATAGCAGTCCCACTCAGACCCCCACCACACCTCCCCGACCACACTCCCTCAACAACAGATCCCTAATCAGCAACCAACGTGCAACGCATCATCATTATCGGCGGCGGGGCCGCCGGATTCTTCGGGGCCATCACCGCCGCCACCCACACCCCCAACCTCTCCATCACCATCCTCGAAGCCAGCCGCCATCCCCTCCACAAAGTGCGTATCTCCGGCGGAGGACGCTGCAACGTCACCCATGCCTGTTTCGACCCCAAAGAACTCGCCCAACAGTATCCTCGCGGGGCCAAAGCCCTACGAGGTCCCTTTAGTCGCTTCCAACCCCGCGACACCATCCAATGGTTTCAAGATCACGGCGTTGCCCTCAAAACCGAAGCCGACGGACGGATGTTTCCCACCACCGACGACTCCGACACCATCGCCCAATGTCTCCTACAGACTGCCCAACAGGCCGGCATCACCCTAGAAACCCAAACCCCCGTCCAAGCCGTTGAGCGTCATTCTGGGGGCTTTAGAGTCAGCCTACGTCATGGCGACCCACGAGAGTGCGATCGCCTCCTGCTGGCCACCGGTAGCCATCCCAGCGGCTATCGCTTCGCCCAAAGCCTCGGCCACAGTCTCATTCCTCCCGTCCCCTCCCTCTTTACCTTCAACATTCGCGACCCCCAACTCACCCAACTGGCTGGCATCAGCGTCCCCAACGTCGAGATTTCTCTCCCTGACAGCAAACTCAAACAACAAGGCCCTCTCCTGATTACCCATTGGGGACTCAGCGGTCCCGCCGTCCTCAAACTCTCTGCCTGGGGAGCCAGAACCCTCCACGACTGCCACTATCAAACCTCAATCCGTCTTAACTGGCTCCCCCAACACAACCCCGAAACCCTCAATCAGATCTATCACCGCCAAAAAGCCGACCACCCCCGCAAAACCCTAGGCAGTGTCTCCCCCATTCCCCTATCCCGACGACTCTGGAACTACCACCTCAACGCCGTCGAAATCGACCCCCAAACCCGCTGGGCCGAACTCTCTAAAAAAGCCATGAACCGCCTCAACCAGCAACTCCTCCAGAGTCAATATCCCCTCAGCGGCAAAGGCATCTTCAAAGACGAATTCGTCACCTGCGGCGGCATCAACCTCAAAGAAATCAACTTCAAAACCCTAGAAAGTCGTATCTGTCCCCATCTACACCTCGCCGGAGAACTCCTCGACATCGACGGCATCACCGGCGGCTTCAACTTCCAAAACGCCTGGACCACCAGTTGGCTCGCCGGCCAAGCCCTAGCCCAACCCTAACCCCAGGCCCAAAGAAAGAAACCGAGTGTCCGGTTCTGACCATTCGCCCCAACCCTAACCCCAGGCCCAAAGAAAGAAACCGAGTGTCCGGTTCTGACCATTCGCCCCAACCCTAACCCCCAGCAAGAAACCGAGTGTCTCCAAGACACCCGGTTTCTGACCGTTCGCCCCAACCCCCCATTGCCCTCTCTTGCCTATTTTTGCCTTCTCCCCCTCATCCCCTAAAATACCCCTATCCCCAAACAACAAACCCATGACCGACAAACTGCGAGTTTACGTCCCCCCCCATCCCCTAATCCAAAACTGGCTCACCATGGCTCGTG
>LSZA01000135.1 GCA_001637315.1 Phormidium willei BDU 130791 | reverse complement strand
ATGGGGGTTTTGGTTGAGAAAGTTACTGTCTTTGGCGGGGATGGAGGTCATGGGGGAGAAGGGAACAGGGAACAGCGGATCTGGGAACAGGGAACAGAAACAACGTAGGGGCGTACCTTTATGGTCGCCCTTTCCTGGCAAAAGGCAAGAGGCAAGAGGGGGGGAGAGGGCAATGGGGTAGGGGAAGTTTTTGCCCCTACCTTGAGCGTTTAAGTTTGGGGGTTAGGGGGTTTCGTTGGGTTTTGAGTCGTCGGCTGAGTCGAAGGGATCGGCGATTTCACTGGGTTCGGGAGATTGGGGTTCGGGTTTGGGAGACGCTGCGGTGGGTTCAGGAGATTGGGGTTCGGGTTCTGAGGTGACATCTTCGCTGGCGTTATCAGTTGCGTCATCACTGGTGTCATCAGTTGCGTCATCACTGGTGTCATCATCAGAGACGGTTTCTGCGTTGACGGTGGCCACGGGAGCGATCGCCGGGATGGGTTTGGGATCCCCTTGAATCCCCAATTGTTGTTTGGCTTGGCTGATGACGTAGCGGCTTCCTGAGGAACCCACGTCGAGTAACGATTTACTTAAGTCAGCAAAGCGATTTTCACTATGCTGATTCTCCTGGTTTTGATACCAGACTTTTGTATTATAGGTAATTTGTCGGACATATTGCCCGGCCCAGAAAAAGACGAGAAAAATCAGGCAAAAGACCATCCAAAGTAATGTAAAGATTTCCTTGAGAAGCTTGCCGGTTAAGGAAAAGGATTTGGAATAGATCTCGCGGGTATCCTGAGCAAAGAGGAGTTCGCTAACTAAAGAAATTTGCTGTTTTAGCTTATTCATAGGTGTGTTGTCAAGAGATGTGTGGTCAACAGTGGTCAACAGATGTATTGTCAAGAAACCATTGTTGACGTTGCCCTCAATCATATATCGATTTCTCGGTGCTTCTCCCGGATGGCTGGCTAACATTAAACGATAAATCGTCCGGGGCTGAGGCGAGTTTGGGGGTCAAACTTCTGTTTAATCTGTGCCATGGCTCGTTGAGCATTTCCTGTATAGCCCCAGGGATCACATTGACGTTTGAGGGATTGGGGGGCTTCTAGTACGGTGAGGAAGCCGCCGTTGGCTTGACAGTGACGGCGCAGTTGTCCGAGAAGATGACTGGTGACTCGGGAACGGGGGAGGTTGAGATGTCCTAAGCCACTTCCGGCGTAGAAGCGGGCGATCGCGGGTCCTGTTTCGGCCGGAACCTTAATCTGACTTAGAAGGCTGTCTAACGCCGCTAGGGTGGTGATCATAGCGGTGGGGCGGACTCCCCATTTGAGCAAGAGGCGATCGCCCGAGGTTCCTTGTTCGAGCCGGGCCTGCGATCGCCGCCAAAACTCCCGCTCAGCGTCATCGTTGAGGGGTTTCATCTCTAACGTCAGCGTCTCGGCTAACTCCCGCAGGCGATCGCCCTGTTGTTGCACGCTAGGAGCCACGTTTTGCAGGCGAATGGCTAAAGCGAGGCGATGGCCGTTTTTCCCATTTCCAAGGCCCAATTCCTGCACCAGGCCCCCCGAGAGAACATCGAGGGCGGTGGGAACCACCGATGAGCGGCGAATCGCCATAACCGCCTCGCCAATTGGGGCGGGTTCCCCCGTCAGAATCAGGGTTTGTGAGGTATCGGGGATGGGATAGAGACGAAAGGTGAGTTGGGTGATCACCCCCAGGGTTCCGTAGGAGGCGGTGAGGAGTTTCATTAAATCAAAACCGGCCACATTTTTCACGACGCGTCCCCCGGCTTTGACGAGTTCCCCGTCGTGACGGATGAAGGAAATCCCGATGAGGCGATCGCGAATGCTGTTATATCGCTGTCGCCAACTTCCCATATCTCCCGTGGCCACAATTCCGCCAATCGTGGCATCATCGGCATAGGTGGGGTCGATCGCCAGGAACTGCTGAGATTTCGCTAAAATTTCCTCAATGTCCTTCAATTTTGCCCCGGCTTCCACGGTGACGGTTAAATCCCCCACGGCGTGTTCGACGAGGCGATCGAGGTGGCGAGTGCAGATCACCCAAGGAGCCGTCTCGACGAGTCCTCCCCAATGGAGTTTAGAGCCGCTCCCCATCGGGATTACAGCAATTCCTTGACGATGGGCGAACCGCATCGCTTCGGTTAAGGCCTCGACGCTGTGGGGGTAGAGGATGGCTTCGGGAGTTTCCCCGGTTGTGGCGTCTCTGAGGCGGTGGCGATCGGCCTCACTCACATCTTCCCAGTGAACAATCGTTCCCCCGCTCCAGCTATTGGCCCACTTTGTTGCCCAATCCTCTGCATGTTCCGTCACCTGTCCACCCATAGTTTTTGCGACTCCTGACCGACTTTGCTATCTCATCTACTGCGTCTCTTATAGAATATGGTACAGATCGACCACGTTCACTTCTACGTTGATTCGGCAAGAGTTTGGCGTGACTGGTTTGTGCATCTGTTTGGCTTTGAGGCTCTGCCATGTCTGTCTACCCCTGAGACTCAGCAAGAACACCTCACTTGTGCGGATCTGCGGGTTCATCTCTCGTCTCCTGTCTCGCTAAACAGCCCCATTGCTGACTTTTTGCAAAAACACCCTCCGGGGGTGGCTGACATCGCTCTGAGGGTGCAAAATCTGGCGGAAATTTGCGCTCATCCCCAGGTGAGGGTTCTCATACCGCCTCATGATTCGTTGACGGGGCAACGGATGGCCCAAATCGCCGCTTGGGGTTCTCTACGACATACGCTCATCGAAGGTGAGCAAGATGAGCAAGAGGTGACGGTTAGGGAGACGGGAGGGAAATTTGGCCCGGTGGTGGCGATCGATCATTGTGTGCTGAATGTTCCGGCCGGAGAGTTGCCGGCAGCGGTAGAGTGGTATTGTCAGGTGTTGGGCTTTCAGCCAAAACAGCAGTTTGCGATCGCCACCGCGCGATCGTCGCTCCATTCCCAAGTCTTAGTTCATCCTGAAACTGGGGTTCAGTTCCCCATCAATGAACCCACTTCGGGCAATTCCCAAATTCAAGAGTTTTTGGATCACAATCGGGGAGCGGGGATTCAACATATTGCTCTAACGACTCCCGATATCCTACATTGGGTTCGGCAACTTCGACAATTGGGGCTATCCTTTCTCAAGGTTCCCGGAACCTATTATGATGGCTTACGTCAAAAACCGGGGTTTTGTTTGTCAACGCTAGACTGGCAGCGACTGGTTGAGGCGGAAATTCTCGTCGATTGGCAGGATGCAAACCATCCGGCGTTACTTCTACAAACCTTCACAGAACCCATTTTTGAGGAACCGACATTTTTCTTTGAACTTATCGAACGCCGTTCGATTCAGGTTCAGGGAAAAACCCTCACAGCTCAAGGATTCGGCGAAGGCAACTTCCAAGCTCTCTTTGAAGCCGTCGAACACCAACAACTACAACGAACGGGCGATCGTTAACATTAACGTCTCCCGATTCTCCGAGAAAAATCTCAAGAGATTACCCCTATTTTATAGGAGGCGTTAGGGGCGGGTTTATGCCTCTTGCCTCTTGTCTTCTTCCCCCTTCCCTCTTCCCTCTTGCCTCTTCCCTTCTTCCCCCTGTTCCCTGTTCCCTGTTCCCTGTTCCCTGTTCCCTGTTCCCTGTTCCCTGTTCCCTGTTCCCTCTGTTTCCCCTATGTTTTCTCCCTTAGTTAGTATTATCACCCCCTGCTACAACGACACACGCTATATTCGCCGAGCGTTGGAGTCGGTTCAACAGTCGAAGTATCCCAATCTTGAACATATTGTGATTGATGATGGTTCAACCGATGGCACGGTTGAGTATTTAGAAGAGTTGCGATCGCAGTTTTCCTTCTCTCTCCTCAAATCTGCCAACCATCGAGGAGCAGCGGCTGCCCGAAATTTAGCAATTTCTGTCTCTAAAGGCAACTATATTTTACCCCTAGATTCCGATAATTACTTTAGTTCAGGTTCTATTGAAACGTTAGTTCAAAAAGCCGAAAGTCTCCCCGATGAATACTGCCCACTATATCCAACAATGGTCTTGTTTGGGGATACACAGTATACGGTTCCCGCACAACCTTGGTCAATCGAACAACTGCTCAAAGCCCCATTTATTCATGTTAATTCGTTGCTATCCCGCAAAGCCTTAGAAATGGTGGGAGGATTTGACTCCAGTTTACTCTTATTAGAAGATTATGAGCTATTTGTTGCCCTAGCACTTCAAGGATTCATTGGACAACCGGTTCCCGAAGCCGTTTTGCACTATCATATTCGCAAAGATAGCCTAGCTGACCATTTTAATCTCCGTGGAGGCGAGCAACAAAAACAGAAAGTTCGTCGCTATATTTTTCGTAAACATCAAGCGCAGTTAGAACGCCTCAAACTCGATTCTCACCCTCAAGTCTCGATTCATCTGTCAAGAAAAAAGACCCCAGCTAGTCAACAGGATTTAAGGGATTCTTTAATTTCTCTGATTCCACCGGATGCTAAACTGGTGTTAGAAATTGGTTGCGAGACGGGAGAGCGAGGATTGGCTTATAAACGCATCAATCCTCATGGACAGTATATTGGTATTGATGATAGTCGCGAGAAACTCATTTCGGCAAAAAATAACTTAGATCAGGTTTTTTACTCTCCAATTCCTCAACTGGCTAATTTAACCATTGCTCCGGGTTCTGTTGACTGTGTGCTGATTTCTAAAAATTTAGCCCAATTGACAGAACCGGTTAAGTTTTTGCAAACGATTCGTCTATGGCTAAAACGGGGTGGACAAGTTATTTGTACCATTCCCAACCCTCATCATTGGCGATCTATTTTAGGCTTACTCCAGGGGAAACATCAGGATACACTGGATGTGGATGGGATTCAAAAATATTTTACAGCAGCAGATTTACAACTCATTGAAATGGAACGTCAGGGTGAAGAGAGTGAAGAGTCAAAAGCATTTCAAGACCAAATCAAACCAGTTTTAGATGCCTATAATATCCCCCTAGAAAGCCATGCAAAACGCAATCAAACCGAAGCCTATGTGGTGAGAGCCTGTCATCGAGATCAGCCTTTAAGACGATTGTTTGTGCAGACGGTGATGATTTCTACCATGGCCTCGGATCAAGTGCGAGTCTATCAACCCGATCGCTGTATTCGCACGATTCCTGGAGTTCGCACTGAGGCGAAACTCTATACCGTTAATCTCAATGCAGCATTACCGGGGGAAGAAAAGGTCTTTATTTGGCAGCGATCGCGCCTCAAAAAAGCCGATGCAGCACAGAAACAACGTCAACTCATTCAAGCCGGCTATCTCAGTGTCGTCGAGATTGATGATGATCCGCGCTTCTGGAAAGAGCATATTGAAGAGGATTTTATCACCTATCGTAGTTGTCACTGTATTCAAACCTCCACTGAACCGCTAGCGGAGTTTTTGCGTCAGTTTAATCCCTACGTCAAAGTGTTTCCCAATCAACTCCTGGAACTTCCACCACGACGAGAGTATCGTCAGGATGGCCGGGTGACGGTGTTTTTTGGTGCCTTGAACCGAGAACGGGATTGGCAACCGCTAGTTGATAGAATGAATCGGGTTCTGGATCCGTTGGGCGATCGCGTTGAGGTGCAAGTTGTCCATGATCAACGATTTTTCGATGCCTTAGACACCCCTCACAAGCGGTTTGAACCCACCTGTTCCTATCCTCGTTACCAGGAACTGCTTAGAGAGGCGGATGTGGCGCTGCTTCCCCTAATCAACACCGAGTTCAACTCCATGAAATCGGATCTTAAGTTTATCGAATCGGCGGGCCAGGGGGTTGTGGTGTTAGCCAGTCCGACCGTCTATGCTCGTTCGGTCCAAGATGGGCAAACTGGGGTATTATACGAAACCCTCGATCAGTTTGAGGAGAAATTCCGCCGTCTGGTGACAGATACCCCCTGGCGGCGACAACTGGCCCAGAACGCCTATGACTGGGTTCGAGATCATCGCCTCTTGTCGTTGCATTATCGCGAACGTGTCGCCTGGTATTGGGAAATGCGATCGCGCCTCCCGGAATTGAACGAAGCCTTACGTCAACGGGTTCCCGCCATTTTTAGCTAATGGCCAGCTAATGGCGATCTGATGGCCCCCCACGCTCTCTCATCCCTCGCGTTAACGTGTATTTGAAGTCCCTGAACCTGCAAGCCTTCCGCAACTATACGGCTCAAACGGTGAACTTTACCGCGCCGAAAACGATTCTGGTGGGGAATAATGCTCAAGGGAAGTCGAATCTGTTAGAAAGTGTGGCCCTACTGTCAACGCTGAAAAGCCAACGGGCCACCAGCGATCGCGAGTTGGTGCAAAATGACGCCGCCATTGGACAAATTTGCGGCAGCTTAGAACGCATCACCGGGGAGATTGACTTAGAAATTCGTTTGCGGCGATCGGGCCGCCGTACCGTATTCGTCGATCGCCAAGCCTGTCGCCGTCAGGTGGATTTCCTGGGATTGCTGAACGTGGTGGAGTTTTCTAGTCTGGATTTGGACTTAGTGCGCGGTTCCCCAGACGATCGCCGCCGCTGGTTGGATGGCCTCGTGATTCAACTCGAACCCCTCTACGCTCATCTGTTAAAAGACTACAGCCAGATTTTACGCCACCGCAACGCCCTGCTCAAACAACGTCGTAGCGGCACTCAGAAGGGCGATGAAGCCATGCGTTCTGTGTTGGATTTTCAACTGGCTACAGCGGGAGCGCGGGTGATGCGACGGCGTTGGCGAGCGATTCAGCGGTTGGCCCCGTTAGCGCAAACCTGGCATCGGGAGATTAGTGGCCAAACCGAGTCTCTCGTGGTCGATTATGCGCCTCAGGTGCAAGATGTGCGCGATTTTAACGATGCGGAGGCGGTTCGTCAGGGGTTTTTGCAACAATTGCGCGATCGCCACCTCGCCGAAGAACACCAGGGAACCACCCTCACCGGGCCACACCGAGACGAAGTGATGCTCTCGATTAACGACACCCCGGCCCGACGCTATGGCTCCCAAGGCCAACAGCGTACTCTGGTGTTAGCCCTGAAACTCTCGGAATTGCAACTGATTGAGGCCGTGGTCGGGGAACCGCCGGTGTTACTCCTCGATGATGTCCTCGCGGAGTTGGATCTGCACCGGCAAAATCAACTCCTCGAAACCATCGAAGATCGCTTCCAAACCCTCATCTCCACCACTCACCTGGGGGCGTTTGATGCCCAGTGGCTCAACAGTTCACAAATTTTACAGGTCTCTGGAGGACAAGTTCTCAGCCGCCAGGCCGTTCAACCCTCCGTCGAGGCGTAAAGCGGTCTCTGGGCCAGGCAATTTGCTGAAATTCTTAAATTTTTCTGACGAAATCGAATAACAAAGCGTATAATCGGTAAAGGTTTTTTTGTCTTCTGTAAAGGTTTGTCATGAACCTTAACCAAACAGAAGAGATGCGCCCATAGATTGTCAAGAGTTGTAAACGATGCCCCGGATCCTCGTCATCGACGATGACCCTGCAATTTCCGAACTGGTTGCCATCAACCTGGAAATGGCAGGGTATGAAGTAAGCCAAGCTGAAGATGGTGTAAAAGCGCAAGCTCTGGCCATGCAGCTGGTTCCAGATTTGATTGTCTTGGATTTGATGTTGCCGAAGGTCGATGGTTTTACGGTCTGTCAACGGCTGCGCCGAGACGATCGCACAGCCGATATTCCGGTGTTGATGTTGACGGCCCTGGGGCAAACCCAAGAGAAAGTCGAAGGGTTTAACGCCGGTGCTGATGACTACATGACCAAACCCTTTGAGATTGAGGAGATGTTGGCGCGGGTTCGCGCCCTCTTGCGACGCACCGATCGCATCCCCCAAGCGGCGAAACACACGGAAATCCTCAACTATGGCTCGTTGACGCTGGTTCCTGAGCGCTTTGAAGCCATTTGGTTCAATAAAACCGTTAAACTGACTCATTTGGAGTTTGAGCTACTCCATTGTCTGTTACAACGCCACGGACAGACGGTGTCTCCGAGCGATATCCTCAAGGAAGTCTGGGGCTATGATCCCAATGATGATATCGAGACGATTCGGGTGCATATCCGCCATTTACGCACCAAGTTGGAGCCAGATCCTCGCCATCCCAAGTATATTAAGACGGTGTATGGGGCTGGGTATTGTTTGGAGTTACCCGGAAATGAATACACTGAAGAGGATTTGTCACGGGTTTCTTCGGAGTCGAAGGGGTAAGTTCATGGAATCAATCTCAGGTGACGTCTCAGGTTAGATCCCATTGAATCGATCCCTGTCGTAAAATCAGCTCAACGGTGGGTCACGCCAGGGCGCGATCGTCATGTATTCAGGGGGGTTAATATGACACCGGTCTTACATGGAACCTGGATTCCCGACGAAGCCTTCGGCTTCGTGCAAGGGGGAGGCTTTTACCTCTGGGTCGAAACCCAAAACAAACTCAAAACGAAAAAGGGGTCTAAAATTCATCCCTTTCATCTCCCAGACCAAGCCTTGGGCGAGTTTATTCATGATGATCTCGGCATTCGCGATGCACCGAGTCAGATTAGTTACCGCCTCGAACCTCTATATTTTTTGCTTCCAAGTCGCGACAACCAACCGCTTCTATCTTGGGAGTTGGCAACCTATTTAGAGGCGGAGTCAGACCAAGCCTTTGAATTTCAATATTGGCAGGTCCTCTGTTATCGTGTTGAAACCATCACCAAGTTAAGTACGTCGGTGACGACGGAAATTTGTAATGCGATCGCCACTCTCAATGACCTTCATTTTTTCTGCCTCCATCACAGTGACGAGTTTCAACTCGGAGCCGACTTACTGTTTTGGTATCACTACAGCCAACGCTTTAGAGATGTTATCGTAAAAGACCAATATATTCCCCGCTTTAGCTACCACATTACCCAACCCAAAAGTCGTAAAAAACAGAAGCCATTTGCCATTTATCCTGGCTGGGAAATTGTCTCGCCGCAATACGAAACGCTCCTTGAAACCTACGCACCGGCGATGCCTTCCGCCTGTGGTGCTGGCTGGTCAAAACCACCCAAACGTCCAGAGATTCACGACGCTGAGACCCTATTGCGCCATTTTAGTGAGTGTATTGTAACCGAGGTGGCTAGTGGATTTCAGACCACAAAACAACTCGATGATCACCTATCAAAAACAATTCTAAAACCCTGCGTCACTCCAGGGCAAGTGACAGACCCGATTGAACGGCCAGAGGCATTTTTAGAAACCTATAAAAAATGGCAAGCTTGGCACAATAAAGTCATTTCCAGTTATCAAGCGTTACCCTTTAATCTCTATATTCAACTGTTTTCCCCAGAAGACCCCGATGACCCCTGGTGGCTCAATTTTTGGGTCTCTCCCAAAGCTGACCCCTCTCTACGAGTTTCCCTAGCCGACTATTGGCATGGAGAATCATCTCAGCAACAAGTCCTTCAAGAGTATTTGGGTGAAAACTTTGAGATGGAACTGTTGCTCAATTTAGGCTATGCCGCACGGATGTATCCCAAACTCTGGGAAGGCTTAGAAACCTCAGAACCCGTTGGCGTGCAACTGACGAGTGAGGAAGCGTGGGAGTTTTTACACGAAAGTGCCTGGGTGTTGGAAGATGCTCATTATAAAGTCTTGTTGCCGGCCTGGTGGACTCCCTCCGGACGACGACGGGCCAAATTGCGCCTCAAAGCCTCCAGCAGCGGTCAGTCGGCGGGAAGCCGTGCCGCTCAAAGCTATCTGAGTGCCGAACAACTAATTCATTATCAATATGAGTTAGCCATTGGGGATGAACCCGTCAGCCGGGAGGAATGGCAAAAATTAGTTGAGGCCAAGCAACCCCTGATTCAGTTTCGCGGCCAGTGGGTGGAACTAGACTTGGCGCAAATGGAGAAAACCCTGAAATTTTGGGATGAACAGGGGAAAAACGAGCAATCCATGACTTTGATGGAGTTGTTGCAACGCCAAGCTGAGGCGGATGAGGCCTTGGAGGTGGAACGGGATGCCACCCTAGAGCGGATGTTAGAGCAACTGCGCGATACCACTCGCTTGACCCCCGTGGAGGAGTTGACAGGGTTTGAGGGAACCTTAAGAGAGTATCAGAAGCGAGGGGTGGCTTGGTTGAGTTTTCTCGAACAGGTGGGACTCAACGGCTGTTTAGCTGATGATATGGGGTTAGGAAAGACGATTCAGGTGATTGCGCGGTTGGTTCAGGAACGACAGGCTGACACTCCAGTGGCGCCGACACTGTTGATTGCACCTACGTCGGTGTTGGGGAATTGGCAAAAAGAGGTGAGTCGATTTGCTCCCCAGCTTCGGAGTCAGGTGCATCATGGGGGAACCCGGATTCAGGAGAGTAAGGCCTTTAAGCAAGCAGCGGCGGAGGTGGATGTGCTGATTACCTCCTATACGTTGGTGCGTAAGGATGCCAAGTTGTTTAATGGGGTCAATTGGCAACGCATTGTTTTGGATGAAGCTCAAAATATCAAGAATCCGAAAACCGCTCAAACGAAGGCAATTTTGAAACTCAAGGCGCAACATCGGCTAGCGTTGACCGGAACGCCAATTGAGAACCGTCTGCTGGATTTATGGTCGATTTTTAATTTTCTTAATCCTGGCTATTTAGGAAAACAGAACCAGTTTCGTAAGTCGTTTGAGGTCCCGATTCAACGTAATAATAGTATGCGAGAAGCCACGACGTTGAAGAATTTAGTGGAACCATTTATTTTACGGCGGCTGAAGACGGATAAATCGATTATTAAGGATTTACCGGATAAGATTGAGCAGAAAGTTTACTGCAATTTGACTAAGGAACAAGCCTCGCTGTATCAGGCGGTTGTTCAAGAGGTGGAAAACAGTTTAGAGGAGAGTGAAGGCATTAAACGCAAGGGATTGATTTTATCGACGCTGACGCGGTTAAAACAAATTTGTAATCACCCTCGGCAATTTTTGCAAGATGAAAGTGAGTTTAGTCCGGAGCGATCGCACAAACTCTCTCGTCTAACGGATATGCTTGATGAAGTGATTGCTGAAGGGGAAAGTGTCCTAATTTTTACTCAGTTCCGCGATATTGGCGATGCGATGGAACAGTATTTGCGTCATAGTTGCCGCTATCCCACCTATTATATTCATGGGGCTACCAGTCGTCAGCGGCGCGATCGCATGATTCAAGAGTTCCAAAATCCCAACACTCCCCCCTCGATTTTCATTCTCTCCTTAAAAGCTGGGGGGGTGGGAATTACCCTCACCAAAGCCAACCATGTGTTTCACTTTGACCGCTGGTGGAACCCCGCCGTCGAAAATCAAGCCACGGACCGAGCGTTTCGTATTGGTCAAGAGAAAAATGTGTTTGTCCATAAGTTTGTCACCCTCGGTTCATTAGAGGAACGCATCGATAAAATGATTGAGGATAAACAGAAGTTAGCTGAATCCGTGGTCGGGGCGGACGAGTCCTGGCTCACAGAATTAGATAATGACACCTTTCGGGACTTAATTGCCCTAAATCAAAATGCCGTTTTGTAGAAGAAGGGAACTCCGGAATAGGGAATAGGGAAAAATCACCTCTAGCCTCTCCCAGTAAAGAAACGAGGTAGGGGCAACTACAAGGGGTCACCCAGTATTAACTAGGAGGAAACAATCATGGCTCAACGAAGTAAAACTTGGTGGGGACAAAAATTTATTCAAGCTCTGGAATCGTTTTGTGACCCCAACCGTTTAAAGCGGGGTCGCTCCTACGCCAATCCTCGCAAAATCATCAGCTTCAAAAAAAATAAAGGCAACATTTCAGCTCAGGTTCGAGGGTCTGTGAATCCTTATTTTGGGGTGTATAAAGAACCCCGATATGAAACCGACGTTAAAATATCCCCCATCCCCAAAAAAGACTGGACTAAAATTATCCAAAAACTCTCCACTAACGCTAGTTTTGTCTCCCGATTGCTTCTGAACGAAATTCCCGAAAATATCGAGGAATGCTTTGAAGACGCGGGATATAATTTCCTTCCCCACAGCTTCCAGGACTTCCAAACCGACTGTAGTTGTCCCGACTGGTCGAATCCCTGTAAACATATTGCGGGAGTTTGTTATCTGTTGGCAGAAGAACTTGACGATGACCCCTTTTTGTTGTTTGAACTGCGAGGTTTGACCCGAGAAGAATTACAGAAAGAACTGATGAAAACCCCATTAGGGAAAGCCTTAGCCAGTGGCTTAATGGAGGAGGATATTGAACCAGAACCCGTTGACAGTTATTACACTGTCCCTAAAGCCAAAGCGGCTCCAGATTCAGTGAGTTTAAAAGAATTTTGGCTCGGGTCTCAACGGATTCCTGAAGCGCCGCCTAGTCGTGATGGCACACAAGTGTCGGGAATTGTGGTTAAGAAACAGGGTGATAATCCGGCATTTTGGGATGGCGATCGCTCTTTTTTAGAAACCATGGACGACATCTATGAACGCGTCCGCACGAAATATAAAAACGTGTTTTAGACGTATTTTCAATTAATTTTGGTCTGAGTGCAATCTCATTTTCGTAACTTTTAGACTATGCTCACTCATAGAACGCTTCATGATGATACCTGTGAATGCTATCACTTGGAATACGAGAACCGGCGGCGATCGGTTCTCGCCCGACCTGAACCGACCCTGGCTACAATAAAACCAAAGTCCTCGACAAAGCCGTCTCCTCTTCATCGAGTACCCCGGGTGACCCGCCATGAATCCAGCCCCCGCCTTCCTCTCCATCCCCGACTATCTCCAAGGCGAACAACGCAGTCCCATCCGCCACGAATATCTCAACGGTGAGATATTCGCCATGACCGGTGGCAGCGAGGAACATAATCGCATCGCCCTCAATATTGCCAGTCTTCTGAAATCCCATCTACGGGGAAGTGGCTGCAAAACCTTCATCGCCGATATGAAAGTCCAGATTCAAGATG
>LSZA01000134.1 GCA_001637315.1 Phormidium willei BDU 130791 | reverse complement strand
ATGAATCGCGGATTAAGGTAAAATCACATTAAGCTGTGATTTTGGACACTCCTGAGTCGCTGAAATTACTCCATGCTAAGGCTGAAGTCACTGACAACGACCGTATTGTTTTAGCCACCTGCTAGTGGGAAGGAGTGTCACCATGCTTGATAGCGATCGCCTCAGCTCCGGTTCGCGCCTGATTCGCGCTATGGTCTTTACTCTTGTGCTTGCACTCCTCTTTCAGTTCCTAGACTCCCCTCAGCCGTCTCAGGACACAGGACTTTGGCAGACCGTTTTCCCGAAAATCACCACCTTGTTATCCTAGGAGCGATCGTCACGCCACCCGCTAATTTGGCTATGTTAAACTAACTGCAATCGAATCAAGACCCTACAAAACGCCAGACAAAATAGGACAAATTCAAAACACAGAACCCAAGCAAGGAAATATAGCCTTGCTTTTAAACTGTCTATACTCAAGTGTCCATTTCTATACCATACCCACTCTAACATCACCTCTGATAACTTATGATCTCTGCCTCAAAACTGAGTCCGATTGCTCTGAGTGCGCTGCTTTTGCTCGGCTGCTCTGACCCAACGACGGAGACGACCCCAGATAGCACCGCCGTCACTCCCAGTGAGGGAAGTGGAACCCTAGCCGTGTACGCCAACGGAGAAGAGTACGCCTGGGAAGGAATGACCAGTAAAGACGGATGGACCCTCAGCTTTGACAATCTGTATGTCCATCTCAGCGATGTAACCGCCTATCAAACCAATCCTCCCTACGAAGCCGATGGATCTGACATCGAGGCCAGTAAATCTTTGCTGTTGGTAGACTCAAAAACTGTGGATCTCACCCAGGAGAACGGTCCCGTTCTCTTAGGCGAAGCCGAGGCCGACGCTGGACATTACAACGCCTTGTCGTGGGCCTTATCTCCCGCCCCCGATGGACCCGCTGAGGGCCATGTGATGGTCTTGACGGGAACCGCAGAACAAGACGGAGAGCGTCTTAACTTTTCCATCGCCCTAGATCAACCCCTGGCCTTTGCCTGTGGTGAGTTTATCGGCGATGAACGCAAAGGCATTCTCACGGATGCAGGAACGGCTGATCTCGAAGCAACCATCCATCTGGACCATCTCTTTGGTACAAGTGACGCTCCGGCGGATTCTGACTTGAATGAAGGTGCCTTAGGCTTTGAGCCGATCGCCGCCTTAGCCGACAATGGAACCGTCGAGGTGACATCGGACGGTCTCATGGATCAATTATCCCCAGAAGATCAGGAAAAACTGGTTGGGATTCTACCAAATCTGGGTCATGTTGGCGAAGGTCATTGCTTTGAATCCGTCATGGGGGATTCACCTGAACCCTAATTAAGACTTTAAGTCATGGCTCTTTGAACCGCCCGCGATCAGTAATCACGCGGCGGTTTTTTCCTGTCTCTCTATACTCCTCTTCAGGGCGACGTATAGTATTCAACCGCTTCAAGGGGATTTCAGACCCATTCAACAAAAACTTGAATAATTGGGAAACCTATCGAAACATCAATACGTCTCCTAACCCGGAAACATCTGTGAAAATACTTCAATTTACCCCGTGTTTTTACTGAAGTTTTCTAAATCTGACTAATTTGCGTAATTTCACCCTTTCACATGGGTGATAATCTGGGAAAGCTAGGAAAAGCTGTCAGATGAATTAAATTCGAGCCTAACGCTTGTGATCCACTGATAGCGACGCGTTTACCGCACAAACTTATTGAAAAATCCTGTGTTTCGAGAAATTTCATACAATTTCGGGAACTTTCTCGAAACACAGCCCATCTACTTAGTTAAGTGTTAACAGCGAGTCAGTTGCTCACCTCGCTGCGGGTGTGTCCCAGAACAAATAACCCAATATTCAGAGGAACCTAGGAATGGAAGACGATATCATGATGACCGACGCTGAAACCACTGTGGATGACGCAGAGGATCAGGTCACAACAACCGACGTTGATGAAGACGATGATGATCTCATCGATGATGATGGGATTGATGACGACGATGATCTCGATGACGATGATCTCGACGATGATGATGGGATTGATGACGACGATGACGATGATTTAGACGACGATCTCGACGACGGTTCTGGTGAATCCATCGACAACGATGACCTAGAGGGGGATGACCTCGAAGGGGGTGTAGGTGGTGATGAAATGAGCGAGAGTGATGCGAGTAGCGCTTCGTTTACCCTCACTAATTTCGTCGGCGCTAGTGCCTCAGCAGAAGTCACCCTCAGTCAAACCAGTGAAGGGATTGAAGTTACTGTTGTCAGCCAAAATGATGGCTCCGGTAACAGTAACCAACAAGGATTGCGCGGTGTCTTCTTCAACCTGGAAAACAACAGTCTCTTAGAAGGACTTTCCATCAGCGGTGAAGGAGTCTCCGGCGAGACCTTCGGTGCCGGAAGTGTTAACAACGTGACTGGTGGTGCGTCCATTGCTCCTCGGGCCTTTGACGCGGGTGTCGCTGTCAGCGGCGGTGAGTCCGTCACCTTCGTGATCGCTCACGAATCGGAAACCCTAACCCTCGATATGTTTGCGGGTGAGGACTTTGGTGTTCGCACTCAAAGCGGAAAACTAGCTGGCTCAGTCCCCTCAGACGTTGGCTCCGGTGATGATGACGACGCGGACGACCTCGATGGCGACTTGGTTAGCGACGGCGATGGTGATGACGACATGGCCGGCGACGACGGTGGTGATGACGTCTCCGATGATGCCTCCGATACCTCCGATATGGATGTGATTATCGGAACCTCTGGCGGTAGCTTCTCTGATCCCGTCGAAGATACCCCTGACGCGGTTGTGGAAATCACCGACCAAAACGGTGGCATGAAAAACCGTTTCGCCTGGGGTGTTCCCGCTGGAGAGAGCTTCACCAACTTGGTGCAGTTTGATGGGAGCGACTTCGGTACTGAAGTGGGTGAACAGTTCAAACTGGGTCAACTGTTCTACCGTAACGGGTCAACCACCAATAACTTCGACGGTGACTTCGGCTTTAGTCTTGACCTCGATGTTAACGGTGTCGGCGAACTCGATTCCTTCGACTTCCTCTTCAACATCCTTAATACTCCTAACGAAAGTGGAGATGCCGTTGAGGATGCCGACCGTTTACAATTTGCCACGAGCGGTCTGACCCCCAAAACCTTTGCGTTCGACGGAGACACCTACACCGTTAGCCTCGATGGCTTCTCCACCGATGGCGGTGAAACCATCACCTCCGGCTTCGATGCGCCTGAAGAGAGCTTTGAAATCGCGAACCTCTATGGTTCCGTTGTCAAACTCGATGACACCACGGCTGAATCTTTCGATCCGATGCCGACAGAGGATGCCGAGGAAATTCTCGACGCTGGTGGTGTTGTGATCGGTGGTGATGGAAGTGGAGAAGGCGCTATTGCCGGTTCCGTGATCATTAAGAGCGAAGCTCAGTTGAGCGTGGTTTGGGGGATTACTACCTCTGCCAGCATCAAGTTCCAAAGCAGCAGCTTCTTCCAAATCACCAACATCATGGGTGTGACGGAACTCAACACTCTCAACATCGGCAACGAAGCCGTATTGGGAAGTGAAGGAGATGATGAGGTTGTCGGTTCGGTCGACAACGACATCGTTTCGGGTGCCGATGGCAATGACAGCATCTCCGGTGAAAGCGGTAATAACCTTCTCGCAGGTGCTAATGATGAAGATGTCATCATGGGTGGTTCCGGCGATGATGTTCTGGCCGGCAACACCGATAACGATGTGATCATGGCAGGTGGCGGTAACAACGTCCTCTACGGTGGTCAAGGTAACGACGAACTCATCGGTGGAGACGGAGACGATGTCCTCTCGGGTGACATGGGATCTGATACGCTCACCGGTGGTGGCGGAACCAACCAGTTCTTACTGCGGGCCGAAACCAGTCTCGAAATCACCTCCGCTCAAGCGGCTGACTTTATCATGGACTTCAAAGCCGGTGATGGTCTGGCAATCAGCGGCGCGGTGATGTCCTCGATCCAACTCGAGGTTGAAGATGTTAACGGTGACGGTGCGAGCGATGTCGCCATCCGTCTCGACAGTGGCGCCTACCTCGGCGTGGTTATGGGAACGAGCGACGTTACCCAAGTTGAAGAGGCGATGTATGAAGTTCCCGATGCAGACTATCTGCTCGGAAGTGCCTAGTTCTCAATGACTCCTCAACTGCTGAGTTTACGTCTTCGGAGGTAAACTCGGCCGCCTAATGGTTTGTGATCAACTCAACGCTGCACAGTACGGCATCTTGCGACACAATAAAGAGCAAGATGCCGTTTTTTTGCGGCCACGATGCTGTCACGAATCAGGAGTTGCTGATGAAATCGATCCGGTGGAACGTCGTTATCCCTCTGGTGGGCCTTGGAGTGATTGGCTTCATGGACGCCGCTGTCTCTCACGGGGCTAAACTTACCTATGAGGTTGAGCCGACCATTTCCTTGACGGCTACCTATGATAATGGTGAACCCTTCAATGAGGCTCAAGTGTTGGTCTATTCTCCGGAGAATCCCCAGGAACCTTGGAAAACCGGAACGACTGATGAGTTGGGACGCTATCAGTTTCGCCCTAACCCAGAGATTCCCGGCAATTGGACGGTGACCGTCCGCCAAGCTGGACATGGCGATATGATTACGATTAACCTCGATGAGTCAACTCCCATGGCTGATGGTTCAACGGGAGATGTCGCCAACTCGTCGCTGTTGGCGGATTTAACGGATATTTCTATTCCCCAACGCCTGTTAACGGGTGCGTCTGTGATTTGGGGATGTGTGGGTACGGCGCTCTATTTCAGTCGTGGCCACAAATCATCGTCTTCTGATTCCTAGGTGACTCATGCACATTGCAGATGGATTTCTTCCGGCGCCTGTGTCGTTGCTGGGTTATGCAATGACGGGGGGAGGGGTTTGGTTTTCCCTACGACAAATTCAACGAACCTATCGAGATCCACAAGAACATATCCCCAAGGCCTCGCTACTGACGGCTGCTTTTTTTGTGGGATCGTTGGTCAGTATTCCGATTCCTCCGGCGAGTGTTCATTTACTGTTAAATGGCTTGCTCGGGGTACTACTCGGCTATTATGCTTTTCCGGCAATTTTAGTGGGTTTATTTTTTCAGGCGGTCATGTTTCAACATGGCGGTATGGTGAGTTTGGGAGTTAATGCTGCGATGATCGGTTTTCCCGCTCTCGTCTCCGCTTACCTCTTTAAACTTCGCTTTTCGTTGGGGCAGGATACACGACGAAAATTGGGACTGTTTGCTTTTATGGCTGGAGGATTAGCTGTTGGTTTATCGACGGTTATTTTTTTTATGTTGATTGTCACAACTATTCCGGCTGATGTAGATATAACCTTGGAACGCTCTGCGACTGTGATTTTAGTGGTTTCACAAATTCCTTTAATGCTGATTGAAGGGGCATTTACCTCAATGGTTGTGCTATTTCTATCTCAGGTTAAACCCGGTTTAATTGAGGGGTTTTAGAGTCATTAAACTACAGTCATTATAGGATTATTAGAATCTTGCTAGAATCCTAAAGCCACTCATTCATACATAAAAAAGATTGGTATGACTGGGTTGTTTGAAATGTGTTGCGTTTGTTTTATGTTCCCTGGCCACTCTTCTTCCTATGCAACATGGACTTGATACTTATGCTGGTTTACAGTCTCCGATTCATCGTTGGGACCCTCGGTGCAAGTTGATCGGACTCATGACTCTGATTTTCGCGTTTTCAGCCGTTGATGTTCTCGTCTTGCTACCGGTCATATCGCTCCTAACCGGGATACTTTATAAAGTTTCTCGGTTACCGGCCGCTTACTTACGTCAGCGACTCCACTATCCGGGTTATTTTTTACTGGGTGCGATTGTCGGATTACCCTTGACGACTGGGGAAACCATCTTGCTAGAGTTGGGCTGGTTCAGGATTCGTTGGGAGGGACTTTTAGCGGCTGTACCGATTGTGGTGCGGTTTGTCTGTATTGTGACGGTGACTTTGGTCTTGTTTGGAACCGGCCCTCTCGCTGGTACGTTGCGGGCGATGCGATCGCTGGGGATTCCTGGTCTTATTACCGATATGATGCTCTTGTTCTATCGTTACCTCTATGATTTACTCGATCGCCTACGACAAGTGCAAACGGCTATGAGACTCAGAGGCTTCAACCCCAAACCGTTGAGTTGGCGAACCCTACGGGTGTTAGCTGCACTGACAGGAACCCTCTTGGTCACCAGTTATGAGCAGTCGGAACAGGTGTATCAGGCCATGCGTCTGCGAGGCTATGGCCAGCCGACGGCTCAACGGGCCTGGCCACCGATTCAACGAGGCGATGCGATGGCTGTGATGGCCATGGTGGCGATCGCCGTCGCACTGGTGCTGGCCCAACTTTGGCTCACTCCTACCACGAGCTAGCGGCATTCTCCCTTTCTCTAGCCATTATCCCGAATAAAACGGTCTCTGCGCTCTATTCTTTCTAAAACTTCCTAAGACTATGACGGTTCCCGCTTACTACGATCGCATTAACCAACAACTCCTCGATAGTATCCCTAAAAACCTCGGCCGTATTGTCGAAGTCGGCTGTGGAACCGGAGCCTTGGGAGCCGCCTACAAACAAGACAATCCTGACAGTGAATACATTGGCCTAGAACTCAACCCCGAAGCGGTCAAAATTGCCACAGAACGTCTCGATCGCGCCCTCCATTTCAACGTCGAAACATCCGACGAAAGCCAGTTAAACATCGCCCCTCAAAGCTGTGATGCTCTCGTCTATGGGGATGTCTTAGAACATCTACAAGATCCTTGGTCTATTCTCAATCACCAGGTATCCTGGCTCAAACCCGGCGGCTATGTCTTGGCCTCAATCCCCAATATCCAACATTGGACAATTCTACGAGATCTGCTCCAGGGAAAATGGGAATATCAAGATGAAGGACTGCTCGATCGCACCCATCTGCGCTTCTTCACCCTTGAGAGTATGCAGCAGCTCTTCAGCCAAGCGGGCCTGATGGTGAAAACGGTGGGCCGCGTTTTATCCCATAACCCCAAAGAATTTGCCGAGTTCTACCCCAAACTCGAACCTCTGGCCCAACATCTCAAAGTGGATAGCAACCGCCTAAAACTGCTCACAGAAAGCCATCAATACATCCTGACTGGCGTGAAAACCCAACGGCGGCTGTTTATCCAAACTTTGATGATGGCCCCGTTGGCCTGCGATCGCATACGGATTCTCGAACCGGATCAGTTCAGCAATCGCATTACCGGTGTGCGGGCCATGTCCTCGACTCACAGTGCTGCTCTCAACCTCGCCGAAGCTGACGAAGAAAAAGTCTTCATCTGGCAACGCGCCTTCCTCAAGCCAGAGACCGCCCTGGCTCAACAAAAAAACCTACTTCAGCGTGGCTATCTCATTGTCTCAGAAATTGACGACGACCCCTTACGCTGGGAAAGCGCCTCAGATTATAACTTCTTCTCTTACCGCAGTTGTCATTGTGTGCAAACGTCCACCGAGCCGTTAGCGGAGTTTCTGCGACAGTACAATCCCTACGTGAAAGTCTTTGCCAACCAACTGGCCCAACTCCCTCAACCCCGTCCTGATGCGGATTACGAGCAAGCGACGGTCTTTTTTGGCGCGCTCAACCGAGAAGAGGACTGGAAACCTCTGATGGGGGCAATCAACCAGATTCTCGATGAACTCGGCGATCGCGTCTGTGTGAACGTCTTGCACGATCGCCAATTTTTCGAGGCCTTAAACACCCCCCATAAAGCCTTTTCCCCTTTCTGTTCCTATGCCAACTACCAGCAAGTCATTCGTTCAAGTACCGTCGCTTTGCTGCCCCTAGAACCCACTCGATTTAACAAAATGAAGTCTGACCTTAAATTTGTCGAATGTGGCGGTCAGGGCGTGGCTGTGTTGGCGAGTCCCACGGTCTATGAACGCAGTCTCCAGGACGGCAAAACCGGGTTACTCTATCGCTCCGTAGAAGACTTTGGGGCCAAATTCCGGGAACTCCTCGTCAGCTCGACGCTACGACAGCAACTCGGACAAGGGGCCTATCAGTGGGTTGCCCAACACCGTCTCCTAGAGCATCATGCCCAGGAGCGAGCGAAGTGGTATTTTCAGATGCGCGATCGCCTCGGGGAACTCAACGCTGCCCTTAAAGAACGCGCTCCTGAGCTCTTCACTGATGCCTAAGGCTAGGCACTCAAGCCTCGAGTTCTTGGGACAACGTCCCCGTCACAGCCGTGACTTGATCTAACATCTGACTGAGCTGTTCCATGCCAGCTACCGCCTCCTGTACCAGTTCTGGGTTCATCGATTCATGTTTAACCCGTTCATTGAGCTGTCCGGCCAAAGTCATCATCGCGGGAATACCCACATTACCACTGGCCCCCTTAATCTGATGTACCAGGCGCGAAAACGTCTCGACATCGCCTTCAACCAACGCGGCTTTGGCTCCCGCGACGTACTCTCGGGCCGATTCCATAAATGAGTCAAGCAGTTCTAACTCAAACTCGAGATCATCTCCGGAGACTTCATGAAGACGATCCCAATCAATATAAATTTCAGAGCTTGAGGCGGGAGAATCTACCATAGAAGCTGAAGGGGGAACGATAGAATTGGGGCGGTTTCCATTATGAGACATCGTCGATGAATTGGCAGACGTTAAGGGCTCAATTTTTGACATCCAATGCTCCAAAACAGACTTCAGTTTTTCCATGGTGACGGGTTTGGCGAGATAGTCATCCATCCCCGCATCCAGGCATTTTTCGCGATCGCCTTCCATCGCATGAGCGGTTAAGCCGACCACCACCGTATGGCGATCGCCCTCGCTTTCCCAGCTTCGCAAGCGTTGAGTTGCTCGATAGCCATCTAGGACTGGCATTTGACAATCCATCAATACGATATCAAAGGGTTGTTCCTGAAGCTGATCTAAGGCTTCCTGACCATTGTTAACACAGGCGGCGGTATAGCCAAGTAGCTTCAATTGATTCATCACCACTTTTTGGTTGATATGAGTATCCTCAACCACCAACACTTTACCCCCAGCCACAGAACCCCCAGCCGCTTGGGAGTCTGGCGGTGAGGAGGAGCGTTTCAGGTCGCGAGGTTCAGTCTCCGTCACCGTCCTGGAAGGAGGTTCGGAGCGATCGCTAGTCGTCGAAGTCAGAACATCTGACGTTGATGATGAAGTTGATGATATTGAGGCGAGATTAGGTTCAGGAGATTCGCGAGATTCAAGCGAGAGTGATGGATCCGATGGATCCGTGGAGGTTGTCGCTGAGACGGGTTGCGAGGCGGAGGGTGAGAACACGGCTGGCGGAGGCTCTGGGTCTGTGGTTTCCCGTTCGTGAGGTTCTGAACTTTCCACCTGGACAAACTGAGCCGTAAAGACAAAGGTTGACCCCTGATTCGGTTCACTTTCAACCCAAATTTGTCCACCCATTTTCTGGACAAGCTGACGACAAATTGCCAACCCTAACCCTGTTCCCCCGTAGCGACGGGTACTCGATGCATCCACCTGAGAAAAGGCTTGAAAGAGGTATTTGCGATCGCCCGCCGCAATCCCAATTCCCGTATCCCGCACGGCAAATTGGAGGGTTAAAATCGTTTCTAGCTGACCCGTTTCTGCACTGGGATCTCCGAGAACCCCTTGCTTTTTCGCAATGGCTCGGACACCAATCGCCACAGAACCTTTATCTGTGAACTTAATGGCATTTCCCACCAAATTCATTAAGACCTGTCGCAGTCGTCGAGAGTCCCCGGATAGTTGCTCAGGGAGAGTAGGGTTAATATGCAGCTTCAAGGATAATCCCTTCTCTTTCGACTGCATTAAAAATATATTGAGAACGTCATTTAAACAAGAGCGCAACTCAAAATCATGGCGATCTAAGCGTAATTTTTCCGCTTCTAATTTGGAGAAATCTAAAATGTCATTAATCAAATTTAAAAGATGTTCACCACTGGTGCGTAACGCTTCCGTAAATTCGAGCTGTTCTTCGTCGAGTTCCGTGGTCATCAACAAATCTGTCATTCCCAACACCCCGTTCATGGGGGTACGAATTTCGTGACTCATATTTGCCAAGAAATCTGACTTTAACCGAGCCGTTTCTAAGGCAGCTTCCCGAGCCTGGACGAGTTCGTTAATTTGGGTACTGGCAATCACGACACCGCCGACTTCATTATCTGACGTGTACCAAGGATGAATCGCCCAGCGTAGATACAATTCCGCCCCATTATCTCGTTCCCAAACATCCTCAGGAGTGCTAACAATTTCTCCTTGCAAGGCTCGTTCATACAGCACTCGCCAACGGTCGGGTAAATCTGAAAAGACTTCATAATGGGACTTCCCAATGAGAGACTCTTGTTCGATGGCAAAATCACTCAGCCAGGTATTACTGTAAGCCAGATAGTGCATTTCACTATCCATCATTGCCATAGCAACGGGGGCTTGGGTGACAATTTGCCGCAGTTGTTGTCGTTCCGCTTCGATCGCCGCCTCGTAACGCTTCCGCTCGGTAATATCTCGAACGATCGCTAAAACTTCATCTTCGCCGCTGGTGACAATTCGGGCTTCAAAGTTATGAAGTCGGACTTCTCCGGTTTTACGATTGGGAATATCGAGGGCATATTCAAAAATTTGCACCTCTCGGGATTGACGGGCTAAATCGGCATAATGCAGGTTGAGATCCGCGACTTCTTTCGGCAAGACTTCATAGAGACTTTTTCCTAAAAAACCACTGCGAGAAAGGAGTAACGGTTGGTCTTTGTCGGCCTGAACATCGAGATAGGTGCCATCAGTTCGCAGTCGAAACATGGTATCGGGGATGGCTTCGAGGAGAGCTTGATTTTTAAGTTCACTTTTTTGAACTTGGTCGGCCCGTTGTTCAAGATAGAGGACCATATCCCGAATTTGCGAGGTCATGCGGGCAAAGGCCAGGGCTAGACCACCAATTTCGTCGGGACGGTTGCGGTACTGTTGAATAGCACTGTCGTTGTCCATAGCGCGATCGAACTCCCCTTCGGCCACCCATTGAGTGGCCCGGGCCAGTTCGTGGAGGGGGCGACCGATGGAACGGCCCACCCATAAGGCCGCCACCAAGCCTCCCGCCGTAAATAAGACTCCGAGCAAAATCGCACTGTTGCGGGTGTTGTCGAGACGGTTACGGAAGCCGGTAATCGAGAACTCTAACTCGACGGCGCCGACGGTTTGCGCCCCTGAGGCGATCGTTTTGCCCGAACGAAGACGTTGGCGCTCCCAGTCAAAGACGGGGGTTCCACTGGCTAAAATTGTCTCCCCAAAGTCGCGATCGCGCTGGGTCATCTCGTCGGGGTGTAAGGTTAACAGCAGTTGACCGTTCTCGTCATAAATCACAACGCTGGTCAGGCTGTCCTCCACATCAAGTACTTCAAGCAACTGTCGCAGTTGCTCTACTGGCTGTCCCATATCGCCTGTGGTCTCGGTCTGGGCTGTGAGAGAGTCTGCCGCGAGCCGTGACACCATGTTTAGGACTAGCGTTGCCTGGGCTTCGAGTTCTTGTTGGTAAACCCGTCGTTGACGATGAAGTGAAAACAGCGTCACACTACTGACGCTGATCATCGCTGACAGGGCGATCGTGGCCGTTAACTTGGCGGCGATGGGTAAGCGACGACCGTTGAGTTGACGCATCAATTGACGCATGGCGACACGAGGTGCAGAGGCAAAAAGTACAGCGGAACAGCGGCTGGCAAAGGGTTGGAGATGGTTACAATCAAGAGCTGGGTCGGTGCAGACACCCCGATGATATAACGCCTGAGTTTTGAGTTTAACGCACGGTAACTGGCCGCTAGAGAGGCACGACGCTGGTTAAGCGATGGCGATCGCAGCTGAGATTCACAGCCATAATGAGCCAACCATCGAGAGTCCCCTTTCTAGGATAGCGGGTCTTTTGACGGACACAGAAGGCAGAATTGGTTAAAACTACGCAAGACAAGAATCTTAACGGAATCGATCAGGGATTGTCCCGAGTTTAACCCTAGAGGGCTTTGGCACGACACCCCTGACAGGGATCACTCAAGCCGGTCAGGGATTGGCTCCTAGAGTACGCGTTGAAGAGTTTTTGCGGTAGGCTCGTTGAAGATTCAGGACATCTGCGATCGCAAGTCCTCTCCCATCCTCATGATCTGGCGTTATGTCAACTTCCCCTTTCGCTCGTCCCTACACTACCGTGATCTTAGCCATGACCGCCGATGGCAAAATTTCCGATGTTGGGCGCTCAGGAGTGACCTTTGGGTCTTCTGTGGATTATCAGCATTTAGAAGAGTGTGTCGCCGCCGCCGATGGAGTCTTGATGGGAGGGACGACCCTACGCTCAGGGGGAACGGCGATGCGTCTTCAATCTCCCCAGCTTTTGGCGGCTCGCGAGGCGGCGGGAACGTCTCCTCAACCGGTGCAAGTGGTCTGTTCCGGGTCAGGGACGTTTGACCCGGCGTTACCCTTTTTTCGCCAACCGATTCCCCGCTGGCTGCTGACCACGACTGCGGGGGCTAAGTTTTGGCAGACTCATTCAGGGTTTGAGCGCTTATTAACGGTCGATTCGTCGGAGACGGGACTGGATTTGCAGGCGGGATTGAGCCAATTACGAGACTTAGGGATTGAACGACTGGCGGTCTTGGGGGGCGGCCATCTAATCGCAACCTTGTTTGAGTTGGGGGCTATTGATGAAGTTCGGCTAACGGTCTGTGGTTATATTTTTGGTGGGACGGCGGCCCCGACCCCAGTTGATGGGCTGGGATTTACTCGCGATCGCGCTCCTCGTTTACGTTTGTTGGAGGTCAAGCAGGTCGAGAATGAGGTGTTTTTACAGTATCAGGTGCTGCCTAAAGACCCGGCCGAGGAGAAAGACT
>LSZA01000133.1 GCA_001637315.1 Phormidium willei BDU 130791 | reverse complement strand
GAAGCCGACGCCGCTGAGCCCGCGGAACTCGCGCCGCGCCCCCACCGCGAGCCGCCCGCGCGCCAGGTCGAGCGCCATGCGCGCGGTGGCGCCGGAACCGGTGGCCGAGCGGTCCACCTGCCCGCCGCCGAAGACGCAGAGGTTGTAGGTCGGCGCCGCGCTTTCGGGCGGCAGGTCGTCGGTCAGGATGGTGCCGTAGAGGAAGCCGAGGTCCGGGGCGGCCGGGTGGCGGATGGCGAGCTGCGCGCGGCCCGCGCGGGTGATGCGGCGGCCCGCCTGGACGAGCAACTCGTAGGGCGTCGCGCGCAGATCGAGGCCGAGGCGCGAGGCCGGCAGCACCGCGTAGAAGGCGCCGCCATAGGGCACGTCGACCGGCACCCGGCCGAATCCCTCGACCTCCAGCGGCTGGTCGAGCAGCTCGGCGAAGGCCGGCACGCTGTCGAAGGCGACCCGCCCGACACGGCCCTGTGCGTCGACCGCGGCCCGCACGGTCACCGGGCCGCAGGGGCACTCCAGCACGAAGACGGTCTCCGGCGCCCGCGCCGGCACCAGCCCCTGGTCCAGCACCCAGCGGCCCAGCGCGATGGTGGCGTGGCCGCACATGGTGCTGTAGCCCGCGCAGTGGGTGAAGAGCACGGCCAGCGCGGCCTCGGGCAGCTCGGATTCGGTGGGCCAGACGCCGTACATCTCGGGGTGGCCGCGCGGCTCCAGCATCAGCCGGCGGCGCACGTGATCCAGCTCGGCGCGGGCGTAGCGGCGCTTTTCCAGCAGCGGCCCCGGCGGCAGCGGCGGCACACCGCCGGTGAAGATCCGCACCGGCTCGCCGGCGGTGTGCATGTCGGTGACGCGATAGCGCGCGGCCGCACCGCTCTTGCCCGCCCCGCTCCTGGCCGTGCCGTCGACTTCGGGGGCCGTGCCGGCAAGGGCCGCGAACTCCGCTCGATCCATAGGGCTCGACTCCCGAAAGGCTGACGGGGGTACAGGCGGCTAGGTGACGGTGAAGCCCTGGGCGAAGGGGTCGCGATCGTCGATGAAGAGGGTGTTGTAGCCGGTCATGCGCGCCCAGCCGGCGATGCTGGGCCGGATCGCCGGGCGGCCGCCCACCGTCGTCTCGCCCTCGATGCAGCCGTCGAAGAGGCTGCCGATGATGCTCTCGTGCACGAAGGCGTCGCCGCTGCGCAGCCGCCCCTTGGCGTGGAGCTGGGCCATGCGCGCCGAGGTGCCGGTGCCGCAGGGCGAGCGGTCGATCGCCTTCTCGCCGTAGAAGACGGCGTTGCGCGCGTCGGCGCGCGGCTGTCGCGCCGGACCGGTCCACATCACGTGGCTGATGCCGCGGATCGTCGGGTCCTCGGGGTGCACCGGCTCCAGGCTCTCGCGCAGCCGCGCCCGCACCACCGGCGACAGCGCGACGATCTGGTCGGCGCTCAGCGCGTCCAGCCCCGCGAAGCCCGGCTGCGGGTCGAAGATGGCGTAGTAGTTGCCGCCGTAGGCCACGTCGCAGCGCAGCCGGCCGAGCCCCGGCACCTCCACCTCCACGTCCTCCGCCTCCAGGAAGGCTGGCACGTTGAACAGGCGCACGGACTCCACGTAGCGGCCTTCGTGCAGATAGGTCACGCCGACCGGACCGGCCGGCGTATCCAGGCGCAGCCGCCCCGCCTCGCGCGGCGCAACGAAGCCCTCCTCCAGCGCCAGGGTGACCGTGCCGATGGTGCCGTGACCGCACATCGGCAGGCAGCCGGAGGTCTCGATGAACAGCACGCCGACGTCGCAGTCGGGCCGCGTCGCCGGGTAGAGAATGGCCCCCGACATCATGTCGTGGCCGCGCGGCTCGAACATCAGGCCCCGGCGCACCCAGTCGTGCTCGGCCAGGAAGTGGCGGCGCACCTCGCTCATCGTCGCGCCGCGCGGCGGCGGCGCGCCGCCCGCCACCAGGCGCACCGGGTTGCCGCAGGTATGGCCGTCGACGCACAGGAAGGTGTGGCGTGCCATCTCGGTCTCGACAGGAGAGGTCCAGCGGGCCCCGCAGTCGCGACTTGGCGCGACCGCGATATACTGTATAAAGTACCGGCTACCGGGTGGCCCGTCAACGGAGCCGGCCGCGCGGGAGCGGATTGCCGGAGGGCTGCGGAGCATGGCCGCCTCACCGTCGAAAACGGTACGCAAGCAGGCGCGGGCGCCAGGGGCGGCGGCCCCGCCGGCCCCCGCGCCGGCGCCGAAGCCCGGCACGATCGTCCGCCGCACCCTGGCGGCCGAGCTGACCGACCGGCTGCGCGAGCGCATCCTCAACCTGGAGATCGCCGAAGGCGCCCAGCTCCGTCAGGATTGGCTGGCCTCGGAGTTCGGGGTCAGCCGCATTCCCGTGCGCGAGGCGCTGCTGCAGCTCGAGGGCGAGGGGCTGGTCACCCAGACGGCGCACAAGGGCTACACGGTGACGGTCCTCTCGCTGGAGGAGATCGCCGAGGAGTTCGACCTGCGCGCCCTGCTGGAAACCGACCTGCTGGGTCGCGCCCTGCCGCGCATGACCGAGGCCGATCTGGCCGTCGCGCGCGAGCTGGCCGAGGCCTTCGACCGGGTGCTGGCCAAGGGCGAGGCCGAGGAGACCTGGGGCAAGCTGAACTGGCGCCTGCACGCCGCGCTCTATGCCCCGGCGCAGCGCCCGCGCAGCCTGCGCATTCTGCAGAACCTGCACCGCAGCGCCGACCGCTATCTGCGCCTCCAGCTCAAGCTGACCCGGCGCAGCAACGAACGCGCGCGCGCGGAGCACCGCCGTCTGGTCGAACTCTGCGCCCAGCGCGACCTGGCCGAGGCCAGCCGCCTGCTGCACGAGCACATCCTCACCGCCCGCGACGAACTGGTCGGCTTCGTCGCCCGGCGCCGCGCCGAAGCCGGCTGAGCGCCCTTGCGAAGGCGGCGGCGAAGAACCGAGGGGTTAGTTGTATATAGTATTCGAGATGCCGGGCGTGCGAGGCTCCACCTCGGATCGGCGATGGCTCGAGAGGGCCCCGCTCCAGCGGGTCAGAGCGGGCTGCGCTCCAGCGTCATCTCGTAGCGGAAGCGGTCGCCGGGGTGGGTGTTCACCGACATCTCCACCAGGCGCCCCTCCTCGCTGTAGTAGCGCCGGGTGATGATCAGGACCGAGGCGCGCGGCGGCAGCATCAGGCGCGAGGCGAGGTTGAGGTCCGCCGTGGAGGCGGCGATCTCCTGCTTCACCTCCTTGATCCGCACGCCGTAGCGCTGCTCGATCATGGCGTAGACGGCGCACTGCTCGGCGCCGATCTGCTCCAGGATGTCCTTGTAGTCAGGATCGACGTAGATCTCGGAGTAGCAGACCGGCTCCTCCGCGCCCTCGCTGCCCGCCTCCGGCCGGCGCAGGGCGCTGACCCGGAACCACTCGCTGCCGGTGTCGCAGTGCAGCCGCTCCGCCTGCTCGGCCTGCAGCAGGATGCGGTCGATCGAGAGGATCTCCAGCCGCGTCGAGCTGGCGTACTGCAGGAGCTGTTCGAGATGGCTGATCGAGTTGACGAACTGGCCGGCGCCCTGCTGCGAGACCAGCACGGTGCCCATGCCCTGGCGCCGCTTGACGTAGCCCATCTCCTGCAGCCGGCGCAGCGCCTCGCGCACCGTGTGCCGGCTGACGCCGAAGCGTTCGCAGAGCTCCACCTCGGTCGGCAGGCGCTCGCCGGCCACGTAGCGCTCCTGCTCGATCTCCTCCAGCAGGGCGGCGATGACCTCCTTGTAGCGCGGCCGGTCCCGCTCCTCGGCTCTCGGATGGCTGGCCTGCTGCATCGAACCCCTGGGCTGTTCCGCGCCCCCCGCGGCGGCCTCGGGCGGCGACCTGTCGGCCTTCACTATCATGGGTCAGCGCACCAGCATCAACGAGAGAAACGGGAAGACGTTGATCAGGAAGAGGAAGACGAGCTGGGTCAGGTAGAAGGGCAACACCCCGCGCGCCACGCTGCCGACCTCCAGGCCGGTGATGCGGCTCATCACGAAGAGGTTGAGGCCGATCGGCGGCGTCAGGGTCGCCAGCTCCACCAGCGCCGTCATGATCACCGCGAAGTGGATCGGGTCGATGCCGACCGACTGCGCCATCGGGAAGAGGATCGGGCTGAGCAGGACGATCATCGACACACCGTCGAGGAACATGCCGACCACGATCATCAGCAGGTTCACCGCCAGCAGGAATTGCCAGGGCTCGACCTGGTAGGCCTGCAGCAGGCCGATCAGCTCGCTGGCCAGGCCCAGGCGCGTCAGCACCGCCGTCAGCAGGCCGGAGCCGATCAGGACGCCGTAGATCATCACGGTCTGCAGCATCGAGTCCCGCGCGGTGAACCAGACGTCCTTGAGCCCCACGGTGCGGTAGACCAGCAGCACCAGCACCACGGCGTAGAGGGCGGCCAGGGCGGAGACCTCGGTGGGGGTGAACCAGCCCAGATAGATCGTCCCGATGATCAGCACCGGCATCAGCGCCGCGCCGGAGGCGCGCGGCAGCTTCTCGCGGAAGGCGCGCCAGTCGGGCGGCTGCAGGCTGTTGCCGTAGCCGCGCATGCGGCTGATCACGATGGTCGTGATCGCCAGCATGACCGCCTCGATCAGGCCCGGCACCAGCCCGGCGATGAACAGGTCGGTGATCGGCATCCCGACGATGGAGCCGATCAGGATGAAGGTCAGCGACGGCGGGATCATCAGGCCCAGGGTGCCGCAGACCGCGACGATCGAGGCGGTGAACTGGGCGCTGTAGCCCTCGCGCGGCAGCAGCTTCACCGCGCCGGGACCGAGCGCCACCGCGCAGGCGACCGAGGAGCCGTTGACCGCCGCGAAGAAGACGCTGGAGGTGGCCAGCGCCAGCGCCACGCCGCCGCGGAACCAGCGCAGCACGCTGCCCACCAGCTCCAGGATGATCAGGGCCAGGTCGCCGCGCGACATGAGGTTGCCGGCGAAGATGAAGAAGGGGATGGCCACCAGGGCGTACTTGTCGATCGAGTCCCAGGCCATCTGGGAGATCAGCACGACCGGAATACCGAGGTTGAAGCTGAGCAGACCGGCCGCCACCACGCCGAGGGCGAGTGCGACATGCACGCCGGCGGCGATCAGCAGCAGCATGCAGACAAGGGCGATGAGTGTGGTCATGTCGCGTTCCGCCGCCGCCTAGGAGAGAATCTCGTTGTTGGGATCGTGGCCGCGCAGCAGCGCATAGAGGCTGCCGAGGAAGTAGAGGGCGTAGAGCGCGCCGCCGATCGGCAGGGCCAGGCGCACCAGCCAGAGCGGCAGGTAGAGGTTGGAATCGGTCAGCATGCCGGTGAAGGCCAGATGCTCCACCTCGCGCAGGCCGGCGACGAGCAGCAGGATCGAAAAGCCCAGGCCGACCAGCGCGTTGAGGACACCGGCCGCGCGCTGCCAGACCGGCGACAAACTACGCACCAGCAGGTCCATGCGGATGAAGTGATGCTTGCGGCTGGCGGTCCCCAGCGTCAGCAGGACGCTCCAGACCACCAGGATGCGCACCAGCTCCTCCGCCCACCAGTGGCTGTCGGACAGCAGCGAGCGGCTGGTCGCCTCGTAGAACATCACGCCCATGGCCGTGCAGAGCAGCGCCGTGGCCAGGTTCAGCAGCAACTTTTCCTCGACGAAGATCCACAGCCGCGGCAGCACGCGCGCCTCGGGCGGCGCCAGACGGCGTTCGCCGTCCTCGCTCGCCCGGCGCGCCTCTTCCGCCGCCGACAGCTCCGCGCCAGCCTCACTCTGCGCCATGGTCCGCTCCCTCCGGCTGGGGCACGACGGCCCCCGGCGGCACCGCGGCCAGCCAGTCGTTGACCCGCTCGTAGGCATGGGCCGCGCGCAGCAGCGTCGCCTCCGCGCGCGGCCGGCCGATGAGCTGCATGGCGATCGGCAAGCCGCGGCCGTCGAAGCCGACCGGCGTGACCAGCCCGGGAAAGCCCAGGTAGGACAGTGGCCGGGTCAGCGCCGCGACGCCCGCGACCACCTCGGCCATGCGCGCGTCGGCGGCCACGTCGGTCTCCGCCGCCGTCGGCACCGGCGTGCGCAGGGTCGGCGCCAGCAGCAGGTCGCAGGAGGCCAAGGCCCCCTCCAGAAGCGCGCGGGCGTAGACCGCCCGGAGCTGCTTGGCCTGGACGTGGTGGACCGCCGAGACGGTCAGCCCCTGCATCAGGCGCGCGCGCACCTGTTCGCCGTAGTCCTCCGGCCGCTCGGTCAGCCAGGTCAGGTGCGCGGCGGCGGCCTCCGGCGTGAAGACCAGGTTGGCCAGCTCGCCCAGCGCGCCGTGGTCCGGCAGGTCGACGCGGCGCACCCGCGCGCCCAGCCGCTCCAGCTCGCGCCGTGCCGCCTCCAGCGCGTCGGCCACCTCCGGCGCCAGGTCCTCGTAGTAGAACTGCGCCGGCAGGCCGACGGTCAGGCCGTCGAGACCGCCGGAGGAAAGCGCGGCCAGATGGCCCGAGCCGCCGGTGAGAACGTCCATCAGCAGGGCCACGTCCTCGGAGGAGCGGGCCAGCACGCCGGGGCAGTCCAGGCTGTCGGACAGCGGCATCATGCCGTCGCGCGCCAGCAGCCCCTGGGTCGGCTTGAGCCCGACCACGCCGCAGATCGCCGCCGGCAGGCGCACCGAGCCGCCGGTGTCCGAGCCGAGCGCGCCGAACACCAGGCGCGCGGCCACCGCGGCGCCGGAGCCGCTGGACGAGCCGCCGGTGATATGGTCGGCGTGCCAGGGATTGGCGCAGCGTCCGTAGTGGGCGTTGTGGCCGGTCGGGCTCATGGCGAACTCCGCCATGTGCAGCGTGCCCAGCGTCACCGCCCCGGCCGCGTCCAGACGGTCGAGCAGCGTCGAGGTGGTCGCCGGCACGAAGTCGCGGCGAATCACCGAGCCGCAGGTGCACACCCGCCCGGCGCGATAGAACATGTCCTTGTGGGCCAGCGGCAGGCCGTGCAGCGGGCCGCGCAGACGGCCGGCCCGCCGCTCGGCGTCGCAGGTCCGCGCCGCCTCCAGGGCCGCCTCGGCCTCCAGGGCGATGAAGGCGTTGAGCCGCGGCTGCGTCGCCTCGGCGGCGGCGAGGCAGGACTCGACCAGCGCCTCGGCGGTCAGCGTGCCGTCGCGCAGCGCCGTGGCGGCGGCGGTCAGGGTCAGAAAGCGCGGCTCGCTCATGCCTGCGGCTCCCCCGGCTTGTCGTCGCCCGCCATCAGTCGGGCGTGCGCGCTGGGCACCACGTCGAAGAGCGTGCCCTCCGGCAGGGTCTCGGCGACCAGCCGCACCTGGGCCTGCAGCAGACTGGGCCCGTGGCTCAGCAGCCCGGCGACCCGCGCGCAGGTCGCCGCGTCGCCCTCCAGACCGAAAACCTGCCGCAGGTAGTCGCCTGCGAAGTCCCGTTCGGACATCTTTCCTCCTCCCCAGAGCGATCCGCCGCCGTCCGAGCCCGGCGTGCGGGGTCGGCGACCGCGAGAAAACCACTCTATTTCAAATCCCTGGAGCGGACCGCGCCGACCTGGAGGCACCGCGGTGAGCTGCCCCGGGGTCGTCCCCCGCTCTCGCCGGGCGCCTCTGCCAGGGCGCTTGCCGGCTTGCCTGCCGCCTCCGCGTGCCGGCCTCAGATCACCCCGTCGTGGCGCAGCTCGGCGATCCGCGCCGCGTCCAGTCCCAGGCGCTCGAGCACCTCTGCGGTGTCCGCGCCCAGCGCCGGGGCGGCGCGCTGCGGCAGGGTCTCGCCGGCCACCCGCAGCGGGCTGGCCAGCATCTCGACCGGCTCGCCCGCCTCCCGCGCGAAGCTGCCGAGGCGGCCGCCGTCGCGCACGAAGGGGCTGTCGAGCGCCTCGGCGATGTCGTAGACCGGCGCCGCCGGGATGCTGCCGCCCAGCCGCGCCATCCAGTCGTCGGTGGTCCGCTCGCTCAAGGCCGCGTCCAGCAGCTCGGTGACCAGCGCGCGGTTGGCCAGGCGGTCCTTGAAGGTCTTGAAGCGCGGGTCCTCGGCCCACTCGGGGCGGCCGATCTTCTCCGCCAGGATCGGCCAGAACTTCTCCTTGTTGCACATGAGGAAGATCCAGCCGTCCTTGGTCTTGTAGAGCTGCGAGGGCGTCAGCGAGGGGTGCGCCGAGCGCGGCTCACGGCCCTGGACGTGGCCGCCGTTGAGGTACCAGGTGGCCAGGTAGGTCAGGTTGTGCAGCGCGGTGTCGAACAGCGAGGCGTCGACGTCCATGCCCACGCCGCGCGCCCGCGCCCCGATCACGCCCGAGGCCAGGCCGAAGGCGGCCATCAGCCCGGTCATCATGTCGACGATCGACAGGCCCATGCGCGCCGGCGGCCCGTCCGGCTCGCCGGTCAGGCTGAGATAGCCGGCCTCGGCCTGCATCAGGTAGTCGTAGCCGGGCCAGTTCTTGCGCGGTCCCTCGCGGCCGTAGGCCGAGAGGTGGGCGCAGACGATCTTCGGATTGACCTCCTTGAGCGCCGCGTAGGTGATCCCCAGCTTCTCCGGCAGGTCGCCGCGCAGGTTGTCGAGCACCGCGTCGGCCTCGCGGACCAGCGCGTGGAACAGGCGCTGCCCCTCCGGGTGCTTGAGGTTCAGCGTCATGCTCCGCTTGTTGCGGTTGAAGGCCTGGTAGAAGTGGCTGTCGCCCTCGCCGAAGTAGAAGGGCCCGACCTGGCGGCCGACCTCGCCGCCGTCCGCCGGGTTCTCGATCTTGATCACCTCGGCGCCGAGGTCGGCCAGCAGCATCGTGCCGAAGGGGCCGGCGCCGTACTGCTCGACCGCGATCACGGTCATGCCTTCGAGGGGCAGCATGCTGGTCTGTCTCCGATCGTCTGGTGTCGTCTGGTCTGGGACCGCCCGATCCGGGGCCGTCCGCTGCGGACGCGGCGTCAGATGGGCGAGCGCTCGATCAGGCGCTTGGCGATCACCAGGCGCTGGATCTCGTTGGTGCCCTCGCCGATGCACAGCAGCGGCGCGTCGCGGTAGAGCCGCTCGACCACGAACTCCTTGCTGTAGCCGTAGCCGCCGTGAATGCGCATGGCCTCCATGGCGTTTTCCACCGCGGCCTCGCTGGCGAAGAGCTTGGCCATCCCGGCCTCGTAGTCGCAGCGCTCGCCGCGGTCGAGGGCGTTGGCCGCCTGCTGGGTCAGCAGCCGCGCGGCCTCGACCCGCGTCGCCATGTCGCCCAGCTTCAGGGCGATGGCCTGGTGCTGGTGGATCGGCTTGCCGAAGGTGCTGCGCTGCTGGGCGTACTTCACGGACTCGTCGAGCGCCGCCTGGGCGATGCCCACCGCGCGCGCGGCGACGTTGACCCGGCCCAGCTCCAGGCCGGAGATGGCGCTGGCCATGCCCTGCCCCTCGACGCCGCCGATCAGCCGGTCGGCCGGCACTTCGTAGTCCTCGAAGATCAGCTCGGCCGAGTCGATCCCCTTGTAGCCCAGCTTCTCCAGCTTGCGGCTGACCCGGAAGCCCTCGCCCTTCTCGGCCAGCAGCATGGACATGCCCTTGTGGCGCGGCTCGGCCTTGGGGTCGGTCTTCACCAGCAGCGCGAAGCAGCTCCCCTGGATGCCGTTGGAGATCCAGGTCTTGGTGCCGTTGACGAGGTAGCCCTCGCCCTCGCGCCGGGCGGTGGTGCGGATCGCCTGCAGGTCGGTACCGCAGTCCGGCTCGGTCAGGGCCAGGCCGCCGCGCAGCTCGCCGGTGGCGAAGCGCGGCAGGAAGCTCTGGCGCTGTGCCTCGGTGCCCATGCGCTGGACGATGAAGGACATGATCAGGTGGCTGTTGATGATGCCCGACAGCGACATCCAGACCGAGGAGATGCGCTCGATGATCTTGGCGTAGACGGAGGGGCGCAGGCCGAGGCCGCCGTAGGCTTCGTCGATGGTCGCGCCGAACAGCCCCATCTCCTTCATCTGCTCGACGATCTCGGCCGGGTAGACGTCGCCGTGCTCCAGCTCGATGACATGCGGGCGCACGTCGCGCTCCAGCCAGCGCTCGACGCTATCGAGAATCAGACGTTCCTGTTCCAGGCGCTCTTGGTCGAGCGCCGTTGCGGCCTCGGCAGTCATGGGATCGTTTCCTCGTGCTTTGGATCGGAAAGACGGGGCGGCACGCCCGGCACCGGGCCGGGCGCGCGGCCGGCCGCCACTCAGGCCGCGTCGCGGCCCAGGACCTCGAAGCGCTCGCGCGCCGGGGCCGCGCCGTCGAGGGCGAGCAGCGCCGCCTCGCAGCGCGCCGCCGCGCTGTCGGACAGCGCCCGCGCGGCGTTGGCGCGGTACTTCTCGACGATCTCGGCATTGGTCAGCGGGCGCTCGGCCGCGCCGCGGTTGATCTGCTCGCGATGGCGCCGGGTCTCGCCGCCGGCCAGGGTGACGACCAGCTCGCCCGAGTAGGCCCGCGGGAAGGGCGAGTCGGGATCGACCCGGTAGGACACCCGCTCGGCCAGCGCCAGGATCGCCGGATCGGCCAGGGCGTCGGGCTCCAGCTCGGCCAGGGTGAAGCGGCCGCGGCGGAAGCCGGCGGCGACCAGGTAGGGCACCGAGAACTGGGCGTCGTAGCTGTTGGCCGGGCGCTTCTTGTTGGCCTCCGGCTCGCAGACCACGTTGACCACCTCGGCCGGCACCAGCGCCTCGATCGCCTCGATGCGGTCCGGGTCCACCCCGTCGGCGCGCAGCGCCAGGGCGGCGTCGATGCAGCCGTGGGTGAAGTGGCAGGCCGGGAAGGGCTTGATCGCCGTCTCCATCAGCTCCCAGCGCTCGCCCAGGCCGGCGGTGGCCAGCGCCAGGTCGCGCCCGGAGGTGTCGCCGCCCATGTAGAGGTTATAGAGGCCGTAGCGCCCGTCATAGGGGTGCGAGATGCCGACGAACTCCTCACGCGCCAAGGCCGCGGCGGTGAGGCCGGCGTTGGCCGCCCAGCCGGGATGGAAGCGCTTGTTCCAGGCGCCGTCCTCCAGAAACTCCAGGCTGCCCGAGGCGAGCGACAGGGCGATGCCCTGGGCGTGGGCGAGCTGCCGCGCGGTCAGGCCGAACAGGCGCCCGGCCGCCACCGTGCAGCCGAACACGCCGATCATGCCGGTCGGGTGGAAGCCGGCGCGGTGGAAACCGCCGCTGGCCACCATGCCCAGCCGGGCCGCGACCTCGACGCCCAGGATGTAGGCGGTGACCGCCTCCTCGCCGCTGGCGCCGGTGGCGTAGGCCGCCGCCATGACCGTCGGAAAGACGCTGGCGGTGGGGTGCACCACGGCGGCGATGTGGGTGTCGTCGAAGTCCAGGCCGTGGCACAGCAGGCCGTTGACCATGGCCGCGTCGCGCGGCGTCAGGCGCGCCGGCAGGCCGATGGCCGGGACCGCGCCGGCGCCGCCCAGCCCGCGCAGCGCGGTGAGGGTGCGGTGCGCGAAGTCCTCCCGACTGGAGGCCAGGGCGATGCCGGCGGCGTCGAGCATGTGGTGCTGCGCGCGCTGGCGCACCTCGCCCGGAATGCCGTTCGGCCGGATCTCGGCCACGAAGGCGGCGAGCGCCTCGCGGATCGGAGTCTCGTCGGGCGCGGCCCCGGCCGCCGGAGTCGTGTCTCGGGCTTCTTGAACGCTCATGGTTTCCTCCGCTGTCGGCCCTTGGACGGACCGATCTTGTCGCTGCTGTCGGCGGCGCGCGCCGCGCCGCATGGGGCCTGGGCGTAAGGTGGGCCGTGGGCGCCTACCGGGCGCCGCCGGACGCCGCCGCCTCGCCCACGCCGTGCCCCCGCTTGGGGATCAGGCTGTTGCGCACGAAGGTCATGAAGACCGTGCCGTCCGCCTTGTAGCCCTCGGTGCGCGTGGTGACGATGCCCTGGGTCGGGCGCGACTTCGACGGCCGCACGGCCAGCACCTCGCTGCGCGCGTAGACCGTATCGCCGGGGAACACCGGCGCCGTCAGCTTGATGTCCTCCCAACCCAGGTTGGCGACCGCCTTGGCGCTGACGTCGTCGACCGTCATGCCCAGCACGATCGCCAGGGTCAGGCCGCTGTTGACCAGCGGCTTGCCGAACTCCGACTGCGCCGCGAAGGCGTGGTCGCAGTGCATCGGATGCCGGTTCATGGTCATCAGGCTGAAGTTGATGTTGTCCGCCTCGGTGATGGTGCGGCCCGGGCGATGCTCGTAGACGTCACCGACCGCGAAGTCCTCGAGGTAGCGCCCGAGCTCGGTCACGATCGCCGCGCCCCGGCTCTCCTGCCCGGCCCGCTCCTGCCCGACCCGTTCTTGCCCAGCCTGCTCCTGTCCGGCCCGCTCCTGCTGCACGCTGCGCTCCTCCTGCCCGTCGTTCCGCTTGGTGTTCTGTCTGTACGCTTTTTGGCTTGAACCAGCTTATTTGTCCATATCATTTTGCGTGGACCTTCAGAAAAAGGGAAGCGAGAAACCATGACCTCCGCCTCCGGCATGCCCCATCCAGCGCCCCAGACGGCCGAGTCCCCGGCGGCCCCGGCGGCCGGCGCCTTGGCCGCCCCCACGGCCGACGCCTTGGTCGGCCCGGCCCCCCGCCGCTCCTACCTCTACGTCCCCGGAAATCGGCCGGAGCGCTTCCCCAAGGCCCAGAACGCCGGGGCCGACGCCATCATCCTGGACCTCGAGGACGCGGTGCCCCTGGCCGAGAAGGCGGCGGCCCGCGCCGCCGCTTGCGGCTTCCTGGCCAGCGATTCGGCGGCGCGCGGTCCGGATATATTTGTCCGCATCAATCCACCGCAAAGCCGAGTCGGGCTGGCCGACCTGCTGGCCCTGACCGACCTGGAGCGGCCCGCGCCCACGGCCTGGCGCGGCCTGCTGCTGCCCAAGGTGGAGACGCCCGAGACGCTGCATCTGGTCGACGCGCTGTTGACGGAGGCGGGCCTGCCGCTGGAGGTCGCGGCCCTGCTGGAGACCGCGGCCGGGATCGAGCGCGCCGGAGAGATCGCGGCGGCCGGCCCGCGCCTGAGCGCGCTGATGTTCGGCGGTGCCGACCTGGCCGCCGACCTGGGGGTGGCGCTGGCCTGGGACCCGCTGGTCTTCGCCCGCGCCCGCCTGGTTCAGGCCGCCGCGATGCATGGCAAGGCCGCGGTGGAGATGCCCTGGGTCGCGCTGGACGACGCGGCGGGCTACCGCGACGACCTGACACGCAGCTTCGCGCTGGGCTTCACCGCGCGGGCCGCCATCCACCCCCGACAGATCGCGGCCATCCACGCGG
>LSZA01000132.1 GCA_001637315.1 Phormidium willei BDU 130791 | reverse complement strand
GCTCAAGTCGGCCGCGACTGCGGGCGCCGGCCCGGACCGGGCGCCGGAATCGCCCGCCCCCCGCGCCTCGGGCGCTGTTCGGGACGCCGCCACGCCGCCTACCAGCCCTCGCCGGCCCAGAGTTCCTCGCCGGCCTCCTCCAGCAGGCGCCGGGCCGCCGGATAGTCCTCCTCGATCACGGCGAGCCGGCGCGGGATGGCGATCGCCGAGCCCTCCAGCACGCTGGCGTGCCCGTCGAGGACGAGCGGCTCGATCCCGGCGTCGCGCAGCAGCGCCTGCAGCCAGGAGAGCTTGACCAGATCGTTGGTTCGCACCAGTTCGCGCATCTTCCCTGCCCCAGGACTTGCCACGCTCGCGCCCCGCTCGCCTGGCCGGAAATCCCGCTGCCGCCGGCCCCGCGCGCGGCGCAGGGCGCCGCCGCCGCCGCCACGGGCGGCGCCTTCTTGCGCTTGACCGCCGGCCGCTGGCTTCTATGCTGCCGCCGCACGCGTGGAGTCCGGCGCCGGCCGCGTTGCCGGATCGCCGCCGCACCCCACATTAAGGTCGAGACCCTACCACGCAGCGCGCGGCCTCCGCCAATTCGCGAGGCGGGCGGCGGCGCGCTGGCGGATCAGACGAAAGAAAGCCGCAGATTTTGCGCTCCGTCGCCGAACCCCAGGACCCCCGGACAGGCGCCCCCGCCCAGGCCGGCGCCGCCGCGCCGACCGGCAGTCTCGAGCCCTTGCAGGCCCTGGTTGCCGACGACCTGACCCGGGTCAACGCGATCATTGTCGAGAAGATGCACTCGCCGGTGGCGCTGATCCCGCAGCTCGCCGGCCACATCGTGGCGGCCGGCGGCAAGCGGCTGCGCCCCATGCTGACCCTGGCCTCGGCGCGTCTGTGCGAGGCCCGCGAGGGGCGCGAGTACGCCCTGGCGGCCTGTGTCGAGTTCATCCACACCGCCACGCTGCTGCACGACGACGTGGTCGACGAAAGCCACCTGCGCCGGGGCCTGGAGACGGCCAACGCCGTCTGGGGCAACAAGGCCAGCGTCCTGGTCGGCGACTTCCTCTTCTCGCGTGCCTTCCAGCTCATGGTCGTCGACGGCTCGCTGACGGTGCTCAAGGTGCTCTCCGACGCCTCGGCCACCATCGCCGAGGGCGAGGTGCACCAGCTCATGACGGCCAACGACACGGCGACCGACGAGCGGGCCTATCTGCAGGTGATCGAGGCCAAGACGGCCGCGCTCTTCGCCGCCGCCTGCGAGATCGGCGCGGTGGTCGCCCACCGCACGGAGAGCGAGCAGGCGGCGCTGCGCAGCTTCGGGCTGAACTTCGGCAACGCCTTCCAGCTCGTCGACGACATCCTCGACTACTCGGCCGAGCAGCAGGCGCTGGGCAAGTCGATCGGCGACGATTTCCGCGACGGCAAGGTGACCCTGCCGCTGGTCCTCGCCTTCGCCCGCGGCGATGCCGAGGAGCAGGCCTTCTGGCGGCGCTGCATCGAGGCGCAGGAGCTGCGCGAGGGCGACCTGGAACAGGCCATCGCGCTGATGGAGCGGCATGGCGCCCTGGAGGAGTCGAAGCTGCGCGCGCGCGGCTACGCCGAGCGGGCGCGCCGGGACCTCGCCCCCTTCCCCGACAATGCGGCCAAGCAGGCGCTGCTGCAGGCCATCGACTTCTGCCTCGACCGCCTCTACTGAGACCTTCCGGCCGGCCGGCGTCACAAACGCCCGCCCTCGCGCGTCCTCTCCGGTACGTGGTTGTCCGGGGAGAAGCCCGCATGCCCTCGATCACCATGGCGGATTTCCGGCCGCACCTGCCCTCCGACTCCGAGACCAGCGAACCGGGCTCGACCCGCCCGCTGCATCAGGTGGCCAGCGACGGTCCCGCCGCCGCCCAGGTCCCCAGCGCCGGCCAAGCCGCCCCGCCGGCGGCGGCCGCCATCGCCCCGCCGGCGCCGCCCCCCGATCCCGCGGCCGAGGCCAAGCGCCTGGCCGAGGCACGCAGACTGCTGCGCAAGGTCTTCGTGCTGGCGGTGATGTTCGACCTGCTGGGCGGCGCGCCCGCGCCGGCCGGCCGCCGCCGACGCCGCGCCGCCAGAGGCGGCTGACCTCCTCTCGGGGACTCACCCAGGGCGCGCGCCCTCCGGTCCGGGCACACCCGAGGATGAGCCCCGTTGGGACAAGTTTGTGGCCCGGGCCGCGGCGCGATTGCCGCCCTCCGGCGGCTCGGCGCAGGCTTGCATGCCGCCGCGGTTCGGGCGCGCGGCGATCGATCGCGCCACACCGAGGCCGGCGGCCCAGGGCAGACCAGTCTGCCGCGACCGACCGGGGGGACCCAGCCATGGCCGACAACACGATCTTCGGACACTACCGTCTGGCGCTGATCCACGATGCCGATCCCGAGGCCTTCGCCCAGCACATGCGCGACACGGTCTTCGCCGACCCCAAGGTGATGCGGCCGACGCGCATCACCCGGGGCTTCGGCCACCGCCTGCTGCGCGAGGCGGACGGCACGCGCTTCCTCTGGGAGGTCATGGCCGACCTGATGACCGACAAGGGCTACGACTTCGTGGCCAACGCGGAGCTGGTGCAGGCGGCCGTGAAGGACTACGCGGTGCTCACCGGCGTCGAGTCCTACGACGACCTCAGCGGCCACGCCCCGCACGCCTGAGCCCGCGCCCCCCGCGTCTGAGCCCGCGCCACCGCTCCCGTCACCCCAGGGCGGCGGGGAGGTAGAGCGCGATGCCCGGAAAGGCCGCCAGTAGCGCGGCTGCCAGGCACATCAGCAGGAAGAACGGCAGGGCCGTGCGCGCCACCCAGCCCAGGCTGCGGCCGGTCACCCCCTGCAGCACATAGAGGTTGAAGCCGACCGGCGGGGTGATCTGACCCATCTCCACCAGAACCACCAGGAACACGCCGAACCACAGGGGATCGAAGCCCGCCTGCTGCATGATCGGCAGCATGATGGGCAGCGTCATGACGGTCAGCGACACCCCGTCCATCACCATGCCGATCAGGATGTAGAAGAGCGCGACGGCCGCCAGCAGCGCGAAGGGCGACATCCCCGTGGCCGCGATGACCGCCGCCAGGTCCTGGGGCAGGTGCAGGTAGCCGACGGCGGTCGACAGGAAGGCGGCGGCGACCAGGATCGAGAGGATCATGCTGGAGATCACCACCGTCTCCCGCAGGGAGTCCCGCAGCACCCGCCAGCTCAGCTTGCCGTAGAGCGCGGCCAGAAGGAGCGACAGGGCGACGCCGGCCGCGGCCGCCTCGGAGGGGGTCACCAGGCCGCTGTAGATGCCGCCCAGCACCGCCCCGATCAGGCCGATCACCGGGGCCAGATCCAGGGCCGCAGCCGCCACCTGCCGGACCAGGGCGCCGGGCGGCCGCGCCTCGGCCGCGGCCGCGGCCGCGTGCGCCGGCGCCAGGCCGGGCTTGAGCAGGCTGCGCGCCGCGATCCACAGCGTGAAGATCCCGGCGATCATCAGCCCCGGCAGCACCCCGGCCGCGAAGAGCTTGGTGATCGAGACCTCGGCCATCACGCCGTAGACGATCATCAGGATCGACGGCGGGATCAGCAGGCCCAGGCTGCCGGCCCCGGCCAGGGAGCCGATGGCCAGGCGGTCGTCGTAGCCGCGCCGGCTCAGCTCGCCGAAGGTGATCCGCCCGATGGTCGCCGTGGTCGCCGCGCTCGATCCGCTGACGGCGGCGAACAGGGTGCAGCCCAGCACGTTGGTGTGCAGCAGCCGCCCCGGCAGACGGTCGACCAGCGGCGCCATGCCACGGAACAGCCGGGCCGAGAAGTCGGCCTTGAACAGGATCTCGCCCATCCAGATGAACAGCGGGATGGCCGAGAGCTCCCAGGCCCCGGCGGCGCGCAGCGAAATGCTGGACAGGATCACGCCGATCCGGTGCGGCTCGAAATCGAGCAGCAGGAACAGGCCGAGGATGCTGACCCCGAGCAGCCCGGCGAAGATCCAGGTGCCGGCGCCGAGCACCAGCAGCAGCAGGCCGAGCATGAGGCCGGCCGTGAGAATCACCTCCATCGCGCCTACTCCCTCTGGCCCGGGTCCGCCGCCGCCCCGGGTGCCGCACCCAGGTGCCGCAGCGTCTGGGCCGCCAGTTGCAGCAGAAACAGCAGCAGGCCGGCGAAGATCAGGGCCGTGGGCACCCACATCGGCACCTCCGCGATGGAGGTGCTCACCGTCTGGCGCAGGAAGTCGCGGGCCATCGTGCGCCAGACGTAGACCGTCAGCAGGCCGACCGCCCCGAAGGTGAGCGCGGCGGCGGCCAGGAAGGCCAGCGCGCGCAGGCGCCGGGGCAGGCAGTCGACGATCAGGTCGATCCGGATCAGCTTGCCGACCGCAGCGCCTCGGCCAGGCCGAGAAACGCCGAGGCGGCCACGGCGAAGCCGATGAACTCGTCGAGCACGAAGGTCGAGGTCGACCAGAGACCGCGCAGCAGGATCTCCAGGACGATGTGGCCGACCATGTAGACCAGCAGCAGGGCCGCCGCCGCCGCACCGAGCCGCGCGGCCCGGTCGGCGGCCCCCACGAAGGCCTCGGCGAGGCCGCGCAGGGGACGCGACACGGCGTTCATGTCTGGGCTCACTCGCCGGCGTAAGCCTTGAGGATCTCCGCGCCGCGCGGGCCGATGTCCTCCAGCCACTTCTGTTTCGCGACCTCCGCCGAGTCCGTCAGGAGCTGGCGGAAGGGCGCCGGGATCGACTCGGTGACCAGGATGCCGTTGTCTCGCATCACCGCATAGTTGCGGGTCCGCCGGTCGGCCACGCTTTCCCAGATGTAGCCCTGGGTCTCGGCGGCGGCCTGGAGGACGGCCTCCTGCTGCGCCGGCGAGAGCGCTTCGAAGGCGTCGAGATTGACGTGCACCATGTTGAGCGGCATGGAGTAGTCGATCTGGGTGAAGTGCCCGAGATACTCCCAGTACTTGCCGCTCACCCCGCCTTCGGCCGAGTTCAGCACCGCGTCGATGCCGCCGGCCGAGAGCTGCGGGATGACGTCGGCGAAGCTGAGCTGGACCGGCGCCGCCCCGGCCGCCTGGAAGGTCACCGTGCCGTTGGCGTCGTAGGTGCGCAGGCGCAGGTCCGCCAGCGCCTCGGCGCTGTCCAGCGGCGTATCGCCCCACAGGCCGCTCGGCGGCCAGGGCGAGACGAAGAGAAGCTTCTGGTTGTTCGCCGCGAACAGCGCCTCGTAGTCGGCGCGCGACACTTCGAAGAGTGCGCGGGCCTCCTCCACCGTGCCGGCCAGGAAGGGGATCGACGACAGCAGGAAGAGCGGGTCGATGCCCGAAAGCGTGCCGACATAGGTGTTGGCCAGCGGCACCGCGCCGTCGGCCACGGCGTAGAACTGGTCCTTCGAGCGGTAGCCGAGCGCGGCGCCGAAGTGGTGGGTGATCTCGATCGCCCCGTCGGACAGCGCCGCCAGCCGGTCGGAGAAGACCTGGTCGGCCTCGGAATGGATGTTGGTCGCCGGGTATTCGTTCGCCATGTCCCAGCGGACCTCGGCCGCCGCGGCGGGAATCGCCGCCAGCGCGCAGGCCAGAAGTCCCCCCATGGCCCCGACCGTCATGCCGTCACGGATCTTTTCGCGTCGCATCGTGCAAGCCTCCCTTGGCTGTTGCTGGTGAAACGGCGCCGCCCCCGCCTGTCGAACTGTCCCCCGGCGCTCCCCGCCGTTCTTGCCTCCAAGGGTCGGCTTGTTGTGGAGCGTCTTGCCCGAGCGCGGCGCCGCGCGACGGGGCTCACCCCCCGCCGAAAAGCCGCTTGAGCCGTCGCCACAGGATCGAGAGGACGAGGCCGACGGCGTTCAGGTCGCCGCCGCCCGCCGCGGCCGCGTCGAACCGCTCGCCGGCCAGCAGCCGGGCGAGATTGGCGGTGAACTGCTCGGTCAGGCGGTTGGCGAAGTCCTTCACGAGGCCCGAGCGGCTGAACTGCGCCAGCGCCCCGGCCAGCTTGAAGCGCACCTCGACCTCGACCCGCGCGCCGCCTTCCGGGGCGGACGCGACGCGGTAGGTCACCGCGCCCTGGGCGCGCGTGCCGCTGCCGCTGTCGGCGCCGGCGCCGACCAGCCGGCCGACCCGCGCCTCGGGGTCCAGGCTGCGCTCGGCCTGGCCGGCGAAGCTCGCGGCGATGGGGCCGAAGCGGATCCGCAGGCGGCCTTCGATCACCTCGCCCTTGACCGAGGAGACCTCGGCGCCCGGCATGCAGCGGGCGAGCTGCGCGACATCCGCGAAGGCGCGCCAGACCGTCTCGGCGTCGTGGCCGACGGCGATGCTCTGCTCCAGCACCGTCCAGCCTTCGGCGTCGACCCGCATGGTCGGGGCCGAGGCGGACGCGCCGGCGGTGGCCGGGGCTTCGGCCGCCGGCTCCAGGCGATTGCGGCGCTGGAAGGTCGGCGGCGCCGTCCGGGGCGTCGCGCAGGCCGTCGGGCGGGCCGGGCCCGCGTGCGCGGCGGGGCGGTCCTGCGCGTCCGGCGCGTCCGGCGCGCCCTTGGTCGTGCGGATCACGCTGGCGATGGCGCCGACGATACCCTGGTAGCCGGTGCAGCGGCAGAGGTTGCCGCTCAGCTCGTGCCGGATGCGCCGCTCGTCCGGCGCGTCGAGCCGCGCGACGATGTCGCGCGCGCTGACCAGCATGCCCGGCGTGCAGAAGCCGCACTGCAGGGCGTGATGCTCGGAGAAGGCATCGCGCAGCGCCTCCATGACCGGATCGTCGGCGAAGCCCTCCACCGTCTCCACCCGGGCGCCGTCGCAGGCGACCGCGTAGGCCAGGCAGGCGCGCTGGGGGCGCCCCTCGATGTAGACCGTGCAGGCGCCGCAGACGCCCTGCTCGCAGCCCAGGTGCGTGCCGGTCAGCCCGACCTGGCCGCGGATGAAGTCCGCCAGATGGGTGCGCGGCTCGACCGCGCCGGAGACGGTCTCGCCGTTGACCGTGAGGGTGACCTGCTTCATTGCGGATAGACCTGTCGGATGGCGCGCGTCAGCGCGACTTCGTGCTGCCGGCGCTTGGCCGGGCCGGCATCGGGCAGGATGCGGGCGACGGCGTCGGGCAGCGCCGCGAGCGCCGCCGCGGCGCCCTGCGCGGTCAGAAGGTCGGCCACCTCCTCCAGCAGCGCGGGCGCGCCGTCGAGCGCGCCGGCCACCACCCGGCAGGCGCCGCGCTCGGGATCGACCACCACGGCGGCGCTGGCCTCGGCGAACTCGCCCACCTTGCGGCAGATCTTGTCATAGCCCCAGGCCGCCGTGGCGCTCAGCCGCGGCACCTCGACGGCGGCCAGGATCTCGCCGTCGCGCAGGGCCGTGGTGAAGGCGCCGAGGAAGAAGGCATGCGCCTCCAGGCTGCGCGACCCCGCCGGCCCCGACAGGTGGACGCGGGCGTCCAGCGCCGGCAGGGTCAGCACCCAGTCGGCGGCCGGGTCGGCGTGCGCCAGGCTGCCGCCCAGCGTGCCCCGGTTGCGCACGGCGCGGTAGGCGATCAGCCCGGCGACGTGCGCCAGCATGCCGCGCGCGGCGTCGGGCACCGCGCCGTCCTCGAACTCGGCGTGGCGGAGGGCGGCGCCGTAGCGCACGGCCTGCGCCGTCTCCTCCACCCGGCGCAGCTCGGGCAGCTCGCGGACGTCCACCAGCCGCTCGGGACGGACGAGGCGCAGGTTCAGCATCGGCCCCAGGGACTGGCCGCCGGCGATCACCTTGCAGCCGCCGCCGCCCTCGGTCAGGCGCGCCCCGGCGTCCTGCAGGGAGGCTGCCCGGTGGTAGTCGAAGACGACCGGCTTCATGCCCGCTCCTCCCCGACGCCGGCCGCCGGTGCTGCGGACTCGGGTGCCGCGGCCTCCGGCGCCGCCTCGAGGATCGCCGTCAGGATGCGCTCGGCGGTCGCCGGAATGCGGCTGATCTCCACCGACAGCGGCCGCAGCGCGTCGTTGATGGCATTGACGATGGCGCCCGGCGGGGCGATCGCGCCCCCCTCGCCGACGCCCTTCATGCCGTAGGCGGAGTAGGGCGAGGGCGTCTCCCTGTGCGCGATCTCCATGTGCGGCACCTCCAGGGCGCCCGGCAGGGTGTAGTCCTGCAGGGTCGAGGCGAGCGGCTGGCCGTCGGCGTCGTAGGGGCTCTCCTCGAACAGGGCGGTGCCGATCCCCTGCGCGGCGCCGCCGATGAGCTGCCCCTCGACGATGGTCGGGTTCACCATGCGCCCGCAGTCGTCGACGATGACGTAGTCGAGCAGCTCGACCTGACCGGTCTCGGGGTCGACCGCGACCGCGGCGGCGTGGGTCGAGTAGGTGAAGACGCCGGAATCCACCTCGGGCTTGTAGCCCTGGGTGACCTCCAGCCCCATGGGGTCGACGTCGTCGGGGAGCTGTTCCGGCCGCAGGTACCAGGCGCGGCCGACGTCGGCGAAGTCGAGGCTGGCGGCCCCGCCGGCGATGCGCCCGTCGCGGAAGCTCACCTCGGCGTCGGCGCACTGCATCAGGTGCGCGGCGATCCGGCGGACCCGGCGGGCCAGCTCCTGCGCGGCGCGCGAGACCGCGCCGCCCGCCATCACCATGCCGCGCGAGGCGTAGGCGCCGGTCGAATAGGGCGTCGCGGCGGTATCGCCCAGGGTGACCCGCACCCGCTCGAAGGGAATGCCCAGCTCCTCCACCGCGACCTGGGCCAGGGTGGTCTCCAGGCCCTGGCCGATGGTGTGGATGCCGGCGCGCACCTCCAGCCCGCCGTCGGGGGTCAGCCGCACCGTCGCCTGCTCGAAGCCGGGCACCAGCGGGATGCCCCAGCTCGCGAAGACCTTGGTCCCGTGGGCCGACTGCTCGGTGAAGGTGGAAAAGCCGACGCCGAGGCGCCGCCCGTCGGGCTCGCCCGCCGCCTGGCGCGCGCGCAGCCGCGCCAGCCCGATCATCTCGGCCGCCTGGCGCAGGGAGGCCGGGTAGTCGCCGCTGTCGTAGTGCTTGCCGGCCACGTTGTCGTAGGGCATCTGCTCGGCCTGCACGAGGTTCTCGGCGCGCACCTCCAGGGGGTCGCGACCCACCTCGCGCGCGATGGCGTCGATCATCAGCTCGATGGCGTAGCAGACGCCGGGTCGCGCGACGCCGCGGTAGGGCGTGAAGGGCGGCTTGTTGGTGGCGACCGAGAAGGTCTTGCAGCGGTAGACCCGGAAGTCGTAGGGGCCCGGCAGGTTGCCGCCGGCCTGCGCCGCCTCCAGGCAGGCCGTGAAGGGCCAGACCGAGTAGGCGCCGACGCTGACCGTCACCTCGGCGTCGAGGCCGAGCAGCCGGCCCCGCGCGTCGGCGTAGGCGGCGATCTCGTAGTGGTGCTCACGGGTGTTGGCGCCGGCGGTCAGGTGCTCGCGCCGGTCCTCGATCCAGCGGAACGGCGCCTTGCGGGTCATCGCCAGCCAGGCGACGCAGATCTCCTCCGGCTGCAGGGTGCACTTGTAGCCGAAGCCGCCGCCCACGTCGGGCGGGGCGATGCGGATGCGGCTCTGGTCGAGGCCCAGGGTCTCGGACAGGCCGGTGCGGATCATGTGCGGCACCTGCGTCGAGGTGACCACCACGAGCTGGTCGGCCTGGAAGTCCCAGTAGGCGAGGACGCCCTTGCCCTCCATCGGGTGCATGCACTGCCGCCCGGCGTCGATCGTGCGGGTCACCTTCACCGGCGCGCTGCGCGCCAGGGCCTCGATGTCGCCCTCGACCCGGGTGGTGAGGAAGAGGTTGTCGCCCCAGGCCTCGTGCAGCAGCGGCGCGTCGGGCGCGCGCGCCCGCAGGCAGTCGACCACGGCCGGCAGCGGATCGATCTCGACCTCGACCGCCTCGGCCAGGTCCTCGGCGGCGGCCCGCGTCGGCCCGATGCACAGCGCGACGCACTCGCCCACGAAGCGCACCTTGTCCCGCGCCAGCGCCGGATACTCGGAGGACTTGAAGCCGGGGATGGCGGAGTCCGCGACGATCGGGCGAACACCCTCCAGGTCGGTGGCGACCACCACCGCGTCCTCGGCGCCGGGGGGCTTGGCGACGCGCAGGAGCCGGCCGTGCGCCACGCCGCTGCGGCGGAAGGCGACCTCGCGCAGCCCCGGCATCGCGATGTCGGCGACGAAGCGCCCCCGGCCGCGGAGGTGGCGGGCATCCTCCTTGCGGCGGACGCGGCTGCCGATCCCGTCTACACCCATTGCAGTCCTCTCCCGGTTCGTTCGCCCCGCGCGGCCCGCGCTCCAGAGGCGCGCGGGCCGCCCGGCGGCAGGTCAGGCGTCAGGTCCCGTAGGGAAAGTCCAGGGCCCGCGCCTGCATGAAGGCCAGCTCCGAGGCGTTGGTGTAGGGCATCACCGTCCTGCGGAAGCTCATCAGGCTGTCGTAGACCTCGCGGCTGAGGGCGTCCTCCTTCGCCGCGGCGGCCACCACCTCGCCGGCCACCTTGCCCAACCCGGTCAGCACGGCGTCGTCGAGGAAGCGCATCTCGACGCCGTGCTCCTCCTGCAGCGTGCGGTAGGCCTGGGCGTTCTTGGCCACGAACTCCGAGAGGACCACGCTGTTGGCCATCTCGTTGGCGGCCTGGACGATCGCCTTCAGGTCGTCGGGCAGCTCCTCCCAGGCGGCCTTGTTGATGAAGCAGTCGAGCACGCCGCAGGGCTCCATCCAACCCGGCCAGACGCAGTACTTCGCCACCTTGTGCAGGCCGAAGGCCATGTCGTTGAGGGGGCCGACGAAGTCGGCGCCGTCGATGGCGTTGGTCTGCAGCGCCTGCGGCACCTCGCCCAGCGGCACCTGCACCGGCGTCGCGCCGATCTCGCGCAGCACCTTGGCGCCCAGGCCGCCGGAGCGGACCTTGAGGCCCTTGTAGTCCTCCAGGCTGTTGATCTCGGCGTTGAACCAGCCGGCCGACTGCACCGAGGTGTTGCCGCTGGGCAGGAACTTCACGCCCATCTCGCCATAGACCTTGTCGGCGATCTCCTGCCCGCCGCCGAAGCGGAACCAGGCGTTCTGCTCCTGCGTGGTCAGGCCGAAGGGCAGCGGCGTGAAGAACTGCACCGCCGGCAGCTTGCCCGCCCAGTAGGCCGGGTAGCCGTGGCCCATCTCCAGGCCGCCGTCGGCGACCACGTCCATCACCTGCAGCGGCGGCGCGATCTCGCCCGCGGCGTAGAGCTCGATGGTCAGCCGCCCGTCCGAGGCCTTGGAGACATAGTCGGCGACGAGCTGCGGGCCGGTCCACAGCAGCGGCGAGTTCTGCCGCCAGGTCGCCTGCATCCGCCACTTGATGCGGTTCTGCGAGATCGCCGGGCTGGCGACGCCGGCCGCCGCGACGCCCGCGGCGCCGAGCGCGCCGGCCGCCTTGAGGAACTGTCTGCGCTTCATTCTTCTCGACTCCTTTCGCTCTCCCAGACTCGGCCGGACCTGCGCGGGCCGACCGCCTTCCCCGCCGCCGCCCGCCGCCTGGCGGACGGCCGTCAGAAGAGAAGCCCCGGCAGCCATGTCGCCAGCTCCGGAAAGATCCAGAGCAGCGCCACCGCCAGGATTTGGATGACGACGAAGGGCACCACGCCACGATAGATGGTCGTGACGGAGAGGGTCTTGGCGACGCCCTGCAGGTAGAAGATCGCGAAGCCGAACGGCGGCGTCAGGTAGCTGGTCTGCAGCACGATCGCCATGGCCACGCCCAGCAGCACCGGGTCCGCACCCATCATGATCAGGACCGGCGCGAAGATCGGCACGACGATGAAGATGATCTCGAAGGTGTCGATCAGGAAGCCCAGGAAGAACATCACCGTCAGGACGAAGACCAGCCCGCCCAGCAGGCCGCCCGGCATGTCCTGCAGCAGATCGGTGATCACCTCGTCGCCGCCGAAGCCGCGGAAGACCAGCGCGAAGACCGTGGCGCCGATCAGGATGGCGAAGATCATGTTGCTGATGAAGAAGGTCGAGCGCGACACCTCGGCCAGCAGCCCGACATGGAAGCGCCCGCGCAGCGCCGCGATGGCGCAGGCGCCCAGGGCGCCGACGGCCGCCGATTCCGTCGCCGTCGCGATGCCGGTTAGGATCGACCCCAGGACCAGCACGATCAGGGTGATCGGCGGCACCACCGCGACCAGCGCCCGGCGGCCGAGGGTGTCGCGCTCCTGCGCCGTCATGGCGACGGGCGGACAGCTCTCCGGCCGGCGCCAGGCGCAGAACAACAGCCAGGCGATGTAGAGCAGGACCAGGACCAGGCCCGGCAGCAGCGCCGCCGCGAAGAGGTCGGTGATGGACACCGCGTCCGAGCCGAAGCGCCCGAGCCGCAGGTTGGCCTGGGTGTTGGCGTTCTGCAGCATGATCCCGAGCAGGATCAGCACCGTCGACGGCGGAATGAGCTGGGCCATGGTGCCGGAGGCGCAGATCACGCCGCTGGCCAGGCGCTGGTCGTAGCGCGCCCGCGCCATGGCCGGCAGGCTGATCAGCCCCATGGTCACCACCGTGGCGCCGACGATCCCCGTCGAGGCCGCCAGCAGAGCGCCCACCAGCACGACCGAGATGCCCAGGCCGCCGCGCAGGCTGCCGAAGGCCTGCCCCATGGTGATCAGCAGGTCCTCGGCGATGCGCGAGCGCTCCAGCACCACGCCCATGAAGACGAAGAGCGGCACGGCGACGAGCGTCTCGTTGGTCATCAGGTCGACGATCCGCCCGGCGATCGAGGACATCATGCCCCAGACGAAGACGTCCAGCGCCGCCCCCAGGGCGGCGAAGGCGACGCCCACGCCGATCAGGCCGTAGGCCACAGGAAAGCCGGTCAGGAGAACCAGAAACGCGCCCGCGAAGAGCAGCAGCGACAGCGTGCCGCCGAGGTCATCACCCATTGCGGCGATCCTCCAGAAGGTCGTCGGCGGGGCCGGCCCGCAGGGCGTCCAGCGCGCGCACCGCGAGAGAGACGCCCTGCAGCGCGGTCAGCGCGCAGAACAGCGGGACGCAGAGTTTCAGGACGTAGAGAAAGGGCAGGCCGTCGATGGAGGGCGAGGCCTCGAGCGCGCGCAGCGAGCGATAGACGCTCGGCCAGGCGACGGCCGCGACCGCGTAGCAGGACGGCCAGAGCAGCAGCACCACGCCGAGCAGGTTGACCGCCGCCTGGCCGCGGGCCGGGAGATGGCCGTAGAGCACCTCCACCCGGACATGGCGGTTCTGCTGCAGCAGATAGGGCGCGCCGCGCGTGAAGATCACGCC
>LSZA01000131.1 GCA_001637315.1 Phormidium willei BDU 130791 | reverse complement strand
AACCCCAATTTCAAATCATCATAGGGGCCAACCCACTCCGCCGCATCGATCGCACCTCGTTCCAGGGCCAGATAGACTTCCGCACCGGGCAACACCTGCACATTCACCCCCATCTCGGCCATAATCGTTCCTCCCAGCCCCGGAATACGCATTTTCAAGCCATTTAAATCAGCCAGACTGTTAACTTGTCGCTTAAACCAGCCCCCCATCTGAGTGCCGGTGTTTCCGGCTGGGAAGTTAATGATATTAAAATCGCTATAAACGTTCTGCATCGCCTCCAAGCCACCACCTTGATACAGCCAGGCATTTTGTTGTTGGGCCGTGAAGCCAAAGGGCATCGTTGTGGCAAAGCCGAGAGTGGGGTTTTTGCCGATGTAGTAGTAGCTGGCGGTATGGCCACATTCAACAGTTCCCCCCTGTACGGCATCCATCACCTGCAAAGCGGGAACTAACTCACCAGCGGCATAGGGTGTAATGCTAAAGCGTCCATTGGTCATCTCGCTCACCCGGCGACAGACCGTTTCCGCGCCACCATAGATGGTATCGAGAGATAGGGGCCAACTCGTGGCCATACGCCAGTTAACACGGGGCAGTGAACTCGCATCAGTCCCCGTTCGAGCGGTTTCTGTACAGGCGGCTAGGGCTGAGACAGCCGCTGCACTAACGGCACTGCGAGTGACAAAAGCTCGACGTTTCATGACAATTTGCTGAATTTAAGCGATTTTGAGATAGTTTTTGAGTTTAACAGGTTTTTAAGTCCTATCACGTCTTTTGCCACAGACGTTAAGTCTTTTGTCATGAACGAGCGCTTGGGGAGCGATCTAGGTTTTAATGAAAATGAGGTCGGTCCTATTCCAGTTTTCTGACTTAGGAAGGCAATCTCTGAGTTTGTCTAATTGCCCAATTTAATAAACTTTTTGTCATAACCTGTCATACCAAAAACCATGATGGCCATGAAACGTCCCAACCAACTCACCCAACTTCTGTGGGACTTTTATCGAGAAGACCCACAGGAACTGCAACAACTTAAACTGTTGGGAAACTGTCAAGTTTTCCGATTTTGGGGTTCATTTTGCATCCGGGTGCAAACTCCGGCCATGGCGCAACGTATCCACAATGTGATCCCGCTCCTTGAAGCCCCTATTCAAGCTCTCCGTCTGGCGAAACGGGTTAAGGTGTTAGTCGGCCGTAGAGTTGTTGCCAGTTATGGGCTAGCCGCCGAATCGGAAGACTCGGCTGTTCAACAACATCAGCTTTGAGAGCTAGTCCAAATGAAGGCAAGTCATGAGGGCAAGTGTCGAGTCACTCGCCCTTACCTCGCCTCACCTGGTCACTCGCGCCTTATAACTTCGTGCCACATTCAGGACAGAAATGGTTAGTTGAGGCGTTTTTCGCGTTGCAGTTGGGACAATACACGAGTTCAACGGCCCGCTCTAACTTGTTCTGTTCCGGTAGCCCCAGCATTTGCGCGTTGCTCTTACCCGGCGCCACCATGGGATAACAGTTTTCCGTACGATGAACCCGGACATCCATCACCACAGCACCATCGTAGGCTAGCATTTCGGCGATCGCATCTTGGAGTTGATCCGTATGGGTGACTTTAATCCCCTTCAGCCCATAGGCTTGACAGAGAAGCTCTACATCCGGCATTCCCACTTCCATGTTAGAGGAAGAATAGCGTTCCCCGTAGAAGGTTTCTTGCCATTGACGAACCATCCCCTGCCAACCGTTATTGATAATCACGGTTTTGAAGTTGATGCCATATTGGGCCATCGTTCCCAGTTCTTGCAGGTTCATCTGGAAACTGCCATCACCACTAATACAGATCACCTCTTCCTCGGGGAGAGCCACTTTAGCTCCCATCGCCGCCGGTAGGCCATAGCCCATGGTTCCCAATCCCGCACTGGAAATCCAGCGACGGGGACCATTTTTGAGGAATTGGGCGGCCCACATCTGATGTTGCCCCACATCTGTTGTGTAATAGGCGTTGGGGGCTTGGCGATGCAGTTCCACAATCACCTGTTGCGGCGAGGGTAACTCAGCATATTGAGGAACCTCTAGGGGGTAATCCTTGCGCCAGCGGTTGATGCGATCGAGCCAAGGCTTCGTCTGATGAGACTCCAGGCCCAGGCCGAGTTCCTTAAGACGACGCAACAGATCGATGAGAACTTGGCGCACATCGCCCACAATTGGAACATCGGGGGCGCGATTTTTACCGACTTCCGCCGGATCAATATCGATATGAATCACCTTAGCCCGAGCGGCAAACTCATCTAATTTTCCGGTGACGCGATCGTCAAAACGAGCGCCAACCGCAATTAAGAGATCACATTGACTCACCGCAAAGTTAGCATAGGCGGTTCCGTGCATTCCCAGCATTCCCACGGAGAGGGGATGGTTTTCGTCAAAGGCTCCTTTCCCCATCAGGGTTGTGGTGACAGGAATGTTAAAATGCTCTGCCAACTCGAGCAGTTCCGCATGAGCGCTGGCGGAAATTGCCCCACCGCCGACATACAGCAACGGTGATTTGGCCTCACGAATCAGGGCGATCGCCTGTTCAATTTGGCGCGGATTGCCCTTAACCGTCGGGCGATATCCCGGTAACTTCAACGATCCTGGCTCAATGGGAACATAGTCACAGTCAGCCAAGCCCACATCTTTCGGCACATCGATCAACACGGGACCCGGCCGGCCGGTGCTGGCAATATGGAAAGCTTCGGCCACCACTCTCGCCATCTGATTGGGATCTCGCACCACATAGGAATGCTTAACGATGGGCAGTGTAATGCCAAAAATATCCGTTTCCTGAAAGGCATCGGTGCCGATCGCATTCCGGGGAACCTGTCCTGTCACCACCACCATCGGTATCGAGTCCATGTGAGCTGTGGCAATGCCCGTGACGAGGTTTGTGGCCCCAGGACCAGAGGTTCCGAAACAGACCCCCACCTGTCCGGTGGCCCGGGCATAGCCATCGGCGGCATGAGAGGCCCCCTGTTCATGACGGACTAGGATATGTTGAATCCCACCCTGGGCTTCGGCACGATATAACTCATCATAAATCGGAAGTATTGCACCACCAGGGTAGCCGAAGATATGGCGAACCCCATGGCGTTTTAGACTATCTATCAGGGCATAGGCCCCACTCACACGTTGGACAGCGACTCGTTGTAATTGCACGACAGGAACCTCTGGCAAACTCTCGAAAACTTAAACCTTTACCCTACAATTCTACTCAGGTCAAGCTCGTTTCGTACAGGACTTTAAAGAAATTCAAGATATTGGAGAATCTCGATAGGATAAAGATTGGGACTGACCCATCTGTTGCTGATCGTCCGTCCTTTGTATTTTTTGCCTAGACTTTGTATGACAAACCAAAATCCGCAACCCTATTCCTCTCGCCCCAAAGCGGCCCAAGGACTGAGTGAAGAAAAATATCAGCGTTTAGTCGCTGAAGCCAAAGCCCCTTACCGAGGCTTTCGTCTCTTTATCTATGTCAGTTTGGGGGCATCGGGCCTCCTCGGGGCCTTTGTCTTTCTAGCTCGGGTGGCGGCGGGAAACGATTTAGCCTCAGATTTGCCGAATCTAGCACTACAACTGGGAGTCGTGGCGTTGATGGTTTGGCTGTTCCGCCGGGAACGTTGATGGCGGTTATGGGATTACTCACGCAACTGTGGCTCTCGGCTCGCTTCTGGTTTGGGTTGAGCCTCCTCACCGGTTGGGGCATGGCCGGGGTCATCTGGCGTGACGGCCAGGGACGCTATCGCATCCAAGATGATGCTCGACAACATGTCTTTTGGATGCAGCGTTTTGAGGAACCTGGACTATTTCCCAATGATTGGATTGCTGATTATTTCCAGTCTGTTGCGCCTTGGGGCTATCGCCATCTCTACGAGTTGGCCTCGCTCCTGGGATTTGATCCGTTTAGCTTCAATAAGCTGTTACCGCTGCTGTTGTCTCTGTTGACGACGGTTCTGGTGATGCAGGTCAGTTGGCGGTTACTTCCGGTGCCGTCGGTGGGGTTTGTCAGCAGTGTGATTTTGAATCTGAGCCTCTGGATGAAGGATGATCTGGTGTCGGGAACGCCTCGGGCCTTTGTGGTACCGCTGTTGTTGGGGTTTGTATGGGGGCTATTGTCGGAGAAACCTGTTTATACGGCGATCGCCATCTTGGTCACGGGTCTGTTCTATCCCCAGTTAGTCTTGATACAAGGGGGGGTGTTGCTGTTACAAGGGTTGGGAATTGCTCAGACAACAGCCCCGAAACGACCCTCGGTGCTGCTGGGATTGATGACTGCGGTTTTGGTGCTATCGCCCTATCTGTTGTCGTCTAATCCTTGGGGGCCAGTCTTAACTCGTGAACAAGGTCTCAGTTTGGCTGAACTGGCGCCTCGGGGACGCAGTGCGTTTTTTTATGAGGATGTTGCTCATTTCTGGCTCAGTAGCGATCGCAGTGGACTAATACCCGGCTATACGCCCTTAGTGTTATGGCTGGGGGGTCTTTTACCGCTCCTGTTACGGGTTCGACAACGGTTTCCCTTGCTCACCAAGTTACGGGGCCAGTCCATCCTGTTGCAACTGCTGCTATCGAGTCTCGCCGGCTTTGTTCTGGCTCATCTGATGCTCTTTCGCTTGCATCTGCCGAGTCGCTATACCCACCATAGTTTACGGGTTCTGCTGTCGTTGGCGGCTGGAATCGTTGTGGTGGCGATCGCCCACGGGATCTTCACTCAACCGGTCACCCATCGCCTCCTAGGCGGCGTCAATCGCCTCTTGGCTCTGATTTTGGTGTTCGGGGTAGTGGCCTCACCGCTGTGGTTATGGACGTCCTTTCAAACGGCTTACTACGACGGAACCGCCCCCGAAATTTATCGCTACCTCCAGGACACTCCCAAAGATAGCCTCGTGGCTGGGGTGGATGCAGAGATTGACAATATTCCCAGTTTTGGACAACGGCCCATCCTGACAGGACTCGAATATATGATTCCCTACCATTGGGGCTATTACGCCATCCTACGCGATCGCTTCATTGCCTTAATTCAGGCCCAGTACAGTCCCCACCCCGATCACGTCCGCCACTTCATCGCTGAGTATGACCTTGACTATTGGCTGATTCGCCGTGACGACTTCAGCCTCGACAGCCTACAACAGCACTATTGGCTCAATCGCATGGCCACCTCGCCGCGCCCGGACGATCCCCTCATCCAAGCGATTCAAGGCGCCTTTGACACCCTAGAACAAGGTCAAACGCCGGTTCTGGCCACTCTGGGCGATCGCTGCAACGTCGCCCCTAGCCCTCACTACTGGCTTCTCGATACCACCTGTCTTTTGACAGCGTTTGATTCAGAGACTTGACAGCCCCTCCATTAGCACCTATGATAAACTCATAACGATTATGAGTTAACTGCATCACCGTTAACCCAACACCGTCAGTACACAATTAGTACACAATTAGTACACTGTCACTACAAGGAGTTAAACCCATATGTTACAAGATAAAACCGGACAACGCGTACCTGAAGTCACCTTCCGCACCCGCCAAGATGGCGAATGGAAAGACGTCGATAGCAAAGAAATCTTCAACGGCAAAAACGTGATCGTCTTTGCCCTTCCTGGAGCCTTCACCCCCACCTGTTCGTCGAGTCACCTGCCCGGCTACAACCAGCTTGCCAACGTTTTTAAAGAAAACGGTGTCGACGAAATTGTCTGCTTGTCTGTCAACGACACCTTCGTCATGAACGAATGGGCCAAAGACCAAGAATGTGATAACGTGACGCTCGTTCCCGACGGAAACGGTGACTTTACCGAACAAATGGGAATGTTAGTGGACAAAGCCGATCTCGGCTTCGGTAAGCGCTCCTGGCGTTACTCGATGTACGTCAAAGATGGCGTCATCGACAAAATGTTCATCGAACCCGAAGAACCCGGAGATCCCTTCAAAGTCTCCGACGCCGAAACCATGTTGGGCTACATTAACCCTCAAGCCAAGCCCAAACATGTCTCCCTGTTCTCAAAAGTGGGTTGCCCCTTCTGCGCCAAAGCTAAATCCCTCTTGGACGATAAAGGTTGGGACTACGAAGAAATCGTCATTGGCCGCGATGCCTCTACCGCATCCCTGAAAGCTATGACTGGCAAGACGTCAGCGCCTCAAGTCTTTGTTGATGGTCAGTTAGTTGGCGGCTCTGAAGAGCTCGAAACCTACCTGCAATCGGCATAATGCCTCATCCGTGAAGACTCACCCAAGTCATGACTGGTGAGTCTTCGCCTTAACTCATCCGGGATTCCCCAGAAACGGGAGTCCCGGATATTTCCGATGAAAAAATACCCTTGCAAGTTATAGGATGGCAACAGACGTTTTAGGTTATTGCCGCAACGACCTAATAGAGCAGCATTTTAACAGCAACCTTCCAACCACTAACCTTGAGAGGATTCAGAATCTATGACATACGACTTTGACTTATTTGTGATTGGCGCCGGTTCTGGGGGCATTGCCACCGCTCGCCGAGCCGCCGAATATGGTGCTAAGGTCGGCATTGCCGAAGACGATCGCCTTGGGGGAACCTGTGTCAACCGAGGCTGTGTTCCCAAGAAACTGATGGTCTATGCCTCCCACTTTCCCGAGCATTTCCATGATGCCGTTGGTTATGGTTGGAGTGCCGTGCAAAGTCAACTAGACTGGCCGAAGATGATTAAGGCCGTCAACGATGAAGTGACCCGCTTGAATGGCATCTATCAAAAGATGCTCGATAAGTCTGAGGTGCAGGTCTTTCGGGACTCGGGACGATTTGTGGATTCTCATACCATCCAAGTCGGCGATCGCCAAATCACCGCCGAGAAGATCCTCATCGCCGTGGGGGGAAAACCCGTCAAACCCGCGATTCCGGGCCTCGAACAGGCCATCACCTCCGATGAAATGTTCCATCTCCCCCAACAGCCGAAGCATCTGGTTGTCCTCGGTGGCGGCTACATTGGCGTAGAATTTGCCTGTATCCTCAAGGGCTTAGGGTCCGAGGTGACAGTAGTGATTCGTCGTGAAAAAATCCTCAATGGCTTTGATGAAGATCTGCGGGATTCGATTCAGGAGGGAATGGCTAACCACGGTATTCGCATCCTCAACAACACCAACATCACCTCCGTTGAGAAACGAGACGATGGAAGCCTGACGCTGAACCTCGATAGTGACGAGGGGAGTATTGTTGCCGATACCATCACCCTCTCAGCGACGGGTCGCAAACCGCGTTTAGAGGGGTTAGGCTTAGAAAACACCAAGGTCGAGGTGAAGAAGGGAGCGATCGCCGTCGATCACTATAGTCAAACTGCTGAACCTCATATTTTTGCCGTCGGCGACTGTACTGATCGCGTCAACCTCACCCCGGTGGCCATCAACGAAGGCCGCGTCTTTGCCGATACCCATTTTGGCGGCAAATCTCGGGAGATGAGTTACGAGAACATCCCCACCGCTGTGTTCTCCTCCCCTGAAGCCGCCACCGTTGGTTTAACCGAAGCCGAGGCCCGGGAACAGTATGGGGATGCGGTGCAAGTGTACCGCTCTAAATTCCGGCCGATGTATCATACTCTCGGTGGCCGCAACGAACGTACCCTGATGAAGCTTGTTGTCGATGGTAATAGCGATCGCGTCCTAGGAGCGCATATGGTGGGAGAAGACGCCGCCGAAATCATCCAAGGGGTGGCGATCGCCGTCAAAATGGGAGCCACCAAAGCCGATTTTGATGCCACCATTGGCATTCATCCGAGTTCTGCGGAGGAATTTGTCACCATGCGCTAAACTCATCATCAAGATCCACAGTCTGAATCCACAGTCTGATCCTAGAATAATCTCTTTTATCGACAGGCGGTTCAAGTGAGCTGAACCGCCTGTTTCCTAGTCGTTCAGATTTCTAATCGCTCAGATGTTGAGTGGTTCACCAACGAAGACCTGACCCTGATTTTTCCATTATTCATTTTATCGATTCTTTATCGTTCGATATGCCCGCCGCACCCTATCCCGACAACGAGGCCCAACGGCAACAGGCCCTTGAGCAGTATAACCTGCTCGATACTTTGCCCGAACAAGCCTTTGACGATATCACCACCCTGGCTGCTCATGTTTGTAATACCCCCATTGCTCTCGTCAGTTTAGTCGATCGCCATCGGCAATGGTTTAAATCCAAAGTTGGCATTGACGCTGAGGAAACGCCGCGCGATCAAGCCTTTTGCGCTCACGCTATCCTCGATCCGAGCCAAGTTTTAGTTGTTCCTAATGCTGAAGTTGATCCGCGCTTTGCTGACAATCCCCTCGTCACCGGTGGTCCGCAAATTCGCTTCTATGCCGGTGCGCCGTTGCAAACTCCCGATGGCCAGGCGATTGGAACCCTCTGTGCGATTGATAACCAGCCGCGAGAGTTAACAGATGACCAAGTTCAGGGATTGCAGGCTCTCAGCCGTCAAGTTGTGGCCCAGATGGAGTTACGCCGCAACGTCGCGCAACTTAGCCAAACCTTGAACCGGCTCCAGCGAACTCAAGCCAGCTTGATTCAAGCGGAAAAAATGTCAGCTTTGGGACAATTTGTCGCCGGAATTGCCCATGAAATTAATAATCCCGTCAGTTTTATTTTAGGCAATCTTCCCCACGCTCAAACCTATACTGAGGAATTACTCGAACTGCTGGCCCATTATCAAAAAATCTACCCCAACCCAGAACCTGAACTAGCCGAGTTGTTAGAACAGGTTGACATTGACTACATCGCAAAAGATTTTATTAATCTTTTAAAGTCTATGAAATCTGGGGCCAGCCGAATTGAAAAGATCGTCACATCGCTGCGAACCTTTAGTCATCTTGACGAAGCCGAAATTAAGCCAGTTCAGCTAGGGGAGCATCTCGATAATGCGATCGCCTTAAGTCACGCCAAACTGCAACAAACCCGTACCGGCTGTGACATCAAGATTACCAAAACCTATGCCGATCTGCCGCCGATTGTCTGTAACATTAGTCAGCTTAACCAAGTTTTTATTAACATTATCGGCAATGCCATTGATGCTATTGACGAGCGTATTGGTCAAACTCGACGGCGCGATCGCTCCCTGGAAATGACGGAGGACATGACGGACTATAGTCCAGAAATTCAGATTCGCCTCAATACGACTCAGGATGCAGAGGAGCGAGGCTTTGTCACCATTGACATTCAAGATAATGGGATTGGCATTGAGAGTCAAATGCAAGACAAAATTTTTGATCCCTTCTATACCAGTAAACCCGTCGGCCAAGGAACCGGACTGGGGTTAACCAGTAGTTACGACATCGTCGTCGAGCAGCATCGCGGAAAACTCAAACTGGACTCGACACCGGGCCAGGGGAGTTGTTTCTCGATTTGGATTCCCACCGACTTACCCCTGCCCGATTAAGCTGCCCGGCCCACAAGCTCCAGGGGATGCGATAAGCTGGAACCATGACACCGTGGAACAAGGACCATCACGACTATGGCTGGATTTGGCAATTTGTTTCAGAAGGCATTTTACCTTGGGGTTGGCTTAGCCTCCTATGCTGGAGAACAAGCCAGTGAGAAACTGATTGAGTTACGCGAAACCGCCCAAAAACTCGCCGATGAGCTAGTAGAACGGGGAGAAATGAACGCCGACGAGGCCCGTCGTTTTGTTGAAGATATGGTTAACCAGGGCCAACGACAGGCTGGTTCCCCAAGCCAAGTTCAAGAGGACACCAGTCCCAAAGAACCTCGCCGCATCGAAATCCTCGACGATGAGGACGAGGGGAATGACTCTCCCTCGTCCTCGTCAGCCTCAGGGGAGCCTCGTCAACCGGACTCGGGAGTGGAGAATCTGCACCAAGAAGTGCGATCGCTTCAAGAGGAATTGCGCCGTTTGCAGCAAGACCAGTAAATCATGGAAGATTGGATCACAGAATGGGTCAATAGCCTCGAAAAAAACGTTGAAGCCGCCCTGAACCAAACGGCTGAGTCGTTGGAGACTTGGACAGAGGAGATGGTGAATCAGCTCGACCAACAGCTTCAGGAGTTGTTGGTTTGGTCTCAAGACTGTTCCGATGACATGTATCAGCAGTTGCAACAACTGTTGCCCTTGGATGAGGTCTCTGAAGAACTCGATCGCACCCTCGATGATTGGTTAGAAGGCTTAGAGGCCCTCTTGATTGAGGATCGCAATTGGGATGAGAATCGAGACGATGCCGGACAAGACTCAGATCCCTTTGTTCAGATGACCTATGTTACACCGAGCAAAACCACCCATCCGGCCTGTATCAACTGCCTACATTATCACGGTCATCAGTATGGGGACACCCTGCTCGTCTGTGGGATGCACCCCTATGGCTGGGATGGGGAAGACTGTCCCGATTGGGAAAACGTATTTTAACCCCAACCTCCCTCAAAAATAAGTCAAACCCAAACGATTCGGAGGCTTCCTGACTGTTATTGGAGGCTTCCTGACTATTAACTGTCAACAATTCATGAGGCCTGATTGACTCAATTAAATTGGCTTAAATTGACGGGATTAATAATTCGGATGCACTCGTATACCCCACTGACCCCATGGATAAAACTGCCTCAAACTACACAGTTTCCTGGATTCATCAGATTGCCGAAATTCCGAAAGAGGCCTGGGATCCCCTCGCTCAACCTCTTACAACGCCCTTTTTTGAATGGGATTGGCTGCATAACCTAGAATCCTCTGGAAGTGCCACAGGAAAAGCCGGCTGGATGCCTTGTCATTTGACCGTTTGGCGCGATCGCACCCTGGTCGCGGCGGCCCCGTTATACCTGAAAGGCCATAGTTACGGCGAATTTGTCTTCGATCACCAATTTGCTGATCTCTCCGAGCGTCTAGGAGTCTCCTACTATCCCAAACTCCTGGGGATGAGTCCCTTTACTCCCGCCGAAGGCTATCGTTTTTTGATCGCTGCAGATGAAGATGAAGAACAGCTGCTGAGAGTGATGGTGGCTGAAATTGACCATTTCTGCGATCGCAACCAAATTAGTAGCTGTCATTTTCTCTATGTGGAGCCGGAATGGCAAGCTCGTCTACAACAGTGCGGCTTCTCCCCCTGGCGGCATCATAACTACATCTGGCAAAACGATGCCTACGGCAGTTTTGATGACTATCTCAAAGCCTTCAACGCCAATCAGCGGCGCAATATCAAGCGAGAACGCAAGGCGATGGCAAAATCGGGTTTAACCTTAAAAACTCTCAGCGGTGATGACATTCCCCGCGCCCTGTTCCCGCTCATGTACCGTTTTTATGAGAATACCTGCGATAAATTTGGCTGGTGGGGCAGTAAATACCTAACCAAACGCTTTTTTGAACAACTCTATTCAACCTATCGTCATCGCGTCCTCTTTGTCGCCGCCTACCCAGAATCGTCGCAGGACGATCGCCACCCCGTCGGGATGTCGTTTTGTCTAACCAAAGGCGATCGCCTCTATGGACGCTATTGGGGCAGTCATCATGACATTGACTGTCTGCATTTCAATGTTTGCTATTACAGTCCCATTGAATGGGCCATCGACCATCAGATCAAGGTCTTCGATCCCGGTGCCGGGGGCCGTCATAAAAAACGCCGAGGCTTCCCTGCGACGCCGAATGTGAGCCTCCATCGCTTTTATTCCTCCCGATTGAGCAAAATCATTTTGCCCTATCTGCAACAAGTCAACGAGATGGAAGAACGGGAGGTAGCCACCATTAACGAAGATCTCCCCTTTGCCCGTAAAGACTCCTGAACCGTGAAGCAACAGCAGGCGATTAAAATTATGCCCCTCGGGGATTCCATTACCCACGGCTATAACGTCCCCGGGGGCTATCGAATTGACCTTTGGCAAGCCTTACATGAACGAGGCGATCGCATTGAATTTGTCGGCAGCCAAGAAAACGGCCCTCCAGAACTTCCCCATCGCCGTCATGAAGGCTATCCCGGCTGGCGGATTGACGAACTGCACCGTCATGTAGGGGATTGGTTGCAGGCCACGCAACCCGATATTATCCTGTTGCTGATTGGAACCAACGATATCGTACAAGGCTATGACCTTGAACGCGCCCCAGCCCGTCTTGATGCCCTCATTGATGACCTATTTCGCCATTGTCCTGAGGTTCAAGTGTTTGTCGGCTCGATTCCGCCCATCGATGAGCCACACTTGAATGCACGAGTTCAGGCCGACAACGAGGCCATCGCCCAGCGGATTCAGGCCCGTCAGGCTCAGGGCGATCGCCTCATCTTCGTCGATCTCTATGCTGGCCTAACATCCGAGGATCTCGCCGATGGTATCCATCCCAACCGCCAAGGCCACCGTCACCTTGCCCAAACCTGGTACGAGTCATTGACGGCGAACTGGTGAGAGCGAACTGGTAACCGCTTAAGATTGACAGGCTTCAAAAATTGCCATAAGAGCTTCAGGGGGGTCTTGGTTCGCCGTGATGCTCGCGTCGATTTCAACGAATTCCTCAAAGGAATATTGCTGTTGAATCTCCTCAATCGAACATTCACAGAACGACTGCATACCCGCATCGCCTCCAGTGCAACTGTCCAGAAACTCAGTAATGACCTCCGGCGGATAGCCTGACTCAGTCATATCATTCGGGGAAGACTCGCCAGTCGTCGTGTCACCCGTTGGTGCGTCAGGGGACGTCTCCGTCGTGATCTCCCCAGGAGTGTCACCACACGCTGAAAGCATCAGTAACAGAGCAAACACTCCTGCAAGGGGAAAAGAGCGTTGGTTTAAGTTCATCATCAAGCCCAGTGAGACAGAATCTCCACGATTCTACTTTGCTTTGACCTCGATTCGAGGCGAGGTGCTTGATGGCCTCGACGGGAACTCCCCAAAAGACCTGAGTCTGGCTTAAGTTGGCTTAGGTTGGAACCAACTCACCTGGACGCAATTTCGCCCATTTCCCCATTTCCGCCTTAAAACTTTGACAGCCGACGACATCCCATTCCATTTCAATATCACCGCCTTCGGGGGTGCGGATGTTCACGTTAATGGTTGGTTCAACGGGCTGAAAGTTAGGATTTTCCGTCAGATGAGACTGTTGATGCTGGTGTTCCACCTCATGGTAGGTGGCACAGCGATCGACGTAATGGCAGTTGACACAGATACACATGGTATAAACGTCTTTGCGCGAAGGTTTGCAGTTTCTGTTAGTTTAACGTAGGGATTTTGCAAGGCCCCG
>LSZA01000130.1 GCA_001637315.1 Phormidium willei BDU 130791 | reverse complement strand
GCCGCCGCCGACCACCACCACCTGCGCCGCCGCCTGGCCGCGCGCCAGGCGCGGCGCCGCCACGAGAGGCGCGGCGGCCAGGGGCGCGGCCGCCGCCAACTGGGTAAAGCGTCGCCGCGTCAGGGCGCGGCCTTTGGTCTGGGTCATGGCTGCACCCTCCTACTGCAACTGGCTGAGATAGTCGGCCAGGGCGTCGATCTCCGCATCCGAGTAGCCCGCCGCCAGGCGGTTCATCACCGTGGCCTGTCGCTCGCCGGACTTCAGCACCGTGAGCTGGAAGCGGATGTACTCGGCGCTGTGGCCGCGCAGGGTGGGAATGGCGCCGGAGCCGCCGAGTTCCGCGCCGTGGCAGCCGGCGCAGGTGCCGGCGAGGATGGCGGTATCGGCCATGGCCTCGCCCCCGGCCCGGGCGCCGGATTGGGCGCCGGCCGGGTCCGGCACCGCCGCCAGCAGGACGACCGCGAGGACCGCCGGCAAGCCGGCGGCACAGACTCCTCTCCGCATGACGTTTCCCCTTCCCCTTCCATGTCTCGCTTAAGAATTATGGAATATGGAAAGGGTGAGCCCGGCCGCCGACCCTGTCAATCTTCGGCTAAGCCATTCGGCGATATTCCGCGCGCAAATTCTATTTCAGGTGAGTCGCCGTGAAAGCGTCCGATTTACGCTTGGGATTGCGGAAATCCAGCCCGGCCGCCGCCGGCCGGCCGCGTCTCAGGCGCGGCCGAAAACCGGCGCGAAGGGGATGCCCGCCTCGTCCATGGCCTGCTGCACCATGGGCTCCGGCTTGCCGTCGAAGAGCTGGCGCAGCAGCTCGTCGACCGCCGGGTCCTCGGTCGCGCTGTTGGCGCCGAAGACGCGCGCCAGCGCCCGCACCTGGAAGGCCCGGCGCTGCTGTTCGTCGGCCTCGCCGTAGTCCATCTCGTTGACCACCTCGACGGCGGAGTGGAAGGGCGGCAGCAACGCGACCGGGATGCCCGCCTTCTCGAAGGCCGCGCGCAGCCCCAGGGCCCCGCCCTGCAAGGCCAGCCGCCGCGCGTTGTCGGGCGCGATGCGGCAGAGCCGGGCCAGCGCGGCGACGAAGAAGCCGACGTCGCCGGCGCAGAGCGCGCGCAGCATCAGGCTGGGCGAGAGGCGGTTGTTGACGCAGAGATGCTCGACGAAGAGGTGGAGGTCCTCGCGCCGCCCGGCCACGGGCTTGACCAGCAGGCTGGTGACCGACTCGCGGGCGTGGTCGACCAGGCCGCGCAGCAGCACCGGCGAGAGCCTGTGGCGCGCGACCAGGGTGCGCCGCATCTCCTCGGCGACGCGGTGGACCAGCTTTTCCGCCACATGCGCGGGCAGCGCGGCCCGGCCGGCGACGGCATGGGCCACGCTGGAGAGTCCGTCGAAACGGTCGAGCGCGCGGTCGTAGGCGGGCTCCGGGATCTCGGCCCCGGCATTGCCCATCAGCGCGACCACCGCCGCCTCGCTGCCCTGGTCGACCAGGGCGTCGGAGACGCGCGGCGAGACCGCCCGCCGCTGCGCCACGGCGATCTGCTTGCGGTCGTCCCCCTCGGCAACGATCTCCAGCAGCAGGCTCTCGTCGAGCGCCCCGCCGTGGCGCAGCACCGGAAAGGCCACCGAGGCGATGTCCTGGGCCAGCCGCGCCGCCAGTTCGCGGTTCAGCAGCGGCGAATGGGCGACCTGCCAGGCCAGAGCCTCGCGCACCGCCTGCTCGGCGTGGCGGCTGTAGGCCTCAACCACGGCTTCGGCCAGGCGCCGCGCCTCGTAGGACAGTCCCCCGCCTTCGAGCTGGCCGACCACCTTCTGCATCGTCTCGATCTGCGCGCTGGCGGAGCGGTCGGACAGCAGCCGCTCGACATCGCGGTAGGACAGGGAGCGGCGGGGCACGGCCATGGCTTCGACCCTCCTGGTCGACGAGACGAGAGCGCGCGGCGGACTCCGGGCGTGCCGGGTCCGCCTCTCGGCCCCAGTGTCGTCAACCAACGGTAATCAAACCGTGAAAGATAAAATCCCCGAGACCGGCGATGACTTCGAATTTTCGACAAATCCTCCGCATCGCCCGAAGTCGGCACCGCGCAAGCCGTGCAGGCGGTCAGAGGAACTGGCGGTCGTCGTAGCGGATCGCATCCGACCAGCTCATCTCCAGTTGCCGCAGCACCCGGAAGGCCCCCGCAAAGGCTTGCTGCTCGGCGGCATCGGGCATGAGCCGAGCGGCCTGGAAGGTCTCCAGCTCGGCCAAGGCCGCGCAGAGCTCCAGGCCCCTGTCCGACAGGCGGATGCGGGCCGCGCGCTTGTCCCGCGCCGCGGTGGCGCGGTGGATGTAGCCGGCCTCGAGCAGGGCGCGGAGATTGTAGGAGGCGTTGGACGCCAGGTAGTAGCCGCGCTCGATCAGGTCGCGCACCGACACCTCCTCGTTGCCGATGTTGAGCAGCATCAGCACTTGCACCGGGCTGACGTCGTCAATGCCGCGGCGGGTCAACTCGATCCGGACCACGTCGAGCAGCCGCCGATGCATGCGTTCCACCAGGCGGGTGATCTCCCGATAGAGCTGGGCGGCCGGATCCTGCGGCGTCGCCGCCTCCGGGCCCGCGGCCGCCTCGGCCGACTTCTTAGGGCGGGCCCCGCGCGCCGCCGCCTGTCGCGTCTGCTCGTACCCGAGCGCCATGCCTAGGTCCCCTGGTTCTTCGCCATGTCCGGCCCGGGCCGCTCTCCGGCGACCTTCTCCATCCACCGGTCCTTTTGCATCCAAAAGCCGACTCAAACCCGCGAAGCTTTAATATATCTTAAAGGGACAAAGGCTAACCTCCGGCCAGTCCGCAAAATCACCGACGTGGATTGCAAGGTCTTGCCGCAAAGGGGGCTGCCTTGATGGCCGCAACTTCAAATCACACGACGGCGAGGACTTCGCGTCGCGGTGGTCTCGCCGGCAGCACTGCCACAGCGATACTCGCGCTCTTCCTGGCCGGCTGCGCGACACCCGGCGAGAACGGCGCGCCACCGGTCGCCCAGATCGAGACCGAGGGCTGGCGCAAGCTGATCGAGCTGGGCGATGCCAGCCGCGCCAAGGGCGAGCCGACCACCGCCATCCAGTTCTACCGCCAGGCCCACCTCCAGGCACCGGACGAGCCGCTGCCGCTGGTGCTGCTCGGCGAGACCCTGGTCGCCGTCGAGGACCCGCGCGAGGCGGCCGGGGCCTTCCGGGCCGCGCTCGACCTGCAGCCCGGCAACACGCGTGCGCTGCTCGGCCTGGGCGGCGCCCTGGTCCGGCTCGACCAGCCGCTGGCCGCGCTGCAGCAGTTCGAGGTCGCGCTGAACCAGAATCCCGACAACCTGCAGGCGCTGAGCGGCGCCGGGATCGCTGCCGACCTGGCCGGCGAGACTCGGCGCGCGCAGGACTACCTGCGCCGCGGCCTGGAGCGGCAGCCCGACGACGTCACGCTGCTCAACAACCTGGCCTACTCCCTGATTCTCTCGGGCGACTACGGCGAGGCCATCGCCCTGCTGGAAATGGCCACCGCCCTGCCCAACGCCACCGCCCGGCACCGCCAGAACCTGGCGCTGGCCTACGGCCTCGCGGGCCGCGAGGAGGAGGCCGCGCGCATGGTGCGCATGGACTTCGACGACACCGCCGTGACGCGCAACCTGGCCTACTACCGCAGCCGCCGCGCCGGTGCGCCGCTGGCGCCGGCGCAAAGCCAGGCGCCGCTGCCGCTGCGCAACCCGCTCGCCGGCAATCCCGACGCCGCACCCCCCGCGTTGCCCGAAGCCGCGCCGCGCGCGGCCGTCGACGCCGAGGCGGCGGCGCCGCCGCCGCAGGCGCAACCCGCTCCGGCACTCAACCTCAGCGGTTTTCTCGCCGACTGAACGGCAAGGCCCGAGGGGGACTCCCCATCGGGCCTCGGCCGCTCTGCGCCTTTCCTTCCCTCCGACGCGCCCCGGGGCACCGGCCCCTTCGCGCTGCGCCGCCGACCGACGGCCGTGCAAAGGGCGCTACATGGCGATCAACTGGTCGATCACCCGCAGGCCGGCGGGGCCGACCAGCACGATGAACAGCGGCGGCAGGATGAAGATGATCATCGGCACGGTCATCACCGCCGGCAGGCGGGCCGCCTTCTCCTCGGCCCGCATCAGCCGCTCGTGGCGCAGCTCGGCCGCCAGCACGCGCAGGGAGCTGGCCAACGGCGTGCCGTAGCGCTCGGTCTGGACCAGGGTGTTCACCAGGGCGCGCATCTGCGACAGCGGCACGCGCTCGGCCAGCCCCTCCAGCGCCTTGTGGCGGTCGGGCAGGAAGCTCAGCTCCAGGGAGGTCAGGCCCAGCTCGTCGGTCAGCGCCGGACAGCTCCGCCCCATCTCGCGCGCCACCCGGTCGAGGGAGGCATCGAGGCTGAGCCCCGCCTCGGCGCAGATCACCATCAGGTCGAAGGCGTCCGGCAGGGCCTTGCGGATCGTCTGGACCCGCTTCTGCGCCATGTTCTTGACGAAGAGCTCCGGCGCGAAGGCTCCGGCGACGACCAGGGTCAGGCTGGCGGTCATCGCGCCCAGGTCCGGCAGGTCGAACAGCCCGAGGCCCTGGAACAGCAGCAGGCCGAGCGCGCCACAGACCAGCGGCAGGGCCGCCTTGGCGAAGAGATAGACGACCAGCGCGTCGCGCGAGCGATAGCCGGCGCGCGCCAGGTTCAGCGTCAGCTTGGCGGTGCTCTGCCCCTTCATCAGCTTGAGGCGCTGCACCACCTCGCGCATCAGCGAGCGGCTGGCGATCAGCGACTTGCGCCGGCTCGGCCGCGCGAGGCCGGCGCGCAGCGCCCGGCGCCGGGCCTCCAGCGCCTTCAGCCGGCCGGGCAGCGGATCGCGCTCGATCAGCGAATACCAGACGAACAGCACCACGGAGACGGCCGAGATCGCCGCCGTCACCGAGGCGAGGTCGCCGAGGTCCAGGCCGAAGGGCAGCAGCGCGTTCATATCTCGAACTTCACCATCTTCCACATCACGCCGACGCCGACGGCGATGAAGGCCAGGCCGATGCCGATCATGACGTGGCCGCGAGGATCTTCGAGCAGGGTCATCACGTAGCCGGCGTTGAGCACCAGCAGCAGGGCGAACATGACGAAGGGCAGGCTGCCGATGATCCAGGCGCTCGCCTTGGCCTCGGAGCTCATGGCCTTGATCTTCAGCTTCATCTGCCGGCGCTTGCGCAGCAGGTCGGACAGGTTGCTCAGCGTCTCCGCCAGGTTGCCGCCGGTCTCGCGCTGGATCGACAGGGTGACGATCAGGTACTTGAACTCCGGCACGTCGATGCGCCGGGCGACCGCCCACATGGCCTCTTCCAGGTTGGCGCCGACGCGCACGGCGTCGGCGACGCGGCGGAACTCGATGCCGACGGGGTCGCCCATCTCCTGGCCGACCGTGGCGATCGACTCGGTGACCGGCAGGCCGGAGCGCAGGCCGCGCACGATCAGGTCGATGGCGTCGGGAAACAGCTCGATGAAGCGGTTGAGCCGGCGGCGGGCGAGATAGCCGACCGCCAGGTGCGGCAGAAGGGCGCCGGCGGAGATGCCCTGGGCGACCGCCGCCCAGGGCGGCAGCGCGACGACGAAGCGGGCCAGCAGGCCGAAGGCCAGCGCCACCGCCAGGCTGCCCAACAGGTATTGGCCGATGGTCAGGTTGTAGCCGGTGCGCTGCAGCCGCGGGCGCAGCTTGCCCGGCGCCGGCAGCAGCGCCTTGATCAGGCGGTCGAACCAGGGGTTGGTGCTGTCCTGCTCGCTGCGCCGCAGGCGGTTGACCGCCACCGGCCTGGCCCGCAGCGCGCCCGGCGAGACCCGCGCCAGCCGGCGCTTGAGCGCCCGCCCGCCGGCCGGCTCGTCGCCGGCCAGGCCGAGCCCGAGCAGCAGCACCGTCAGCAGCGCGCCGCCGCCGAGCAGCCAGACGAGCTGGTCCGGCGACACCGCCATCACACCGCCTCCAGCAGGGCCCGCTCCAGCCCGAAGTAGCCCGCCTTCTCGGCGAAGTGCGGCCGGATGCCGTGGGACCTGAAGATGCCCTGCAGCTTGCCGTCGCTCCCCTCGCCGGTGAACTCGAAGGTGAAGAGGTCCTGCATGGTGATGATGTCGCCCTCCATGCCGACCACCTCGGAGATATGGGTGACCCGGCGCACCCCGTCGCGCATGCGGCTGATCTGGATGATCACGTCGATGGCCGAGGCGATCAGCGCACGCACCGCGCTGGTCGGCAGCTTGAAGCCGGACATGGAGACCATGTTCTCCAGCCGCATCAGTGCCTCGCGCGGGCGGTTGGCGTGGATGGTCGAGAGCGAGCCGTCGTGCCCGGTGTTCATCGCCTGCAGCATGTCGATCGCCTCGGCGCCGCGGGTCTCGCCGAGGATGATGCGGTCGGGCCGCATGCGCAGGGCGTTCTTGACCAGGTCGCGCATGGAGATCTCGCCGCGGCCCTCCAGGTTGGCCGGACGGGTCTCCAGCCGGACCACGTGCGGCTGCTGGAGCTGCAGCTCGGCCGCGTCCTCGATGGTGACCACCCGCTCGCCCGGATCGATCATCTGCGACAGGGCGTTGAGCAGGGTCGTCTTGCCCGAGCCGGTGCCCCCGGAGATCAGGATGTTGAGCCGCGCGCGCGCGGCGATGCGCAGCACCGTGGCCATGTCGGGCGAGATGTTGGCCTGGCGGGCCATCACCTCGAGGGTGATCTTCTTCTTGGCGAACTTGCGAATCGAGATGGAAGGGCCGTCGATCGCCAGCGGCGGGATGATGATGTTGACGCGGCTGCCGTCGGCCAGGCGGGCGTCGACCAGCGGCACCGACTCGTCGACGCGCCGGCCGACGGCGGTGACGATCCGGGTCGCCACCTGCAGCACGTGGGCGTCGTCGCGGAAGGTCGCCTCGGCCAGCTCCAGCTTGCCCTTGCGCTCGACGTAGATCTGCTTCGGCCCGTTGACCATGATGTCGGTGATCGACTCGTCGGCCAGCAGCGGCTCCAGCGGCCCCAGGCCGAGCATGTCGTCGAGCAGCTCCTCGATCAGCCCCGCCCGCTCCTGGCCGTTGAGCTGCAGCTTCGCCTCCGCCAGCAGCTCGGCCACGATCGGCGTCATCTCGCGCACCAGGTCCTCGCGCGCCATGCTGGCGGCGGTGGTGGCGTCGATCCGGTCGAGCAGGCGCGGCTGCACCTTGCGCTTGGCCTCGCCCACGCGGGTCTTGGCCCCGGCGGAAAGCGGCTGGCGCTCGGCGGCGCAGGGCGGCGGCGCAGCGGCGGCGCCCGGCTTGGCCTTGAAGGGACTGCAGGGCCCGCTGACCGGCGCCAAAGCCGCCGGCGCGGCAGTCTGGGTCACGGGGGGCTGTATCGCGGCGGTCTGTGTCGCGGCGGTCTGTGTCGCGGCGGCGGGTGCAGGATCAGCCCCGTCCGGTTGCGCGACCGCCGGCGGCTGCGCCGACGCGGCCGAAGTCTCGGCGGCCGGCGGGGGCTCCGCCGGCGGCGCCGGCTTCGGCGCCCGGGCCAGGGTGGCGTTGATCAACTGGGTGACCAGGTCGCGCTGCTCCAGCAGGTTCAGCGCCGCCCAGCGCGGCCCCAGCAGCACCGGCAGCGCGGCCTTGATGCGCTTGGCCAGCTCGCCGCGCGGCATGGCCGCCGCGCTGGCCGGCTCAACATGCTCGACCAGGGGCGCCAGCAGCTCGCCGGCCAGCTCCGAGAGATCGCTGCCGCTGCGCCCCGGCCCGGCCGCCTCCGCCGGGCGGAGCAGCGGCGCCTGGGCGCCCGGCTCGTCGTCGGGCCGTCCGCCGCGTCCGTTCAACCACCCCATGGCGCGCTGCCTCCGCTCAGGTCAATCGTCCGGCGCCGCATCGCCCAGCGCCTCACAGGGAGGCCGCGATGCGGCGCAGCTTGCCGAACAGGCCCGGCTTGCCGACCGCCCCGCGCCCGCTCAGCTCGCCCGCAAGGCTGCGCAGCACCTGGGCGATCGGCTGCTTGTCGGCCAGCGCCCCGACGGCCTTGCCGGCATTGGCGCAGGCGGCCAGGGTCTTGGTGTCCTCGGGCACCACGCAGGCCAGCTTGGCGCCGAGCGAGCGCTCGAAGGTGGCGCGGTCGATCTGGCAGGGGCGGTCCTTGCCGACGCGGCTGGCGACGGTCGTCAGGCGGGCCCGGGCGCCGGCCGAGTCCAGCGCGCCCTTGATGCGGCCGCAGTCGCGGATGCCGGCGAGCGAGAGGTCGGTGACCAGCAGCAGCTCGTCGGCGCGGGCGAGCAGCTCGCCCTGGCTGGGCAGCAGGCTGCGCGGCAGGTCGACGATCACCGCCTCGAAGCTGCCGCTCAGCTCGTCGATGAGCTGCCCCACGGCGGCCGGGTCCAGGCGCACGCCGGTCTCGATCGGCTCCTCGGCGCCGAGCACGCAGAGGTGCTCGCTCTCCTTGACCATGGAGGAGACCAGCATCAGCGAGTCCATGCGCTCCGGGCTCTCCAGTGCCTCGCGCAGGCCGAAGCCGGGCTCCAGGTCCAGCGCCAGGGCCGAGATGCCGAAATGCAGATCGAGGTCGAGCAGGCAGGTCTTCACCTGCTGCTCGTGCGCCAGCATCCAGGCCAGGTTGACCGCGAGGGTGCTCGCCCCGACGCCGCCGCGCGCGCCGGTGACCAGGGTCAGCTTGCCCTGGGCCGGCGCACCGGCCGCCTGCGCCGGGCCACGGAGCTGTCCAGCCATGCGCGTCACCTCGGCGGCGGTGGCGATCAGCGTCTCGGCGTCCAGCGGCTTGAGCAGGTAGTCGGCCGCACCCGCGGTCAGCAGGTGGCGGTAGAGCGTCACGTCGTTCATCGAGCCGATCGCCACCAGCGCGCCGCCCTGGGCGATGCGCTGGGCGAGCAGCGGCAGCAGCGTGGCGATCTCGCCGGCGCCGTCCAGGTCGACCACCAGCAGCTTGGGGAGCTGCGGCGCGTCGAGCAGCGGCTGGATGGCGTCCAGGTTGCCCGCGCAGATCGCCCGGCGCGGCCAGCCGTTGGCCTCGGCCAGCTTCTCGCAGGCCGCCTGGCTGGCGGCGTCGGTGACCAGGGCGGCGAAGTGCGGGTTCAGCTCCAGGGAGTCGAGCCCGCCCACCGTCGGCGCGGTCCCGGCCTGCGGCTGGGTGGCGCGCCCGCGCGGCGGCATCTGGAGGAGGGGGTCGGCCATCACTCGTCCCCCATGCTGGCGGGCAGCGGCTCGAACGGCAGGTTCTTGCCCTGCCGGTAGGCGCGCAGGCCCAGGGTCAGGCGCTCGGCATCCGCCGGCCCCAGCGGCCGCCCCTCCACCGCGTCGCGCGGATTGGCCAGCATGGCGGCGAAGTTGTTGGCGGCGGCGCAGCCGAAGTTGGGCAGGCTGTCGTTGACGAAGGCGCCGAAATGGCGCGCCTCGGGCCAGTCGGGGCAGTCGGCCGGCGCGTTGACCGCCACCCGCTCGACCCCGACGCGCAACACCCGGCCGCCCGCCTCGGTCATGGCGAAGGGCTCGGCGGCGATGCCCGCGCGCGCCAGGAGCTGCATCACCGCGAGCGCCCGCCGTCCGGCCACGTCACGCCCAGCCACATCGCGCCCGGCCACGTCACGCCCGGCGACCTCGCCGCCCGCCGCGGCCGGCGGCAGCTCCACCATCACCCGGTCGCCCTGGCGCAGGCCGAGCCGGGCCAGGAAGTCGAGCAGCCGCTGGCGCTCGGCCGGCGAGACCTGGAAGCCCTCCGGCGCGAAGCGCACGGCGTGCAGGCTGGTGACCTGGGTGACCTGCGGCTGCTTCGGCTGATAGGGCTCGGGCAGGCTGTCGCTGCAGGCCGCCAGCGTCGACAGGGCGGCGGCGGCGAGCAGGGCGGTGAAGGTCTGGCGAACCATGGCGGCGGCTCCTTGGGGGCGCGAAGGAAAGCGGGGTCCGGCGATCAATCGAGGATGAAGCCGACCGGGCCGATCGGGCCGGCCTCGCTGCCGGGGGCGACGGCGCCCCGGCGAGCCATGCCGGCCGGCTTGTCCTCCGGCCCGGTCTGGCTCCAGAGGCTGCCGGAGAGGATGCGCTCCTCGTCGTTCGGCGCCACGAAGCCGTCGACCGGCGTGGCCAGGCGGTTGGCGGAGACCGGCTCGACCAGGTAGGGCGTGACGATGATCACCAGCTCGCTCTCGTCCTGCTGGAAGGTGGTCGAGCGGAAGAGCGCGCCGAGCACGGGGATGTCGCCAAGGAAGGGGTACTTGGAGATGCCCTGGTTGGAGGAGCTCTCGAGCAGGCCGGCAATCGCGAAGGACTGGCCGCTGGCCAGCTCCACCGTGGTCTCGGCGCGCCGGGTGACCACGGCGGGGATCTCCACCGTGCCGCTGCGCAGCGCACCGGCCGAGGAGAGCTCGCTCACCTCCGGGCGGACGCGCAGGTTGATGCGCTGGTCGCCGAGCACCGTCGGATTGAACGCCAGGCTGACGCCGAAGCTGCGGTAGTCGACGGTGAAGGCGCCGCCCTCGTCCTCCTGGGGGATGAAGATCGGGAACTCGCCGCCGGCCAGGAAGGTGGCGGTCTCGCCCGACAGCGCGGTCAGGTTCGGCTCGGCCAGCAGGGTGATCAGCCCGTCGTCGGCCAGGGCGTCGATCATGTTGTTGAGATTGAGGCTGTCGGAGCGCCAGCTCCCGAACAGCACCTGGCGCCCCTCCGGCCGGATCACCTGGCCGGCGTCGCCGAAGACGATGTCCTCGCCCAGCCCGTAGAGGAAGCTGAAGTTGCCGAACTGCGCCGCCCCTTCCCAGTTGAAGCCGAGCTGCTTGCTGACCGAGCGCGAGACCTCGGCGACGCGCACCTTGAGCATGACCTGGGCGGGCGCAGCGACCGACAGGCGGTTGAGCACCTCGCCGTTCTCGCCGATGAAGCGGGCGGCCAGCCGCATGGCGTCCTCCGCCTCGGCGCCGTTGGCGACCTCGCCGGTCAGCAGGATGCCGCCGCTGACCGTCTGCACCCGGATGGCGCGGCCCGGCAGCAGCTCGTTCAGCGCCGACTCCAGGGTGGTCAGGTCGTGACTGACCGAGACCCGGCGGTCGAGCAGCAGGCGCTCGTCCTCGGCGATGGCGAAGAGCCGCGTCGCCCCGGTCTGGCGGCCGTAGACGTAGACCAGCGTCGGCGACATCACCTGCACGTCGGCGATCGCCGGGTTGGCGACGAAGATCGAGGCGGCCGGCCGGGGCAGGCGCAGCACCTCGCCCTGGTCGACCTCCAGCGCCAGCGGATCGCCCGCGGCCGCCTGGACGGCGGGCAGCGGCAGCCCCGCGGTCACCAGGATCATCGCAAGGCCGGCGGCCCGCAGCGGCAGAAGCAGGAACAGGGCGCGAAGCATGGGTCGGGCGTCCGATCAGCGCTGGAAGGGGACGAGGGCGGCTTCGGGACCGCGGATCACCTGCACCCTGCGCACCGCCGCCTTGGCGTCGGCCGGGTCGGGCAGCAGCAGGCTGACGTCGCTGTCCCAGCTATAGGGATTGTCGTTCAGGCTGCGCAGCACGGCCGCGCGCTCGCCCGGGGTCATCTCGGCCATGGCGGCGGCCAGCTCCGGCGACAGTCGGCGGTCGGGCGCGCCCGCGCCCGGATCGGTCGCCGCGGCCGCGTCCAGGGCGCCCGCCGCTTCGGCCAGCGGCGCCGAGAGCGTGCCGACGCTGGCTAGGCGGTTGATCGCGCCGGCCGACTGCGCCGCGCTCAGGCCGTGGCCGAGCGCCCCGTGAAGCTGCACGCCCGCGCTGGCCCGCGGGCCGGCCGGCGGCACGGTTTCGGCCTGGAATTGGGCCTGGAGGTGGGCCTGGGGTTGGGCCTGGGCCAGGAGCTGCTGCTCCGGCGCGCCCTGCAGCGCGCGCAGCGACAGGGAGAGCTGGCCCAGCTCCGACATGAGGGTGACCAGTTCGGCCTGCTTCGGGGTGACCTCCAGGGTGACCACCTCCGCCTCAGTCGGCGTCGCCGTCTGGTCGTTGGTCGACTGGTCGATGGCCAGGACCCGCAGGTTGGTCAGCACCGTCTCGCTGGCGAAGCGCTCGGCGCGCTCGGGGTCGTTGGGGCGCTGGATGCGCTGGGTCAGCAGCAGGTCGACGCGGTCGCCGGGGAAGACCAGGCCGGCGATGCCGGTGACCGGGTTGATCCGCACCGACACGGCGCGCAGGCCCGGCTCCATGACCGCCGCCAGGAAGCCCTGCTCGCCGGGCTTGACCACGCGGCCCCGCACGATCGGGGCGTCGCCGGCGATCCCGCGGCGCACCACGGCGCCGTGCAGCGCGGCGGGCGTCTCCTCGCCCTCCAGGAAGTAGCTGGGCAGGCGTTCGTCGTCGCGGTCCCAGACCCGCCAGACCAGATCGTCGGCGACGATCAGGTGGCCGGCCGGCCGCCCGCGCGCGGCCACCAGGATGCGCAGCTCCGGCGCGGGCGCCGGCGCGGCCACCTGCTGCGGCGCGGGCGCCGGCGGCGGGGGCGGCGGCTGCAGGATCTGGCGCGCCAGGGTGACCGTGCCGAGGCCGGCGGCGAGCGCGATGCCGAGGAGCAGGAGTTTCTTCGGGCTCATGGCGGACCCTCCTCGGGCGGCGGTCAGGCGAGCAGGCCGGCGCGCTGGGCCAGCACGAAGAGGCCGCCGGCCGCGATCGCGACGCCGTAGGGCAGCGGCAGGCGGGTGAGCGGCGTGCGAGCCGGGACCGAGGTCGACGCGCCGGCGCCGACTCCCTGCCCCGCCGCGGCGAGGCGGCGCAGCAGCCACACCCGGCCGGCCACGACGACGACCAGCAGCCCGCCGGCCAGCGCCATGACCAGGGTGAGCACGGCGAGCAGGTCGAGACCGGCCCAAATCGAGGTGGCGGCGAAGAGCTTGACGTCGCCGCCGCCGGCCAGGCCGGCCGCGAAGAGGCCGATGCCGAGCAGGAAGACCAGCGTCGCCGTGGCCAGGTGCAGCGGCCAGGCGCCCTGGGTGGCGCCGCCCAGGGCGTAGAGGGCGAAGCCGGCGAGCAGCACCAGGCTGCAGCTATCGGGAATGAGATAGCGCCGCGCGTCGCTGCCGGCGGCCACGAGCAGCGCCGCGGCGGCGGCGAGCAGGCTGAGCTGGGCGAGGAGCGGCGTCATGGCGTGAAAGGTCCCAAAGGGGTGTCGGCTGCGAAATCTCGTCGAAATGCCATCCGGGGCGCCGCTCTCCGCCGGCCGGGCGCCGGGCCCTGCGGCCATCGGAAACCCGGGGAAACTGCGGGCCGGCGGGGTCCGGCCGGCGGCCGGGGCACGGGACTGCCCCGGTCGCCGACACGGAAGCGGACGTATGGGCCTCTCGAAGGTCGGACCGGGGACGAT
>LSZA01000129.1 GCA_001637315.1 Phormidium willei BDU 130791 | reverse complement strand
CGCGGGCCAGGCTGAAGGCGGACCAGGTCCAGTCGTCCGGAACGGCGTCGACCATGGCCAGGAGGGTACGCAGGTCGTTGGGCGCGCCCCAGGGCACGCCCATGCAGAGCTGCACCAGGGCGGGGGCGGTCAGCGTCCCCTCCTCCACCAGTTGCTTGGCGAACCAGAGATGGCCGGTGTCGAAGGCCTCGATCTCCGGCTTGACGCCCAGCTCGGTCATCATGCCCCCCATCGCGCGGAGCATGCCAGGCGTGTTGGTCATGACGTAGTCGGCCTCGGCGAAGTTCATCGTGCCGCAGTCGAGCGTGCAGATCTCCGGCCGGCAGGCGGCAATGTGGGCCATGCGCTCGCTGGCCCCGACCATGTCCGTGCCGGCGGGGTCGAGGGGCAGCGGCGCCTCGACGGACCCGAAGGTGATGTCGCCGCCCATGCCCGAGGTCAGGTTGAGGACCACGTCGACCTCGGCCGCGCGGATCCGGTCGGTCAGTTCGCGGTAGAGCTCGAGCCGGCGCGAGGGCGCGCCGCTGTCGGGCTCGCGCACGTGGCAGTGAACCACGGCCGCGCCGGCCTTGGCCGCGGCGATCGCGCTCTCGGCGATCGCGGCCGGGCTGCGCGGCACATGGGGGCTCTTGTCCTGGGTGCCGCCGGAGCCGGTGACGGCGCAGGTGATGAAGACGTCGCGATTGATGGCCAGGGGCATCGAAAGCTCGGCAGATCCTAACGTGGTTGAAGCGACGCCCGCATCGGCAGAGCCGTCGGCGGGCGCACGGCATAGGGCCGGGGTTTTGCAGACGCCAGAGCCAGCGGCCCGCGGCAGATCCGGGAGGCTAGACCTTGGCGGCCGGACCACCTGGTCGTATTCTGCCGAAAAATAGTCGAAATCTGCCGAGCGATTATGCGTATCACCTTTCTCCTGTTCGACGGTTTCTCCAATATCGTGTTGGGCTGTCTGCTCGAACCGCTGCGGGCGGTGCGCGACGCCTCGGACCGGCCCGTCGAGTGGGCGATCCTCACGCCCGACGACGCCCCGGTGCACAGTTCCAGCGACCTGCGGATCTCGCCGACGGCACCGGTGGACACGGTCTCGGGCTGCGACCTGCTGGTGGCCGTCGCCGGATACGGGTTCCGCAGCCAGGTCGATCCGCCGACCCTGCAACTGCTTCATCGGCTGACGCGCACCGCCGAGCAGGTGGTGGCGGCCGATACGGCGGCCTGGCTGGTCGCCGCCGCCGGCCTGCTGCGCGAGCAGGAGGCGACGATCCACTGGCAGGTTCTGGCCGAGTTCGCCGAGACCTTCCCCGAGGTTTCGGTCGTCCCCACCCGCTACGTGAAGCAGGGCCGCATCTGGACCTGCGGCGGCGCCTCCACCGCGCTGGACCTCGCCCTGTCCTTCATCAAGGACAGCTTCGGCCCCGCCGTGGCGTTCGACGCCTCCTCGCTGTTCCTGCACGACGCCGAGCGGCAGCGGAAGTTCGGCCGCGGACCCAACCATCTGCAGTCCCGCGGTTCGGCGAAACTGCACAGCCTCGTCAACATGATGGTCGACACGATCGAGGCGCCCGTCCCGCTCGACCAGCTCGCGGCGCGCGCCAACCTGTCCCTGCGGACCCTGCACCGGCTTTTCGTCAAGGAGATCGGCATGACGCCGGGCCGCTACTACCAGCTCCTGCGCCTGTCCCGGGCGCGCGACCTGGCGACCAGCACCGAGCTCGACCTGCGCGAGATCGCCCTGCGCTCCGGCTTCGCCGACGCCTCCTCGCTCGGCAAGGCCTTCAAGGCCGCCTTCGGCGCCAGCCTCAGCAAGACCCGCTTCTCGCGATAGTCTGGTGTACGGGCACCGAAGCCCCGTCAGGTGTTCCCCTTCGATTTCCGCACAGCGTGCGTGAAACGCGGGGCGGAAATGAAAGCGGCGCCCCACCGGAAAAGCGAGGCGCCGCAAGGTCTTGCCGGTGGTCGGGGAGAGAGGATTCGAACCTCCGGCCCCTACGTCCCGAACGTAGTGCTCTACCAGGCTGAGCTACTCCCCGGCAGGGGCCCGCCGGCCGGGAACCGCCTCTTCGCGAGGGATCACCGGCCCGGGCGGCGCTATATAGCCCGGCGCGTCCGCCAACGCAATGCCTGCGCGACACGCGCGGCACCCTCGTCGCGCCGGCCGTCGCGCTCGCACGCCCGCACGCGCGCCCGCACGCGATGACGGCGCCCGGCAAAGCTGAACAGGCGGCCAGGGATGCAATCCCGCATCAAAACGCATGCCGCTGCAACACCTGTGACCTCCGGCGGAGTTACGGCTTGTGGGGCCGCGGCAGCTTGGATAGTTTTGAGCCGGTTTCGGGGGGAATCGGCTGAACCAGGGCCCATCCAAGAGGCTCGGCACCTGCTCCTCTCGCACCACAGCCACTCGGAGGCCGCAGCGGCACCTCCGCTGCGGTCGGCAAAGCTCAGGGAGGAGCTTCACATGAGAGTTCGTGCATTGACCCGGTCGGCCCTCGCCCTCGCGGCCGCCGCCGGCGTGGCGGCCGTCGCCTCAACGGCGGAGGTGAAGGCCCAGGAAGTCAACTGGAACATGCAGTCCACCTACCCCGGCTCGCTGACGCAGCTCGGCACGCTGGGCAAGCGCATCGAGCAGCGGCTGCGCGAGGTCTCGGGCGGCGAGATCAACATCGTCTTTCAGGAACCCGGTGCCATCGTGCCGGCGCTGGAGGTCTTCGATGCCGTGGCCTCGGGCGCGGTCGAGGCCGGCTGGTCGACGCCGGGCTACTGGGCCGGCAAGGTCCCCTCGCTGCCGCTCTTCGCCGCCGTGCCCTTCGGTCCGCGCGCCGGCGAGTACATGGCCTGGTTCTACTTCGGCGGCGGCAAGGAGATGTTCGACGAGATCTACGCCCGCTACGGCATCAAGTCGGTGATGTGCGCGGTGATCGCGCCGGAGGCCTCCGGCTGGTTCACCAAGCCGATCGAATCGCCTGGCGACCTGCAGGGCCTGAAGATGCGCTTCTTCGGCCTGGGCGCCAAGGTGATGGAGAAGATGGGCGTGTCCACCCAGCTCCTGGCCGGCGGCGACATCTTCCCGGCGCTGGAGCTCGGCACCATCGACGCGACCGAGTTCTCCATGCCGGCGATCGACCTGAACCTGGGCTTCTACCAGGTCGCCAAGCACTACTATCTGCCCGGCTGGCACCAGCAGTCGACCTTCTTCGACCTAATGATGAACAAGGCGATGTGGGACGGCCTGAGCGAGCAGCAGCAGGCGCAGATCGAGACGGTCTGCGGCGACAACGTGCGCTACGGCGTCGCCGAGGGCGAGTACCTGCAGTTCTCCGCCCTGCAGGAGCTGGAGGACAAGGGCGTCACCATCCACCGCTGGTCGCCCGAGATCCTCGGCGCGCTGGAAGACGCCTGGGCCGAGGTGGTGCAGGAAGAGGTCGCCAACGACGAGGACTTCGCCCGCGTCTGGGAGTCGCTCTCGACCTTCCGGGACAACTACGAGCGCTGGGGCGAGCTCGGCTACCTCGACTAGGGGCTGAGCGGTTCCCGCGCACCGGCCGCCTGCGCCGATGCCCCGCGCGTGGGCGCGGCGGCCGGACCGCCCGGGGACCGTCCCTCGAGGGCGCCGAAGCTGCAAAGGTGACCGAGGCCCGCCGGTCGCGCGGGCCAGGCCCCTGGCCCTGCGCCCTCAAGCGTTGTCCTTTCCGCCGTGCCGCCCGCCCAAGGCCCCGGCGCAGCCGCCCGCTTCGCGCGCACCACCCGGCGGCGCCACGGCCGAAACGGCAGCCGCTGTCGAACCGCGGCAACCGGGCACGGGCCCATGCATAAGGCGGCGCCGCATCCCGACGGTGCCAGGGAGGTCAGGTCGCGATCATGTATGCCTTGATGAAGTTCAGCGATTGGCTGGGCGGCCTCGCCACCTGGGTCGGGCGCGCCGCCGCCTGGCTGGCGATCCCGCTGATGCTGATCATCGTGGTCGACATCACGATGCGCAAACTGGTCGAGTTCTATCCCTGGCTGGTCGAGACCTTCATGTACCGCGAGATCGGCTCGACCAAGCTGCAGGAGATGGAGTGGCACCTGCACGCGGTGCTCTTCCTGCTCTGCCTGGGCTACGCCTACATCAAGAACGCCCACGTCCGGGTCGAAGTGGTGCGCGAGCGGATCGGCCCGCGGCTGCGCGCCTGGTTCGAGCTGTTCGGCGCCATCGTCTTCGTGGTCCCCTACTGCTACGTGATCCTCTGGTACGGCTACGACTTCGCCGAGCGGGCCTTCATGCTCAACGAGCAGTCCTCGGCCCTGACCGGCCTGCCAATGCGATGGATCATCAAGACGATGCTGCCGGTCGGCTTCGCCTTCCTGGCGATCGCGGCCGTTTCGGTGGCCTTGCGCAACTTCATCTACCTCTTCGGTCCGCCGGAGTTGCGCGAGGAGGCGGGCACCTACGTGGAACACTCGGACATCGAAGGCCTCGTGCACGAGGCCGAGGAGGAGCTGGAGGAGTATAGCCGCCAGCAGCAGCGGAGGTAGGTCGCGATCATGATCGAAGCTTTGCCCCTGCTGATGTTCGCCGCGCTGGCGCTGTTCATCTTCACCGGCTTTCCCGTCGCCTTCGTGCTCGCCGGCGTCGGCCTGCTGTTCGGCGTGATCGGCTGGACCCTCGACGTCTTCACCTTCGCGCGCTTCACGCTGATCCCCCTGCGCATCTACGGCGGCACCATGGAAAACCTGGTGCTGGTCGCGATCCCCATGTTCATCTTCATGGGCACGATGCTGGAGAAATCCGGGGTGGCCGAGGATCTGCTGCATACCCTGCAGATCCTGACCCGGCGGCTGCCGGGCGGGCTGGCCCTCTCGGTCACCCTGATGGGCACCATCCTGGCGGCGACGACCGGCATCATCGGCGCCTCGGTGGTGCTGATGACCCTGATGGCGCTGCCGGTGATGATGGGCCGCAACTACCACGTGCCGCTGGCCGCCGGCACCATCGCGGCCTCGGGCACCCTGGGAATCCTGATCCCGCCCAGCATCATGCTGGTGATCATGGCCGACCTGCTGTCGATCCCGGTCGGCACGCTGTTCATCGGCGCCGTCATCCCGGGCCTGATGCTCTCGGCCTTCTACATGATCTACATCCTGGGCATCGCCGCGATACGCCCGGACATCGCGCCGCCGTTGCCGGCCGACGTCGGGCCGGACAACCCCGTGGAGCTGCTGGTCATGGTATTGCGCAGCTTCCTGCCGCCGATCTTCCTGATCGTGCTGGTGCTGGGATCGATCTTCGGCGGCCTGGCGACCCCGACCGAGGCGGCGGGCGTCGGCGCCCTGGGCGCCACGCTACTCGCCTGGTTCAACGGCCGGCTGACCTGGCACACCTTGCGCGACGTGGTCGAGCGCTCGGCGCTGACCGGGGCGATGCTCTTCGGCATCTTCGTCGGCGCCACCTGCTTTTCCTTCGTCTTCAAGATGCTGCACGGCGACACCACGATCGTGAACATCGTGCAAGGCTCGGGCGTGGGGCCCTGGGGCGTGCTGGTCGCCTTGATGGCCGTGGTCTTCGTCCTCGGCTTCTTCTTCGACTGGTTCGAGATCACGCTGATCGTCCTGCCGGTCTTCGCCCCGATCATCCAGCTTCTGGACTTCGGCACGCACATTCCGATCTCGACACTGGTGGTCCCCTGGTTCGCCATCCTGATGGCGGTCAACCTGCAGACCTCCTTCCTGACGCCGCCCTTCGGCTTCGCGCTCTTCTACATGAAGGGAGTGGCGCCGGCCGGCGTGCGGATCCAGCAGATCTACCAGGGCATCGTGCCCTTCGTGGTCCTGCAGGTGATCGGGTTGGGGCTGATCATGGCCTTCCCCGACATCGCCCTCTACCTGCCCCAGGCCCTCTTGGACTGAGGCACGGGGCGACGCGCGGGGCCGCCCCGGCGTGGGCCGGCAAAGGCCGCGGGCCAGCCGGCGATGCGGGTCAGGCGGCGGTGCGGGTCAGGCGGCGGTGCGGGTCAGGCGGCGGTGCGGGTCAGGCGGTCGATCAGATAGTCGAGGTCGTCGCCGGGCCAGGTCGCGTCCTGCTCGAACAGGGTCAGCAGGCGCTCCAGCAGCCGGGCGGTGAAGCGCGCCCGGTCGTTCGGCCCGCCGTCGTAGTCGGTCTCGCGCACGACCTCGACGGCGGCGCGGAACACCGGCAACCTCGCTTCGGACAGGCCGGCGCGGCGGCACAGCGAGGAGAGGCCGAGCTCGCCCTCGTCGTAGATCAGGATACGGGCGTTGGCCAGCGGCACCCGGGCGAGATGCGCCAGCGCCGCCTCGAAGAAGGCGAGGTCGCCGACGCAAAGCCCGCGCAGCACGAGGGAGTCCGTCAGACGCCCGCGCTTGGCCAGCGACGCGATCAGGTGCTGCAGCTCCTCCGCGCCGCGGCTCTGGCCGGCGATCTGCAGCACGGCGCGGTCGCGCACCTGCAGCACCAGATCGGCCACCGCGTCGGGTCCGAGGTCGCCGCGCGCGGTCAGCAGCTCCTGAAGCTGCGCCGAGAGGCTGGCGACGAGCTGCTCGGCGATGCGCGGCGGCAAGTGGTTCCGGCGCGCGAGCTGGTCGCCCACGGCCGGCTCCTCGGCGAAGTCGCACAGCACCCGCTGCAGGTCGGCCTCGGCGATGGCCGCGCCCTCGTTGCCGACCAGATGGGCGACCGCCTCGGAATGGCCGGTATCGATCACCGCCTCGCTGACCTCGGCCGAGACCTGCGCGCGCTGGGCGATCGCGGCGACCCGCTGCGGCGCCGCCTCGCGCACGATCTCCAACAGCTCGGCGTCGCTGAGCGCCGCCGAGTGGCGCAGCATCGGCAGGGCCACGGAGTCGACGTCGCGCACCAGCGCGCCGGCCAGGTCCCGCGGCAGATCGGATGCGTGCTTGAGATGCTCGGCCAGGGCCTCGCGAACCATCAAGGCGGCGTCCCGCACCAGGACGGCGAAGATCTCCTGCGCCAGCTTGCGCTCACCGGCGCCAAGCGTCGCCTCGGTGAAGCTGTCGGCGATCTTGGCCGCGGTCTCGGCCCGCGTCTCGGGCGAAGGGTCGGCCAGCAGATGCGCCACGTCGGCCTGCGTCAGACTGGGCCGTTTCTGGGAGCGCCCGCCCCCGAGCGCGAGGACATCATCGGTCATGCGCAGGCTTCCATGCACGGGTCAAAGACGCCGACCATCGCGGCCCACGCCATCGGGCGAAGTGTGAGACAGAGGCGTTAAGCCGCCCTTAATCCGCCTCGATCCCTATCGGCCCGGAGCCAAGTCGGCCCCGCCCCTATCGCCCAGCGCCAGACCGACCGCGCGGATCTGCTCGGTTACCGAAACCTCGAGCAGGGAGGCGATCTCCAGATCCCGGTCCTCGAAGACGTCGGGTGGATTGCGCTGCTCGCGCCAGGCCGCGATGGCTCGGTCGCGCGCCCGGATCAGCTCGACGATCTGCGGCCGGAACAGCCGCATCATCGCCGTGATCCAGCGGTTGGCCGGCCAGGAGGGGCGCGCGTGATCGATCTCGAAACGGTCGAGCATGGCGATCACGTCCTCGGCCGCGTACCAGGTCTCGCCGGTCACCCAGCGGTTCACCGTGAAAAGGCGAAACGGCAGGCCCTGCGGCGTCATGGCGACGGCGATCAGGTGGCTCAGCCGCTCCTCGGGATCGGCCGGCAGGTCGCTCGGCGGCACCGGTGCCGGCTTGATGCCCGGCGGCATGCCGCCGGGCCGCAGGAAGGTATGGAAATGCCCGTGCTCGCCCTCGAAGCGCTGGTCGCCCGGATGGGCATGGTAGTAGTACTGGGCGTGGGTCTCCGGGTCGTAGACATCGCCCGGCGGGTAATGGTCCCACTCGTAGAAGGTGCCGGAGCTGCGCAGCAGCTCGCCGACCACGTTGTCGCCGGTCTTCGCCAGGACGCGGTAGATCTCGACGATCTCCTCGCCCGCCTCGGCCATGTCGGCGAGCGTCGTGCGCGGCAGGGACGCCACTTGCGGCTTGGCCGGGTGACAGGTCTCGGGCAGATCGGTGACGGCGAGCGCGCGCATGCAAGCAGAGATAACCCGCCGCAAGCGCCTTGACCAGACGGGAGTCGGTCATTTCTGCGCGAGCGACGCCTATTCCCGCACGACCAGTACAGAGGTCGCGGCATGGCGCACCACCCGCGCCGCGTTGGGGCCCAGCAGGTAGTCCTCCAGCCCCGGCCGGTGGGAGGCCATGACGATCAGATCGACCCCCAGCTCCCCGGCGATCCGCAGAATCTCCTGGTAGATCGTGCCGTGGCCGACCACGTGCTGCACCTCGATCCCCTCGGGAATGCGCGCGGCGGTGAAGGCGTGCAGCGACTCGCGGGCCTGCTCCAGCGCCTTGTGCTCGTAGCCGGCCGGGAAGAAGCCACCGACGATCGACATGCCGAAGTCCGGCACCACCGTCGCGACGTGCAGCCGCGCGCCGAAGGCCCTGGCGTACTCGACCGCGGCCGACACCGCCGCCGCCTGGGTGTCGGGATGGCCGAGGTCGACGGCCAGCAGGATGTCCTTGTACATCGGCCCCTCCGCCTCAGAAGGCCGGCACGCCGGCGCGCCGGCGCTGCAGGGCGATCACCAGCGCCAGCAGCAGCAGAGCCGGCAGGTAGAAAACCTCCTTGGGCATGCGCTCGGCGGGCACCAGCACCTCCGTGACCAACACCGGCCGGTCGCCGTAGAAGTCGAAGTCCTGCCAGTCCTGCTCGTAGGGCGCGCCGAACATCGGCTGGTCGAGCGCGACGAGCCGCCCCTCCTCGACCGCCAGCGGCAGGCCGCTCGCCGCCTCCAGGCGCCGGGCGCCGTCGTCCAGCGGCGGGCCCAGCCGCGGCGCGATGGTCAGCTCCTCGGTCTCGCCCAGCACCACGTTGCTGGGGCCGAAGACCTTGAGACGAAGCTGCGCGCCCTCCGGCTTGGCCGCGACCTGCTCGAACACCTGGGCCGGCGGGATCGCTTCGAAGGGCGCCTGCACCTGGTCGAGCCAGTAGCCGGGCCGGAACAGGGTGAAGGCGACCAGCAGCAGGGCCAGGGACTCCCACAGGCGCGAGCGGGCGAAGAAGTAGCCCTGGGTGGCCGCGGCGAAGATCAGCATGGCGATCGTCGCCTTGACGAAAATCAGGATGCCGCCCAGCCAGTCGACGCCGATCAGCAGCAGGTCGGTGTTGAAGATGAAGAGAAACGGCAGGATCACCGTGCGCAGGCTGTAGAAGAAGGCGGTGAAGCCGGTCCGCATGGGGTCGCCGCCGGACACCGCGGCGGCGGCGAAGGAGGCCAGGCCCACCGGCGGCGTCACGTCGGCCATGATGCCGTAGTAGAAAACGAAGAGGTGGACCGCGATCAGCGGCACGATCAGGCCGTTGGCCGCGCCCAGCTCGACCACCACCGGCGCCATCAGCGAGGATACCACGATGTAGTTGGCCGTCGTCGGCAGACCCATCCCCAGCACCAGGCTGATCAGGGCGGTGAAGACCAGGATCAGCATCAGGCTGCCGCCGGAGATGAACTCCACGAACTCGGCCATCACCTGGCCGATGCCGGTCAGCGTCACCGTGCCGACGATGATGCCGGCCGCCGCGGTCGCCACGGCGATGCCGATCATGTTGCGCGCGCCGGCGATCAGGCCGGCGACCAGGTCGTTGACGCCCTCCATGGACTGGGCGGCGATCTCCGCCCCGCGGCCGCGGAAGAGGGCCTTGAGCGGGCGCTGGGTCAGCAGGATCACGATCATCAGGGCGGTCGCCCAGAAGGCCGAGAGGCCCGGCGACTTCAGCTCGATCATCAGGAACCAGATCAGCACGACGATCGGCAGCAGGTAGAACAGGCCGGTCTTGACCACCTCGCCGGCGATCGGCAGCTCGACCACCTCCGAATCGGGGTCGTCCATCTCCAGGTCGGGCTCGCGCGCGGCGATCCAGATCAGGCCGAGATAGACGGCGCCTAGGATCGCCACCACCGGCAGCCAGGCCAGGTCGCCCGCCACGGCCTGGACGCCGCGCAGGCCCCAGTAGGTCACGCCGGCCAGGATCAGCAGCGAGGAGATGACGATGCCGCTGCGCAGAAGCTGCATCTTCCAGGGGTGCACGACCGGCTTGGGCAGGGCCGACATCTCCTGCTTCAGCGCTTCCAGATGCACCAGGTAGAGCAGCGCGATGTAGCTGATGGTGGCCGGCAGGAAGGCGTGCTTGACCACCTCGGCGTAGGAGATGCCGACGAACTCGACCATCAGGAAGGCGGCCGCGCCCATCACCGGCGGCATGATCTGGCCGTTGACCGAGGAGCCGACCTCGACCGAGCCGGCCTTCTCCGGCGTGAAGCCGACCCGGCGCATCAGCGGGATGGTGAAGGTCCCGGTGGTCACCACGTTGGCGATCGAGGAGCCGGAGATCAGCCCGGTCATGGCCGAGGCCAGGACGGCCGCCTTGGCGGGGCCGCCGCGCAGGTGCCCGAGCAGCGCGAAGGCCAGCTTGATGAAGTAATTGCCGGCGCCGCCCTTATCGAGCAGCGAGCCGAACAGCACGAAGAGGAAGACGAAGGAGCTCGACACCCCCAGGGCGACGCCGAACACGCCCTCGGTGGTCAGGTACATGTGGCTCATCGCCTTCTCGACCGACGCGCCCTTCCACTGGATCACCTCGGGGAAGACCGGCGAGTTGCCGAAGAAGACGTAGCCCAGGAAGACCAGCGCGACGACCATCAGCGGCGGCCCCAGGCTGCGCCGCGTGGCCTCCAGCAGCATCACCAGACCGATGCCGGCCACGGTCAGGTCGTACCAGGTCGGCAACCCGGGGCGCGCGGCCAGCGACTCGTAGAAGAGGTAGAGATAGGCACCGCAGAAGGCGGCCGCCCCGGCCACCAGCCAGTCCAGGGCCGGTACCTTCTCGCGCGCCTTGTCGGCCGCCGAGAGGCACACCAGCAGCAGCGCCAGGGCCGGCGCGAAGTAGCGCGGCTCGCTGAACAGCCCGGCCAGGGCGCCGCCGAAGGTCGCCTCCCGGTCGAGCAGGCCGACCAGCAGCAGGGTCAGAAGGATCAGCGCCAGGCCGATCACCAGGTTGACGGCCAGCCCCTGCAGCACGCCGCCCTCCCGCTGCCGTCCCGGCGCGGGGAAGGCGGTGTAGGCGAGGAAGAGCGCGAAGGCCAGGTGGATCGAGCGGGTTTCGGTGTCGTTCAGCACCACCTGCAGGCCGAGATTGCCCTGCACGATGAAGGGCAGCGGCGAGGCGATCCAGATCTGAAACAGCGACCAGACCAGCGCGATGCCGGCCAGCAGCAGGCCGACCGGCCCGGCGACGTTGCGCGCCCCGCTGTCGGTCGAGGCGACCAGGTCCGACAGCTCGTCCCCGGACAGAACCTTGCCAGTCGGCCGACCTTGGCTACTGGACATCGTGTCGATCCCCCCGCGAACCGAAGACGCGCCTCTGACTCGTCCGGGCCGCCGCGCCCGCCTGCGGCAGGCCGCGCCCCGTTTTCGGATGTCGCGACCGGCGAGCCGGCAACCTGATCGTATCCCGCGTCAAACGCGAAGACCGCGCCGGCCGCGGACGGCACGGACCCCGAAGCCGATCCGGGGCGGACGCCGGCTCGGCGCCCGCCCCCAGGTCGGCCGAACCGCCCTTACATCAGGCCGGCTTCCTTGTAGTAGGTCTCGGCGCCCGGATGCAGCGGCGCCGAGAGTCCGTCGGCGACCATCTCGTCCTTCTTCAGGTTGGCGAAGGCCGGGTGCAGGGCGGTGAAATCCTCGAAGTTGTCGAAGACGGCCTTGACCACCTGGTAGACGGCCTCCTCGGACACGTCGGCGCGGGTCACGAAGGTGGCGCCGACGCCGAAGGTCTGGGTGTCCTCGTCGTTGCCGCGATACATGCCGCCGGGAATGGTGGCGGTGCGGTAGTAGGGGTTCTCCCCGACCAGCTCGTCGATCACCGGGCCGGAGACCTCGACCAGCACGGAGTCGCAGGCCGTGGTGGCCTCCTGAATCGAGCCGGAGGGGTGACCGACGGTGTAGACCATGGCGTCGATCTTGTTGTCGCAGAGCGCCTGGCTCTGCTCGGCCGCCTTCAGCTCCGAGGCCAGGGAGAAGTCCTCCATGGTCCAGCCGTAGGCCTCCATGACCACTTCCATGGTGCCGCGCTGGCCGGAGCCCGGGTTGCCGACGTTGACCCGCTTGCCCTTCAGGTCCTCGAAGCTCTCGATGCCGCTGTCGGCGCGGGCGACCACGGTGAAGGGCTCGGGGTGCACCGAGAAGACGGCCCGCAGCGCCTCGAAGGGCCCCTGCTCCTCGAAGCGCGAGCTGCCGTTGTAGGCGTGGTACTGCCAGTCGGACTGGGCGACGCCGAACTCCAGCTCGCCGGCCCGGATGGTGTTCAGGTTGTAGACCGAGCCGCCGGTCGACTCGACGGAGCAGCGGATGCCGTGCTCCTTGCGGTTGCGGTTCACCAGACGGCAGATCGCCCCGCCGGTCGGGTAGTAGACGCCGGTCACGCCGCCGGTGCCGATCGAGATGAACTGCTGCTCCTGGGCGGCAGCCTGGTTCGCCGGAGCGGCGACGTAGGCGCCCGCGGCCAAGGCCAAGGCCGCACCAGTCAGAACGAGTTTGCGCATCGTCCTTCAGCTCCCTGAATTGATGTCATTGGCTTTTCGGATGTCGGGTGGGAGTTGCACGTTCCGTCGGGCCCACCGCTTCCCGCCCCCGGCCGCGCGGCGAACCGCGCGGTCGGCGGCGCCGCGCGCGGCGGCGCCCGGAAGCCCTCTCCTTTCGTGTCACCTCTGCCTGATCCGGGCGCGAGACCGTTGACCGGCCTCGCTTTCTCGTCGTTGCCTCGGGTATTGAACACCCAATCGCCACCCTTGACCACCCTGCGGATAAACGTCAGTCGCGGCCGATGCAAGAGGACGCGCGGTCACACCGCGCCGGGCAGCCGGCGCGCCTGGGCCGCCGTCGCCAGGGGCCGGCCGAGCCGGCGCACGCTCTCGGCCACCTGCGCGACCGCCGCGGCGTTGTCGGGGGCGGTGCGGCCGTCGGGCAGCAGCAGGTTGTTCTCGAAGCCGATGCGGGCATGGCCGCCCAGCGCGGCGGCGGCCACCGCCGCCGCGGCCTCGCGCGGCCCGAAGGCGCAGACCGCCCAGGGGTCGTCAGGCCCGCACGCCTCCGCCCGCTTGGCCGCCAGGAAGGGCAGCAGGTCCGCCGGATCGGAGCGCTGCCCGGCGACATAGCGGCCCAGGACGAACAGCAGGAACTGCGGCCCGGGCGGGATCACGCCGCGGGCGCGCAGCGCGGCGAAGCGGGCGAGGTCGGCGGCGTCGTAGAGAATGTACTGCGCCTGCACCCCGGCCTCAGCCCCCCAGGCGAAGAAGGCCGCCGCCGTCGCCTCGCT
>LSZA01000128.1 GCA_001637315.1 Phormidium willei BDU 130791 | reverse complement strand
CCCATCGGCATCCAGTCGCGCAAGCCCGGGATCAGGTCGGGATAGCTCAGCCCCATGACCGGGATCGAGACGGCGGCGGCGAACCAGAACTTGCGCATCAGCCGGCGGTACTCGCTCTCGCGCGCCACCTCCTCCGGATCGACGTCGCGCTCGACCGCGGCCTTGACCTCCGCCGCCTCGGCGCTGCGCAGGCGATGGCCGGCGGACTCGATGGCGCGGCGGAGGGCGGCGAAATCCGCCCGCTCCGGCTGGTACTCCACGTCCACCGCGGCGGACCCCAGGCTGGCGCGGGCGGCGACCACGCCCTCGACCCGGTCGAGCGCACGCTCGATCCGCTCGACGCAGGAGGCGCAGTGCATGTTCGCGATCGGCAGGCGAAGCCGCGCGGTCCCGGCCGTGAAGCCGGCCGCCCGCAGGGCCCGCAGGAAATCGGCCACCTCCACCCGCTCGGCGTCGTAGTCGATGCTGGCCCGGTGGTTCGCCGGGCTGACCCGGGCCGCCGCGACGCCGTCGAGGCGCTTCAACGCGGCCTCGGCATTGGGCGCGCAGCGCGGGCAGGTCATCCCGCCCACGCCGAGTTCGACATGCTCCAGGCTCTCGGCCGTCTCCGGCGCCGGCGCGCGCATGGCCACCACTCTCTCCTCCACTCCGCACCTCCCAGGCGCTCGCTGTGCAACCGTGACGGGCCCGCCGCTCCGCCGCGCAGGCCCTTTGACAAGGCAGGTCCTCCGACAAGGCAGGCCCTCCGACAAGAAGGACGGGCCCGCCGCCGCCGCGTTACAGGGCGCGCCGCGCCTCAGGCCGCGCGCGCCGGCGGATCGGCGACGCCGCAGCGCAGACAGTCCCGCGTCGCGCAGCTCCGGCAGGAGTCCTCCAGGCTGCGCTTGAGCGCGTGCCGCGCGCGGTGCAGGCGGACCCGGAGGTTGGCCGGCGTGATGCCGAGCGCTTGGCAGGCCGTCTCCCGGGACTGCCCCTGCAGGTCCACCCGGCGCAGAAGGTCGCAATAGTCCGGGCGCAGGCCCGCCAGCGCCGACTCCAGGCTGGGACAGACGCAGTCCCCGCCCGCCGCGGGCGGACTGTCCAGCCGGCTCTGCCCGGCCGTCAGAACCGACAGCTCGGTCTGCGCGGCATGCTCGGCCCGGCGCGCGGCGGCGCGGCGGCGGATGTGATCGACGGCCACCGACTTCAGCACCCGGCGCAGCCAGGGCATCGGCGCGGCGGGGTCGCGGATCTGCCCCGCCTTGAGCAGGACGCGCAGATAGAACTCCTGCAGCACGTCCTCCGCCTCGTCGCGGTCGCCGAGCCGCAGGCTGAGGTAGCGCAGGAAACCGCCATGGCCCTCGGCCAGCGCGGCCGCGAGATGCGGGTGGGCGGCGGCCGGCGGAGACGACGCGGCGGCGGCACGGGCCGGTCGCCGGCCACCGGCCGCCAGGGCCGCGTGCGCCGGGGTGGCGAGCCGCTCCAAATCGTCCAGCTCCCGCAGGCGGGCGGCGCTGGCCGTGGTCAATCCTTCAAGTGTCTGGGGCCTCATCCTGGAACTCCCGTCCGGCCGGCGGCCGGATCTCCAAATCCTGAAAAGCGGGCGGCGTGAGCGCCGGACCCTTGCTGTCGCGCGGCGAGACGCGGAGCGCCGTCGGCGTCCGCGGTCAGCCCGCGACAGGGGCCGGACGGATCAGACCCGGGATCTGGGGGGAGGCGGAATGAGGGAGGGGCTGCGGCCGAGGACCCGCTGCGACGTCCGGCGCGGCACGCCCGCCCCGATGTCGCCGGCGCCCGCGTCCGGCGGCTCCGGCGCCATGGCCGTGCAGGCGCCGGTCGCCGGGCCGCAGGGGTGCGGCGCCGGCGCCACGACGAACTGCGCCGCGCCGCTGGCGGCCGGTTGGGCAAGGATCGACTTGGAAAGGCGCAAAGGCACCGCCGCCGGCGAGGCGGCGGCCGCGCGGCTGGAAACCCCGGCGGCGGGGGCGCCAAGCGTCGAGAGCTCGGCGGTCAGCCCAGCCGCGGTGCCCGCGCCCGGGGCGCTGGAGGCGGTCGCCGGCTGCACCGGCGAAGCGACGAGCGCCGCCAGCACCAGGGGCAACAGCAGACGGATCAAGACCATCAGCATGTCAGCGCTCCGAAGCCTCCGGCCTGCCGCCGGGTCGCTCCCGAGCCTTACTTTGCAGACGGCCCGTCGTCCGCGCATTGTCCCAAGTCAATGGGACCTGAGACCCCTGGCCGGGCGGGGTGCGCCGGCCGCCGCGGTAAGCCGCCCTCATCTGCCGCCGACGCGGGCCGCGAAGAGGTTGTAGAGCGGCGCGAAGACCAGGGCGACGTACCAGCCGTAGACGAAGCTCTCGCTCAGGCCCAGGAAGAAGCTCGACCAGCTCAGCCAGGTGAAGCCGGGGAAGAGCCGCAGCCAGGTCTGGTACATGGCCTGCCCTGGAAACAGCAGGTCGAAGCCGACGCAAAGCGTGAAGGTGATCATCAAAAAGAGACTGAGACTCCCGCCCAGGGCCAGGACCGGTATGCGCCCGGCGCCGGACTCGGCGGAGGAAGACCCTGCACGTGGCGACGTCATCGAAGAGGTTGGCAAGTCAGCCATGGCTGCGCTCCAAACTGGCGGGAGGAAGCGGCGCCTCGGGGGCGAGGTAGAGGTGGGGCGCAGCCTCGAAGCGCTCGCGGCACTCCCGCGAGCAGAAGTAGCGGACCTGGCCGTCGTACACGTTGGACCGGGCCCGCTCCGGCCGGACCGTCTGGCCGCAGACCGGATCGCGGTCCCGCGGCGGCGCGATCCACCTCATGTCTCCCCTCTCTCCGGCCGCCTCGGCCGCGCCGCCGTCGCGCCAGGCCTGGGGGTAGCTCTGGCGCAGGCGATGGGCGCCGCAGCCGAAGCGAATCAGCAGGAAGATGACCAGCAGCCAAAGCAGGAAGTAGAGGAGCGTACTCATGGGCGGCTCCCAAGCCGAAGAGACATCGCGGCCCGGCGCCGCGCGCGCCGGAGACCTCCACGGGAGACCTCAACAGGAGACCTCCGGGGGCCGGGCCTGGAGACTGCGCTGCCACCCGCCCGAGCGGCCCCCGGAGGCCGGCCAGGCTGCGCTGCACCTGACACCCACTTAGACGCGCGGCGCCGCACGGCGTTACAGTCAGGCGTGGCCGCCAGAGGCAACGCCGGGCGGCCGGTCCTGCCCGGCCTCAGCCCAGGCCGGCGCGCAGCCGGGTTTCGTCGGGGCAGTCGCAGTCGAGGAAGCCGTGCACCGGGCAGCTCCGACAGGTCTCCTCGAGCCGCCGGCGCAGCGCCTGGCGCGCCCGGTGCAGGCGCACCCGCAGGTTGCCCTCCGTGATCCCCAGCAGGGCCGCGACCTCGGCCCGGGCTTCGCCGACCAGGTCGAGGCGCCAGATCAGGTCGGCATCGGACGGCTTGAGAGTCGGTAACAGCTTGTAGAGACACGCACAGACCACGCCGTCCAGCGTGTCGTCGTCGCTGCCCAGCAGGCCGCTCGCCTGCAACTCGCCATATTCGGCCTCCGAGCGCCGGCGCCGACCCTGGGCGCGGTAGTGATCGACCAGGGTGGTCGCCAGCACTCGCCGCATCCAGGCCCGCAGCTTGTCGCTCTCGCGCAGGTCGTCGAGTCGGATCAGCACCCGGACGTAGAACTCGTGAAGCACGTCGAGGGCCTCGTCGCGGTTGCCCAGGCGCCCGACCAGAAAGCGCAGCAGGTCGCGCTGGACCTCGACCAGCACGGCCTGAATCGCGGGGTCGTCCGGGCCGCCGGTCGCTTCGTCAGGCTCCCCTTCACTCATAATCCCGCCGCTCATGTCCCCGCCGCTCATAAATCCGTCGCTCGCGTGTCCGTGGCGCACGCCCCCGTCCGGTGCCGCCGACCGCTCATCCCGCCAGCCTGCCAGCGCGGCAAGTCAAGCCGCCCGACGGCGCCGCGCCGGCGCACCGGCGTAACGCGGGCAGCCGCCGGCCGTCTCTTTTTCCGAAGGTCTCAACCGTCCGGAGCGCGGCAAGATTCCGCGCGCTCCTGACACAGCTCAATGGCCGCGGCCGCACAGAATGGTATTCACCGATCCTGCTTCCCCCGGAACCAGGACGGTCCCGGCGGCTGCGCGGCTTCGGGCGTGCGACGGCACCCCTGACGGCATTCAGGTAGAGCGGCTCGCGCGGCGGGCCACAACGACAGACTGAGGGGAGGTCCGCATGGCGACCAGCGAGCCAGAAACGCCCAAAAAGAGATTCCAGTTTCCCACCGCCTTCACCATTCTCTTCGCCCTGATCGTCCTGGTCGCCGGGCTGACCTGGGTGATCCCGGCCGGGCAGTACGAGACGACCTACAGCGAGGCGCTGGAGCGCGAGGTGCCGGTGCCGGGCACCTACCAGCGGGTGGAGCCGGCGCCCCAGGGCCTGGGCGACATCATCCTGGCGCCGATCGCCGGCTTCTACGACCCCGACAGCTACGCGGCCAACGCCATCGACGTGGCGCTCTTCGTGCTGGTGCTGGGCGGCTTCATCGGCGTGGTCACCCACACCGGCGCCATCAACGCCGGCATCGCCTCTGCGATGCGCGCACTCAAGGGGCACGAGAAGTGGATGATCCCGGTGCTGATGGCGCTCTTCGCGGCCGGCGGCACGACCTACGGCATGGCCGAGGAGACCCTGGCCTTCTACACCATCATCATCCCGGTGATGATCGCCGCCGGCTATGACGCCGTGACCGGCGTGGCGGTGATTCTGGTCGGCGCCGGGGTCGGCGTGCTCGGCTCGACGATCAATCCCTTCGCCACGGTAATCGCCTCGGACGCCGCCGGGATTCCCTTCACCGACGGCATCTGGCTGCGCGCCGCCCTGCTCGGCCTGGGCTGGCTGGCCTGCGTGGTCTTCGTCATGCGCTACGCCGAGCGGGTCAAGCGCGACCCCAGCGCCTCGATCGTCGCCGACCGTCGCGAGGCGAACGAGCGCCACTTCCTGCGCGGCGGCCACCCGGCCGAGCAGGATCTCGCCTTCACGCCGAAGCACAAGGTGATCCTGATCATCTTCGCCCTGACTTTCGCGGTGATGATCTGGGGCGTGTCGGCCGGCGGCTGGTGGATGGCGCGCATGGCCGGGCTCTTCCTCGCCTCGGCCATCCTGATCGGGCTGATCGCGCGCATGGGCGAGCACGAGTTCACCGACACCTTCGTCGACGGCGCCCGCGAGCTCCTCGGCGTGGCGCTGATCATCGGCGTGGCCCGCGGCATCGTCGTGGTGATGGACTCCGGCCGGATCACCGACACGATCCTGTTCTGGTCCGAGCAGGCGGTCGAGGGGCTGCCGACCATCGCCTTCATCAATGCCATCTACTGGCTGGAGGTCGTGCTCTCCTTCTTCGTGCCCTCCTCCTCCGGCCTGGCCGTGCTGAGCATGCCGATCCTGGCGCCGCTGTCGGAGTTCGCCGGCGTCGGGCGCGAGCTGGCGGTGACCGCCTTCCAGTCGGCCAGCGGCCTGGTCAACCTGGTCAATCCCACCTTCGCCGTGGTCATGGGCGGCATCGCGCTCGGCCGGGTGCCCTACGAACGCTGGCTGAAGTTCATGTGGCCGCTGCTGGTGATCCTGACGCTGATCATCATGGGCGGGCTCAGCCTCGGCGCGGCCCTGGCCTGACCCGACCCCGCGCAAGTCCCCGACTCAAGGCCAACCCCCGACTCAAGGCCAACCCCCGACTCAAGGCCAAGTCCCTGACTCAAGGCCAAGTCCCTGACCGAAGGAGTGTCGCAATGGCACGCTATGGCGTTCATTCGGAGATCGGCAAGCTGCGCAAGGTGATCGTGCATCGCCCGGGCCTGGCGCTCAGCCGTCTCACCCCCTCCAACCGCGAGGCCCTGCTGTTCGACGACGTCATCTGGGTCAAGCAGGCCCGCGTCGAGCATCACGCCTTCGTCGACGTCATGCGCCACCACGGCGTCGAGGTGCTGTTCCTGCGCGAGCTGCTGGAGGAGGTGCTGCGCGACCCCGCGGCGCGCAAGTGGCTGCTCGACCGGCGGCTGCGGCCGGAGAACGTCGGCGTCGGCCTGGCCGAGGAGCTGCAGGCCGCGCTGATGGAGATGGACGCGGAGACCCTGTCCAACCACCTGATCGGCGGCATGAACCTGGCCGAACTGCCGTTCAAGCCTGGGCCGCTGGTCGACCTGATGCTGCTGCCGCACGACTTCGTGCTGCCGCCGCTGCCCAACCAGCTCTTCACCCGCGATCCCTCGGCCTGGGTCTACGGCGGCGTCACGCTGCACCCGATGTACTGGCCGGCGCGGCGTCAGGAGACGCTGAACATGGCCGCGATCTACCAGTTCCACCCGGAGTTCCGCGACGCGGACTTCCAGATCTGGTGGGGCGAGGACGTCGACAGCGACCACGGCCTGGCCACCGTCGAGGGCGGCGACATCATGCCGATCGGCAACGGCACGGTGCTGATCGGCATGGGCGAGCGGACCAGCCGCCAGGGCCTGGGCCTGGTCGCGCGCAACCTCTTCGCCAAGGGCGCGGCGCAGCGGGTGATCGCCTGCGCCATGCCGCGCGAGCGCTCCTACATGCACCTGGACACGGTCTTCACCCACTGCGACCACGACCTGGTCAACATCTTCCCCGAGGTAGTCGACCGCATCCGCGCCTTCAGCCTGCGGCCCGGCGACCGCGAGGGCGAGATCGAGGTGACCGAGGAGCAAGGCGGCCTGCTGCCGGCGATGGCCGACGCCCTGGGCCTGAAGAGCCTGCGCACGGTGGAGACCGGCGGCGACAGCTACGAGCAGGAGCGCGAGCAGTGGGACGACGGCAACAACGTCGTCGCCCTCGAGCCCGGCGTGGTCATCGCCTACGACCGCAACGTCTACACCAACACCCTGCTGCGCAAGGCCGGGGTTGAGGTGATCACCATCGCCGGCAACGAGCTGGGACGCGGGCGCGGCGGCGGTCACTGCATGACCTGCCCGGTGCTGCGCGACCCCGCCGCGTAAGCCGCGGCCGCAGCGCCACGCCCCCGTCATCCGCCACGACACCGAAGGAGCGGCTTCCATGCCCCTCAACCTGCACGGCCGCAGCTTCCTCAAGCTGCTCGACTTCACGCCCGAAGAGATCCGCCACCTGCTGCGCCTGGCCGCCGAGCTGAAGGCGGCCAAGCTGGGCGGCTACGAACAGCCGCGCCTGACCGGCAAGAACATCGCCCTGATCTTCGAGAAGGCCTCGACCCGCACGCGCAGCGGCTTCGAGGTGGCGGCCTTCGACCAGGGCGCCAACGTCACCTACATCGGCCCGACCGGCTCGCACATCGGCAAGAAGGAGACGGCCAAGGACACCGCGCGGGTGCTGGGCCGCATGTACGACGCCATCGAGTACCGCGGCTTCGCCCAGCGCGAGGCCGAGGAGTTGGCCGCCCACGCCGGCGTGCCGGTCTACAACGGCCTGACCGACGAGTTCCACCCGACCCAGATCCTGGCCGACTTCCTGACCATGCGGGAGTTCACCCACAAGCACCTGTCGGACGTCACCTTCTGCTACCTGGGCGACGCGCGCAGCAACATGGGGGATTCCTACCTGGTGGGCGCCGCCAAGGTCGGCCTGAACCTGCGCATCGCCGCGCCGAAGCCGCTCTGGCCGTCCGGCGAGCTGGTCGAGCGCTGCCGCGCGATCGCCGCCGAGACCGGCGCCGAGATCGTCTTCACCGAGGACGTGGCCGAGGCGGTGCGCGGCTGCGATTACGTCACCACCGACGTCTGGGTGTCGATGGGCGAGCCGGAGAGCGTCTGGGCCGAGCGGATTGAGCTGCTCACCCCCTACCGGGTCACCCGCGAGGTGATGGCGGCGACCGGCAACCCCCACGCCAAGTTCCTGCACTGCCTGCCCTCCTTCCACAACGCCGAGACCGAGGTCGGGCGCCAGATTCAGGAGACCTACGGCATCGACTGCATGGAGGTGACCGACGAGGTCTTCGAGTCCGAGGCCTCGGTGGTCTTCGACCAGGCGGAGAACCGGATGCACACCATCAAGGCCCTGCTGGTCGCCACGATCGGGAGCTGAACCATGCGTCTGGTGGTGGCCCTGGGCGGCAACGCCCTGCTGCAGCGCGGCGAGCCGATGACCGCCGAGGTGCAGCGGCGCAACGTGCGCACCGCGGCGGCGGCGCTGGCGCCGCTGGCCGCGGCGCACGAACTGGTGGTCTCGCACGGCAACGGCCCGCAGGTCGGCCTGCTGGCCCTGCAGGGCGCGGCCTACGAGCAGGTCGACACCTATCCCCTCGACGTGCTGGGCGCCGAGACCGAGGGGATGATCGGCTACATGATCGAGCAGGAGCTGGGCAACCTGCTGCCGGGCGACACCGCCCTAGCGACCCTGCTGACGATGGTCGAGGTCGACCCGGCCGACCCGGCCTTCGCCGCGCCCAGCAAGTTCGTCGGCCCGGTCTACGAGCAGGCCGAGGCCGAGCGCCTGGCCGCCGAGAAGGGCTGGAGCGTCAAGCCCGACGGCAAGCACTGGCGCCGCGTCGTCGCCTCGCCCGAGCCGCAGCGGATCTTCCAGGTGCGCCCGGTGCAATGGCTGCTGGACAAGGGCACGGTGGTGATCTGCACCGGCGGCGGCGGCATTCCCACGGCCTACGACGCCGAGGGACGGCTGCACGGCGTCGAGGCGGTGATCGACAAGGACCGCGCCAGCGGCCTGCTGGCCCGCGAGGTGGGGGCCCAGGCCTTCCTGATGCTGACCGACGTGGCGGCGGTCTACCGCGACTGGGACAGCCCGGAGCAGCGCGAGATCCGCCGCGCCACCCCCCAGGCGCTGCGCGCCCTGCCCTTCCCGGCGGGGTCGATGGGGCCGAAGGTGGAGGCCGCCTGCGCCTTCGTCGAGGCGACCGGCTGCCCGGCCGGGATCGGCCGCCTGGCCGACGCCGGCGCCATTCTGGAGGGCCGCGCCGGCACCCTGGTCACGCCGCAGGCCGCGGGGGTGGAACTGGCCTGAGCGCCGGGGTGGATGCCGGCCCGGCGCCAGCCTAAGCCTCCGCGCCCTGCGCCGCGGCGACGCCGAGGGCGGCGACCAGCTCGTCCAGGCTCTCCTGCGCGCCCTTGCCCGCCGTGTCGATCGCCAGGTCGGCCTTGGAGTAGAGCGGCGTGCGGGCGGTCAGGATCGCCTTGAGATCCTCCATCGCCTCGCTGTTGTCGGCCATCGGGCGGTAGTCGCCCTGGGCGATCACCCGCCCCATGTGCTCCTCCGGCCGGGCCCGCACCCAGACGGTGAAGCAGGCCGAGAGCAGCAGTTCGTAGGTCGCCGCCTCGGTCACCAGGCTGCCGCCGGTGGCGATCACGGCGCGGGCGTGCTGCTTGACCACGCTCTCCAGGCAGCGCCGCTCCTGCCTGCGATAGCCGCCCTGGCCGTAGAGCGCGAAGATCTCGCTCAGCGCCATCCCGCTCTGCCGCTCGATCTCGCGGTCGAGCTCGATGAAGGGCACGTTCATCCGCTCGGCCAGGCCGCGGCCAAGGGTCGACTTGCCGGCGCCGCGCAGGCCGACCAGGGCCACCCGCTCGCGCGCCTCGCGGGCGCCCGACAGTCCGAAGTGCTGCACCAGCAGGCGGCGCGCCTTGGCCAGCTCCTCCGGGGAGAGACGCTCGAGGAGCTGCATCACCAGCAGCAGGTCGACCGGCCGCTCCGGCCCCTCGGCCACCAGCTCGGTGACCGGCAGGCTCATCGCCTCGGCCACCTGGCGCAGCAGCACGATGGAGATGTTGCCCTGGCCGCCCTCCAACTGCGCCAGATAGCGCTCCGAAACGCCCGACGCCTGGGACAGGATCTTGCGCGACATGCCCCGCTTGGCGCGCGCCGTGCGCACGCGCTGCCCCAGCGCCTCGAGAAAGGCCGTCTCCTCGGCCCGCGGCACGTGGAGCTGGCCCTTGGCTGCGTTGCGTCTCGTCATGCTAGCTGCCCGCCGCAATCTGCTGCATTATAGATCTTGATAATGCACTATTGTTCCTATGATCGAAGTAACGCATTATAGTGCACCGAAGCGGATCGAGCATGAAGAAGGAGCTGCGCTTGATGTCGGACGCCATCACGATCCTCGTCGGCACGATGACCGGCACGGCGGAGATGGTCGCCGAGGCCGTCGGCGACCAACTGCAGGCCCGTGGATATGAAGTCAAGATCGCGCTAATGGACGCGCTGGACGCCGGCGTCTTCGCGCAGCCGGGCCTCTTCCTGCTCTGCACCTCGACCTACGGCCAGGGCGACGTGCCGGACAACGCCCAGGCCTTCTTCAGTGCATTGGAGGAGAGCCAGCCGGACCTTTCGGGCGTGGCCTACGGCCTGGTGGCGCTGGGCGACAGCACCTACAAGGAGACCTTCTGCTTCGGCGGCCGCCGCTTCGACGCCCTGCTCAGCCGCCTGGGCGCCCGCCGCCTGGGCGCGGCCTTCGAGCACGACGCCAGCAGCGGCACCCTGGCCGAGGACGCGGCCGAGACCTGGGCCGCCGACTGGGCCGAGAGCCTGTCCGACCTGCGCAGCGCCGCCTGAGCGCCGTGCCGGGGATGCAAGAGCAGAGCCTGAGCCTGGACGGCCTGCGCCGCCAGATCGCCGAGATCACCGGCGCCATCGCCGGCGCGCCGCTGGATGCCGCCCTGGCCGCGCGCCTCAACCGCGCGCTGCCCCCCGGCAGCCCCGCCTTCGAGGCGCTGGCCACCACCTGCCGCCAGGGCATCGCCGAGGGCTGGCTGTGCCAGCGCGCGGCGGGGGGCCTGCGCTTCGGCCGCGCGCTCAAGCCGGGGCCGCAGACCCACGGCTTCAGCGTCGACGTGGTCGAGATGGACTCCCTGGCCGGCCCGCATCACCGCCACCCCAAGGGCGAGATCGACCTGGTCATCCCACTCGACCCGCAGGCCCGCTTCGACGGCGCCGGGGCCGGCTGGGTGGTCTACGGTCCCGACAGCGCGCATCGCCCCACCGTCACCGGCGGCAAGGCGATCGTGCTCTACCTCCTGCCGGACGGCGAGATCGACTTCACGCGCAGCTAGGCCCGCAGGCCGGGAGACAAGACGAAGCAACACGCGAAACGAGAAAGGCGCGCCGCCCGCGGACGGATCGGCCGACCGCAACCACACCCCCGCGACCCAAGAACGCGAACCAGAAAAGGGGCCGATCGGGCGCGCGCCGCACACGGGAAAAGGGAGGAAAGGCTATGACTGCGCCGACCTCAGCCGAAGGGCTGTACAACGCGGCCGACGACCTGCTCGGCCGCAACCTGGCGGCTGGCCGCGCCGACAAGGTGGCGGTGCGCGACCAGAATGGCGACTGGACCTACGGCCAGCTCGACCAGCGGGTCAGCCGCTGCGCCAACGTGCTGCGCGCGCTGGGCGTGGAGATGGAGAACCGGGTCGCGCTGGCGCTGCTCGACACGGTCGACTTTCCCACCGCCTTCCTGGGCGCCCTGCGCGCCGGGGCGGTGCCGGTGCCGATCAACACCCTGCTGCCCAGCGCCGACTACAGCTACATCCTGCGTGACTGCCGCGCCAAGGTGCTGCTGGTCTCGGCGCCGCTGTTGGAGAAGCTGCAGCCGGCGATCGAGGCCTCGCCCCATCTCAAGCAGGTGATCGTCGCCGGCGGGCCGAGCGAGCGCCACGCCCAGTTCGACCGTCTGTTGGAGGCGGCGGCGCCGGAGACCCGCACGGCCCCGACCCACGCCGACGACGTCGGCTTCTGGCTCTACACCTCCGGCTCGACCGGCCGGCCGAAGGGCGCGGTGCACCTGCACAGCCACCTGGTCAAGACGGCCGAGCTCTACGCCGAGCCGATCCTCGGCCTGCGTGCGGACGACGTGGTCTTCTCGGCCGCCAAGCTGTTCTTCGCCTACGGCCTGGGCAACGCCCTGACCTTTCCCTTGGCAGTCGGCGCGACGGTCTGCCTACTGGCCGAGCGGCCGAGCGCCGCCGCGGTCGGCGCGACGCTGCGCCGACACCGGCCGACGGTCTTCTACGGCGTGCCGACGCTCTACGGCATGCTGCTGGCGGGCGAGGACCTGCCACCGCGCGAGGAGCTGGCGCTGCGGCTGTGCACCTCGGCCGGCGAGGCGCTGCCCGCCGAGATCCTCAAGCGCTGGCGCGCGCGGGTCGGCTGCGACATCCTCGACGGCATCGGCTCGACCGAGATGCTGCACATCTTCATCTCCAACCGCCCCGGCGAGATCCGCCCCGGCAGCTCCGGCAAGCCGGTGCCGGGCTACGAGGTGCGACTGGTCGACGACAGCGGGACGCCGGTCGCCCCGGGCGAGGTCGGGGAGCTGCAGATCAAGGGGCCGACCAGCGCGGTGATGTACTGGAACCAGCGGGCGAAGAGCCGCGACACCTTTCTCGGAACCTGGACCCGCAGCGGCGACAAGTATATGCAGACAGACGATGGCTACTACGTCTACTGCGGGCGCAGCGACGACATGATGAAGGTCGGCGGGATCTACGTCTCCCCCTTCGAGGTGGAGGAGGCGCTGGTCGGGCACGCGGCGGTGCTGGAGGCCGCCGTGATCGGCAGCCCGGACCATGACGGGCTGATCAAGCCCAAGGCCTACGTGGTGCCGCGCGCCGGCGAGCAGCCGGGCCCGGCCCTGGCCGAGTCGCTGGTCGCGCACGTGCGCCAGCACCTGGCCGAGTACAAGCGGCCGCGCTGGGTGGAGTTCGTCGAGGCGCTGCCGAAGACGGCGACCGGCAAGATCCAGCGCTTCAAGCTGCGCGAGCTGAACCGGCCCAGCAAGGTCGCATGACGTCGCGCGCGCCCCACGCCGCCGCGCCCGGGAGCGCCGCGATCCCGCCCGTCGAGGGCGTCGCCGAGCTCGGCGACCAGCGCCTGGAGTACCGCTGGCTGCCGCCGCGCCGGCCCGGCCGGCCGAGCCTGGTCTTCCTGCACGAGGGGCTGGGCGCGCTGGCCCTGTGGCGCGACTTCCCGGCCCGCGTGGCGGCGGCCAGCGGCTGCGGCACGCTGGTCTACTCGCGCCAGGGCTACGGCCGCTCCAGCCCCCTGCCGGCGCCGCGCGGCGTCGACTACATGCACCGCGAGGGCCAGGTCGTGCTGCCGGCGCTGCTCGCCGCTCTCGAGATCGACGAACCGCTGCTGATCGGCCACAGCGACGGCGCTTCCATCGCCCTGCTCTACGCCGGCACGCCGGCGGCGCGCGCCGCCCGCCCGCCGCGCGGCCTGGTGCTGATGGCGCCGCACCTCTTCGTCGAGGACCTGACCGTGGCCAGCATCGCCGAGGCCAAGCGGGCCTATGCCGAGACCGATCTGCGCCAGCGGCTGGCGCGCCATCACGCCGACGTGGACGGGGCCTTTCGCGGCTGGAACGACATCTGGCTGCACCCCGACTTCCGCGCCTGGAACATCGAGGCGGTGCTGCCCCAGGTGACCTGTCCCATCCTGGCGATCCAGGGGCTGGACGACCAGTACGGCACCCTCG
>LSZA01000127.1 GCA_001637315.1 Phormidium willei BDU 130791 | reverse complement strand
CTTCAATCTCGGATCGGGCTTCGGCTTCGGCGCGATCGAAAAAAGCTTCGCGCAGATCGTTGATGCCGCCGGGTGCGGCCAGCGCCTGTTCGCCCGCGCTGAGGCCGGCCGTTTCCGCCGCCCGCCGCATGGCATATTCGGTCCAGCCGTCCACGCCGACACGGGGTAGCAGGGCATCGAGCCAGCGGGAACGCAGAGTGTCTGAAGGCGTTTTCATCGTGTCCGACATGGCAGTAGGCAAGCGCGTCTCACCATGATATAGGCCGCGCTTCGAGATTTGCCGCCGCAGCAAAACCGCACAGTTGGGCCTGAGACAGGCCACATTGAAACAAGTATGGAGAATTGACCATCGTACAGATCATCGTCCGCGACAACAATGTCGAGCAAGCCCTTCGCGCGCTGAAGAAGAAGATGCAGCGCGAAGGTCTTTTCCGCGAGATGAAATCGCGTACCCATTTCGAGAAGCCCTCCGAGAAGAAGGCCCGCCAGCGTGCCGAGGCCGTGCGCCGTGCCCGCAAGCTGGCGCGCAAGCGCGCGCAGCGCGAGGGCCTGCTATAGGGTCGGACAGGTTGACCCCGTGGACGCCAGATTGGTTTCGGCGTCCGATTTGACAGAATTGGGCCGCCGGGCAGACCATGCCTGGCGGCCTTTCTGATGACGGCTGAGCGTCAGCTGTAGACAAATTCCTCGCCGTCGAGATCTATCTCGGGGATCTCCTCGCGCTCGCGCCAGTAATCCTGGGTATGCTGCCAGATCGGGTGGCTGCCCCGTTTCGGCAGGAGATGTTGCCGGCGCATGAGATAGCCGGGGTTGAAATCGTCCGGATCGGTCCAGGGCAGCAGGTCCATGTCCTTGTCTTCCGGGCGCAGCGCGACCTCGACCTGTGCGACTCCCTTCTCGTCCATGTGCTTGAGCAATCTGCAGACAAAATCGCCGATCAGGTCGACGCGCAGTGTCCAGCTGGCTCGAAAATAGCCAAAGATCCAGAGCATGTTGGGCACGCCGGTAAACATCATACCGCGATAGGTGACCGTGTCTGCGAAATTCACGGGCTTGCCGTCCACCTCGAATGGGATGCCCCCGAGAACCGACAGGTTGAAGCCGGTCGCGGTAATGATCACGTCCGCCTCGATCTGCGTGCCCGACTGCATCATCAGGCCGTTTGCCGTGAACGTCTCGATCTGGTCGGTGACAATGCTGGCCTTGCCGGCCGCCAGCCCCTTGAACAGGTCGCCGTCAGGAATGAAGGCGAGGCGCTGCTGCCAGGGCCTGTATCTCGGGGTGAAATGCGTATCGATGTCGAAGTCCTCGCCGAGATACGCACGCGCCGCCTCCAGCAGTTCGGCTTTGACCACCTCTGGTTCGCTCTTGCAGCGTTCGGTCATCTCGGCCTGGTCGAACAGCGCCTTCTTGCGGGCGATCTCATGGACCGCCATGTCGTCGATGCCGATGCGGCGAAGTTCGTCAGCCAGTTCGTTGCGGTTTTCGGCCGGGTAGAAATAGGTCGGCGAGCGCTGCACCAGGGTGACATGCTCGCATTCGCCGGCAATCGCCGGCACAAGCGTTGCCGCCGTGGCGCCCGAGCCAATGCAGACAACGCGCTTGGCCTTGAGGTCGATATCCTCCGGCCAGGTCTGTGGGTGGACGATCTCGCCCTGGAAATCCTCCATTCCGGGCCATTCGGGCGTGTAGCCCTTCTCCAGTTCGTAATATCCCTGGCACATCCACAGAAACCCGGTGGTGAAATGGGTCCGCTCGCCGGTATCGCTGCGTGTGGCGTAAACGGTCCACTGCTTCTCGGCGCTCGACCAGCTCGCGCCTGTGATCTTGTGGCAATAGCGGATGTGGCGGTCGATCCCGTTTTCCTCGATCACCTCGTTCATGTAACTGAGGATTTCCTCGGCGGTGGCGATGGGCGGGCCGATCCAGGGCTTGAAGCGATACCCGAACGTGTACAGGTCGCTGTCGGAGCGGATGCCGGGATAGGTGTGCACGTGCCAGGTGCCGCCGAACGTCTCCAATTTTTCAAGGATGACGTAGGATTTGCCGGGGCACTGTGTCTGCAGGTGATAGGCCGAACCGATCCCCGATATGCCGGCGCCAGCGATCAGCACATCGAAATGTCCGGCAAATGTGCCAGCCTCGGCCCTTTCAACGATTTGCGTATCGGCCATGCGTCATCCTCCCTGTTTTAGATGCGGGCCGGCCCGCCGGCCGGCCCGCACGCGGCTTCAGCCGCTCTACTCGGCCGCTTTCAGCGTACCGGTCTCAAGCGGGCGTTCCAGTGCCGCCCAGTCGATTTCCGCGTCAGACGCGGCGTCCTCATAGTGCAGCACGCCCAGCGCCTCGAATTTCGGGCGCACGCTTTCCGTCAGCAGGCCGACGCGCTTCAGGTTGGGGATCATGCGTTCGAACAGGAAGTCGCGGAAAGCCTTGCCGCCGTGGGAATCGATGCTTATGCGGCGGGCCTCTTCGGCATCGAAACCGAATTCCTCTTCCACCACGGTGGAGAAGAGACGCTCTCGCATGATGGCACACGCCTCATAGGCAAACTGCGCACGCTCCTCGATCTCGTTCTCGGGCAGCGCCTTGATCCAGTCTTCAAGATAGTTCACGCCGAAGGCGACATGGCGGCCCTCGTCGCGCATGACCAGCGTCACGATCTGGCGCAGGAGCGGATCGCGCGTGGTCGTGGCCATGGTCTGGAAGGCGGCGAGGGCGAGACCCTCGATCAGAACCTGCATGCCGATGAATTTCAGGTCCCAGCGCGGATCGGTGAGGATCTTGTCGAGCAACAGTTTGAGGTTCGGATTGACCGGGTATTCGATGCCGCATCGATATCGCAGATACTTGTTGAACACCTCGACATGGCGAGCCTCGTCGAAGGTCTGCGAGGCCGCATAGAGCTTTGCATCATAGGTCGGCGCGCAGGAAACCAGTTGCGAGGCGACCATCAGCGCGCCCTGCTCTCCATGCAGGAACTGCGACAGGACCTGGGCGAGCGAGCGCCACGCAAAACTGGTTTTCTCATCCTCGCTGAGCGCGAGATAGATCGGGTGATCATGGTATGGGTTCAGTCCGGCCTGAGACGGCCCTTCGGACATATCGAACGGCACATGCCAGTCGACGTCGAGTTCAGCGTCCCAATTGAACTTCTTGCCAAGTTCATAGAGCCGGCGGATCTTCGCGTTCGCCGCTTCGTAATCCCAATTATAGGAGCCGGTGAGGGGCGTGCTGAAAATCTCGCGCACCACCTCGATATCGTCGGGCGAGAGCTTGTCGGCGAGCTCGCCGGGATCATCAAAGGTACGCGGCTCGGACGGCGGATGGTCGACGAGTTTGACTTTCATTGGATGGACCTCCCTTTGCCCGAGCGGGGTCATGCAGGGGGCGTGCACGTCGCCAATCCGGGCGCATCATGTATAGAGCCGGCAGTCGCCGACTGGGGAGGAGGCTAAATCATGACACTGGCGTCAACTTTGATCCAGATCAAGGCGGTTTGAATTCGACAGGCGCGGGCAGGGCGGCTAGCCTGCACGGCAAAAGAGGGAGCTTCCGCCGATGATCCGCCTGCCTGCCGGCCTTGCCGCTGCTTGTCTGCTTGCCGCCTGTGAAAATATGACTGCAAGTGCTCCGCCGCCTGCGGCCCCGGCTGTCGTCAGCTATGCGGCCGACCGCACAGCGGGCGCGGCGACCGGCCCGGGCGACAGGATCGATACCGGGCGCCGGCATGGCGTACGCAGCGCTGTGGTGGCCCCGAATGCCGCTGCCGCCACGGCGCATCCGCTGGCGACCCGCACGGCGCTGGACATAATGAAGCAGGGCGGCAGCGCCGTCGATGCGGCGATCGCTGCCAATGCCATGCTGGGCCTGGTCGAGCCGACCGGGAATGGTATCGGCGGGGACCTCTATGCCCTGGTCTGGGACCCCGAGACCCAACGCCTTTACGGCTATAATGGCGCGGGGCGCAGCCCGATGGGCGCGACGCTCGCCGATATGCAGGCGGCCGCCGAAGCGCATACAGGCGGCGAGGAGATCCCGCCTTTCGGCGCCGCGCCCGTCTCCGTGCCCGGCACGGTCGAGGCCTGGGGCGCGCTGCATGAGCGGTTCGGGCGGCTGACCTTCAATACGCTTCTGGAGCCGACCATCGGCTATGCTCGCCAAGGCGCCCCGATCGCTGAGGTGATCGCCTATTATTGGGGCCGCAACGAGATGCGCCTGGCAGACGCGCATAAGGCGGGCATGCTGGAAGAGTTCGCGAATGCGCGCGCGACCTATTTCTCCCCCGCCCCGCGCGAAGGCAGCCTGTTCCGCAATCCGGACCTTGCCGACACGCTGGAGCGGATCGCCTATGTCGGTCCGCACGAATTCTATACCGGCGAGACGGCGCACACGATCGACGCCTACATGAAGCGGATTGGCGGCTTCCTGCGTTATGAGGACCTCGCCGCCCATGAAGGCAACTGGACCGAGCCGCTCTGCGTCACCTACCGGCATGCCAGGCTCTGCGAGATTGCCGAGAACACCCAGGGCATCGCCGCGCTGCAGATAATGCAGATGCTGGAAGGTTTCCCGATGCGCGAATTTGGTTTCGCCAGCGCCGACAGCCTGATGGCGCAGGTCGAGGCCAAACGCCTCGCCTTTGCAGATCGGGCGCGCGGCTACGCCGATCCGGTCTTCAGCGGGATCGATCCCGACAGATTCATTGACCCTGAATATGCGGCTGAGCGGGCTGCTCGGATTGATCTGAGCGCCGCGATGGCGGACCCGAAAGCGGGCTCGGCGGCGCTTGATGCGGCCGAGGCGCGGCTTGAGGAGGGCGACACCACCTTCCTCGTGACCGCCGACGAGAACGGCATGATGGTCGCCCTGATCCAGTCGAACTATCGCGGCATGGGCTCGGGCCTCGTGCCGGACGGACTCGGCTTCATGCTGCAGGATCGCGGCCAGCTCTTCTCGCTCGATCCCGACCACCCCAACGTGTTCGAACCGGGCAAGCGCCCCTTCACCACCATCATCCCGGCCTTTGCCTTCAAGCAGGACATGCCCGGCTGCCAGGTGCGCGCCGTGCCGATCGAGGAAGCATGCCCTTATGAGCCCTGGCTTGCCTTCGGCGTCATGGGTGGAGCGATGCAGCCGCAAGGGCATGTGCAGATCCTGGTGAACCTCATCGACTATGAAATGGGGCTGCAGGAAGCCGGAGACGCGGCGCGCTGGATGCATGTGGGCGGGTGCGAGCCGACCGATGATCTGAGCGGTGATGACTGTGAGACCGATAAGGGCCGTGTCTTTCTGGAAAGCGGCATCCCGCCGGAGGCGCGGGCCGAATTGGAGCGTCGCGGCCATGAGGTGGTCTGCTGCCAGGCCAATACCGGCGGCTACCAGGCGATCGAGCGCGACTTCGAGACCGGCGCCTGGATCGCTGCAACGGAAATGCGCAAGGATGGGACCGCAGGCGGGTATTGATCCAACCGAGCTGGACGTGAGGGCACTGTCGGGCGACTTGACGCCTCGCGCGCAGGCCCGCACATCGTTGCGATGCCTGACACGCCAGACCGCCAGCCGACCCGGCTCTATCTCATCACTCCGCCGCAGATCGATGACATTGATGGCTTCGCAGCCGACCTCGACGCCGCTCTGGAAGCCGGCGATGTCGCCTGCCTGCAGCTGCGCCTGAAAACCGGTGATGTGATCGACGAGGCGGCGACACGCACCGTGGCCAAGACAGTGCTGGCACAGACCCAGGCGCGCGGCGTTGCCGTGGTGGTCAATGACAGCCCGGCGCTGGCGCTGGAGCTTGGCGCCGACGGCGTTCATCTCGGCCCGGAGGATATGACGGTGAAGGAGGCGCGCCGCCTGCTCGGCCCGGACGCGATTGTCGGGGCGAGCGCCAAGGCCTCGCGCCATGCAGCGATGGAGGCGGGCGAGCAGGGCGCGGACTATGTCGCCTTTGGCGCCTTCTATTCCACTGCGACCAAGGCGGGGGCCACGCCGGCCGATCCGGACATCCTTGTCTGGTGGCAGGAGACGATGGAGCTGCCTTGCGTTGCGATCGGGGGCATCACGGTGGAGAATGCGGCCCCGCTGATCGCGGCGGGAGCCGATTTCCTTGCCGTCAGTTCCGGCGTCTGGGACTATAAAGGCGGCCCCGCAGGGGCCGTGCGCGCTTTCAATGCTGTGTTGAGGCAGGCGAGCTGATCACACGTCGGTTTCGTTCGGCGTGAGTCCCGTCCGGATTCAATCTCCTGCCCCGCGCTTGACCGTTTCGCGCCCGACCGGTACCTCGCGCCCACATCTTCCGGAGACCCGCTAATGGCCAAGATCAATGGCAACGAAATCAAGCCTGGCACCGTGATCGAGCATCAGGGCCAGGTCTGGCGCGCCATGAAGACCTCGCATGTCAAACCCGGCAAGGGCGGCGCGTTCAACCAGGTCGAGCTGCGCAACCTCATGAACGGTTCGAAACTCAACGAGCGCTTCCGCGCCAATGAGACCGTCGAGAAGGTGCGCCTGGAGCAGAAGCCCTTCCAGTTCCTCTACGATACGGGCGAGGCCTACGCTTTCATGGACCAGGAGAGTTTTGAGCAGATCGAACTGCAGCACGATTTCCTTGGCGATCAGGGCGCCTTCCTGCAGGACGGGATGGTGGTCGAGATCGAGTTCTACGAGACAACGCCGATCGGTGTGGCGCTGCCCGAACAGGTGGTGCTCGAGATCATCGAGACCGAGCCGGTTGTAAAGGGCCAGACAGCGGCCAATTCCTTCAAGCCGGCCACGTGCGACAATGGCGTGCGCGTGATGGTGCCGCCCTTTGTCGGAACGGGTGAGAAGATCGTCGTTCAGACCTCGGACGCGACCTATCTGCGCCGGGCCGACTAGGCACGACGGGCATGTCCAAACCCTCGCCCGTCGGATCCGTGATGATCAAGGCCGCCCGTGAGGCGGGCCGGGCCCTGGCACGTGATTTCGGTGAGGTGGAGCATCTGCAGGTGTCGAAAAAGGGGCCGGCCGACTTCGTCTCCAATGCCGATCACAAGGCTGAGCGCATCATCTATGAATCCCTGTCCAAGGCGCGGCCGGGCTATGGCTTCATCATGGAGGAGTCGGGCATCGTCGAGGGCAGCGACAAGACCAACCGGTTCATCATCGATCCGCTCGATGGCACGCTCAATTTCCTGCACGGTCAGCCACATTTTGCCGTTTCCATTGCGCTGGAGCGCGAGGGCGAACTGCTGACGGGTGTGGTTTATGACGTCATCAAGAACGAGATTTTCTGGGCCGAGCGCGGGCGCGGCGCCTGGCTCGACCAGCGCAAGCTGGTTGTTGCCGCGCGGCGCAAGCTGTCAGAATCGGTGATCGCCACCGGCACGCCCTGGCACGGCAAGGCCGAAGCCGTGCATGAGACCTTCTGGGGCGAAATGGCGGCGCTGACGCCGGCCTGCGCCGGTATCCGGCGGTACGGCTCGGCCTCGCTGGACCTTGCCTGGGTCGCGGCCGGACGGTTCGACGGCTTCTGGGAGCGCGGCCTGAAACCCTGGGATATCGCGGCCGGCATCGTCATTGTGCGTGAGGCTGGGGGGCAAGTCGAGGAAATCGATGCTGGCAATGTTCTTGCCACTGGCAACATCGTTGCCGCGAACGAAACGCTGATGCCGGACCTTCGCAGCCGGCTGCGCAAGGCCCGTGCCTTTCGGCGCGCCCTGGACGACGAGGCATGACGCCGGACGCCACCGACCTTCCGGGCCTTCGCGGCAAGCTGCTGGCGGGGGCCGAGCTTGCCCCTTATACCTGGTTTCGTGTCGGCGGACCGGCCGATGCGCTGGTGCTGCCCGCCGACGAGCAGGACCTGGCGGACCTGATGAGAGCCCTGCCGGGCGATGTTCCGGTCACGGTGCTCGGTGTCGGCTCGAATGTGATCGTGCGCGACGGCGGCATCGAGGGCGTCACTGTGCGCCTGGCCGGCGGCCATTGGGGGGCGATTGAGCGGGATGGACGGCGTCTGCGCGTGCGCGCCGGGGCGCTCGACCTGGCCGTGGCCAAGCGTGCCGCGCGCGAAGGCCTCACCGGGCTGGAATTCCTGTCCGGCATTCCCGGTTCGATGGGCGGAGCGGTGCGAACCAATGCCGGCTGCTATGGGCGCGAGCTGAAGGATGTGTTCGTCTCGTTGACGGCCATCGATCGCGCCGGCGAAACCGTAACGCTCGGGCCTGACGCACTCGATTTTTCCTACCGCCACAGCGCCCTGCCTGGTGATGTCATCGTCACATCACTGGAACTCGAGGCGAGCGGCGAGGGCGACCCGGACGACATTGCCGCGCACATTTCCGACCTGCAGGCGCGGCGCGCTGAGACCCAGCCGATCCGGGAGAAGACCTCCGGCTCGACTTTCGCCAATCCCGACCCGCCCGGCACCCCCGACCAGCGCAAGGCCTGGCAGCTGATCGATGCGGCCGGCTGCCGCGGCCTGGAAGTCGGCGGCGCCCGGGTGTCCGAGAAGCATTGCAACTTCCTGATCAATACCGGTGAGGCCAGAGCGGCGGACCTGGAAGCGCTGGGCGAACTGGTGCGGACGCATGTGCGCGAGACCTCGGGCGTTGATCTGCGCTGGGAAGTGCGCCGGCTCGGGCGACTGAAGCGCGATTGAAGACTACGCCCGCCGGACGAGATAGCCCGCGCGCGGGAAGTGCACATGCAGGCTTTCGGCGCGCGAATCGAAGCGCTGCAGGATGATACACTGGTCATCCGCGTGGACGAGATCGCCCTCGACCCAGTCCTTTCCATAGTCGTCCGGGGCCACGGCAACCTTTTCGCCCAGGACAAGCTCCTGCGGCTCAAGCGTGTCGACCGTTGCCGCCTTCAGGCGCGGCCCGGCATCGCAGGCAATCTCGATGGCCCGATAGGCCGACAGCGCGTCCGGGATCTGCCCTTCGGTCTTCGACAGGCGCTCGAACCAGTCCCTTACCAGCGGCGCACCCTCCAGACAGGTGTTCAGAAATTCCGGCAGGTTCTGCTGCATGAACCAGAGGTTCATATGGGCGTGGACGTCCACCAAGCCTGGCTTGGTCGAGATCATCCACAGACCTGCCCCGGCGCCGCGCCCGCCTTCGAGGCGTTCTTCAAGCTGCATCAGGTGGGCACGCCACTGGTCGCGCAGCATCGGCGCGGCCGCCTTCATGGCATTTGTGTCGAATGGGCGGCCGGAGAGCTTCTCGCGATCGGCCTTGAATTCGGCCGGGACCCTGTCCCCGAGCGCGCCGAAGATGACGCCCACGGACACCTGGAACCAGATCCGGTCAGCCCAGTGCGCGATCATCTTGTGGAGCCCCTCATGACCGGGCAGCTCCAATGGCGCCATGGGAAAGCGACGCTCGAGTTCCATCAGGATCATCGCGGTGTCGCAATAGATGTCGGCCCCGATCTGCATGACCGGTGTGCGCCGATACCCGCCGGTCAGCGGGATCAGCTCGGGCTTGGGCATGACGACGGGGATCTCGACGCTGGTCCACGCCAGGTTCTTCAGGCGCAGGGCCAGGCGCACCTTCTCCGAAAAGGGCGAGGTGTCGTAGTGGTGCAGGATAATGCTGCGCGCGTCTGCCATGGTCCCTTGCCCTCTTTCATCTCATCGGTCTCTTATGGCGCAGCTTCGCGTCGGGAGGGAAGCCCCGTGATCACAGGAGAGTCCATGCCGCGATATCTTGCGCTCGTACCGGCCCTGCTCGCAGGTGCCGCCTGTGCCAGTCTGGAGCCGGAACCGTGTACGCCGGAATGGGTCGACTGGAAGTCCGACCAGATTCTCGAACCCTTCGTGCAAACCTATCGCAGCGAGATCGCCGAACTGCGACGCCTGGATGGCAGCCTCGACAATCCCGGCATGATCACCGCCTTTCGCATGGCCGGGCTGGCAGATGACATCGTCCTGATGGTGGAGGATTTCACGCAAACCGCGGTGCCGCAGCTACAGGCTGCCGTGGCGCAATGCACCGCCGAGCCGGATACCGCGCGCCAGCTACTGGTCGAGATGCTGGAGCGCGAAAATGTCGAGCCGCAGGTCATCGCCTGGATCGATACGCTGGGCCTGTTCCTCGATACGGTAAACGGCGCGCGCCGGGGCCCGCCCTAATTCATGCTGGTGTCCGAACCGAGGGCGGTTCTCACAACCTGACCGATCAGTTTTGCCTCGCCGCGCCGCGGCGAGCCGGCCCGCCAGGCGACGCCAATAGAGCGCCCGATCAGCGGATCGGTGAAAGCACGCATGGCGACATCGGTGCCTGCGGTGACGCCGGCATTGGCCGCCAGCCGCGGCACCAGCGAGACGCCGAGGCCGCCTGCGACCATGTGAACCAGCGTGTGCAGCGAAGTCGCTGACACTTCCGCGCCGCGCCGTGTGCTCGGCAGGGCGCAGGCCGCCAGCGCATGCTCGCGCAGGCAATGGCCGTCCTCGAGCAGCAGCATGTCGGATTCGCCGATATCGTCTGGCGACAGGCCATTGCGCTTGCTGAGCGGATGATCGGGCGGGGCGATGAGCAGGAACTCGTCATCGGCCAGCTTTTCCGTCTCAATCCCCGGCGCCTCCCAGGGCAGGGCAATGAGGGCTGCGTCCAGTGCGCGGGCCCGCAGGGCGTCGAGCAGGCGTTCGGTCGTATCTTCGCGCAGTACCAGCCTGAGATCGGGATATGTCTCGCGCAGCGCCGGAAGGATCTGCGGCAGGACATAAGGCGCGATCGTGGGGATCGCGCCGAGATGGAAGGTGCCCGACAGAGGGCGGCCGGCCTCATGCGCGGCGGCGACCAGGTCCTGCGCTTCGGTCAGGACGATGCGCGCGCGCCGGGCGACCTCCTCGCCCGCCCGTGTGAGCGAGGCCCCGCGCGGCTCGCGCTCGACCAGCTGGACGTCGAGCAGGGCTTCCAGCTCCTTGATGGCGGCCGAAAGGGTCGGCTGGGTCACATTGCACTGGTCAGCTGCGCGCGAGAACGAGCCATGATTTGCAATCGCATCAAGGAATTGCAGCTGTCGGAGGGTCGGAAGGTGCATAGGAATCTTCTATAGCAATCTGAGAAAATATCAATTTGTTGTGCGAGAGCAACCCCAACATATGCAGGGCGCGTTGTGAGGTGACGGCCTCATGGCGCACCGCACTTGAACGCAACTTCCAGGAGACACTTCATATGCTCGGTATTGGCGACAAGCTTCCCGACTTCCAGGTTATCGGCGTAAAGCCGAAATTCATGCAGCACGAACAGAACGGCGAGTCCGCTTTCGAGCCGATCACGCCCGAAAGCTTCCCCGGCAAGTGGAAGATCATCTTCTTCTACCCGAAGGATTTCACCTTCGTCTGCCCGACCGAGATCGCCGAGTTCGCCCGCCTGAACGAGGAATTCGCCGATCGCGACGCCGTCGTCATGGGCGGCTCGACCGACAATGAGTTCACCAAGCTGGCCTGGCGCCGCGACCATGAGGACCTGAAGGAACTGCCGATCTGGCAGTTCGCCGACACCAACGGGTCGCTGGTGGACGGACTTGGCGTGCGCGACGCAAAGGAAGGCGTTGCCTATCGCGCGACCTATGTCGTCGATCCGCACAATGTCATCCAGCACGTCTACATCACCAATCTGAATGTTGGCCGCAACCCGCAGGATACGCTCCGGGTCCTGGACGCGCTTCAGACCGACGAGCTGTGCCCCTGCAACCGCCCCGTGGGCGGCGAGGTACTGGCCGCCTGAGGGACCTTGCGTCTTGCAACTCATTCAGCGCCGGCCCGGGGGCGGGCCGGCGCTTTCATCTCTTATGCCGGAGTTCCCGATGTCGATCGATACGTTGAAATCCGCCTTGCCGGACTATGCCAAGGACCTGAAACTCAATCTTGGCTCGCTGCTGAATGAAACCCTGCTGAATGACCAGCAGAAATATGGCTGTTTTCTCGCCTGCGCTTATGCTGTCGGCCAGCCTGATGTGGTCCGCGCCATCTCGGCCGAGGTCGAAGGCAGGCTTTCGCCGGAAGCCGCGCGCGCCGCAAAGGCGGCGGCGGCGGTCATGGGCATGAACAATGTTTATTACCGGGCCACGCATCTGATGAAGTCCGACAGCTACACGACGCTGCCGGCCAAGCTGCGCATGAATGTCATCGGTGCGCCTGGCATCGAAAAGGCTGACTTTGAACTTTATTCCATGGCGGTGTCGGCTGTGAACGGCTGCGGCATGTGCCTGGACGCGCATGAGGCGGAGCTGCGCAAGGCCGGCTTTACCGCCGAGCAGGTTCAGGCGTCCATCCGTATTGGCGCTGTGGTCAATGCCGTCTCGCGCGTACTGGCAGCCGAAGCGGCCGCCGCCTGATCAAGCAGGATTGAACGCCGGTTCGGGCAATTGATCATTGCACTGGTCGGCGCCGACCCTCATCCTTGTCCGATGAAGCTTGATGACCCAGGATGCGAAAACGCGCTCGTCCGGCTGGAGCCGTTTGACGAGACGCATTTGGCGCAGATCACTGCCTCCGGCGCGGCGGATGCGATGTGGAGCTGGATGCAGGACATACCGCGCGGCAAATCGCTGGAGGCCTACGTCGCCTATGCTTGCGAATTGCAGGCGCGTGGAGAGCTTTACGCCTTTTCGGCGTTTCTTCAGCGTGATGGGCGCTTCGCGGGCATCGCCGCCTTCGACGCGATCAGCAACATCCACAGGCGTCTGCGTATCACGGCTTTCTGGGTGCCGCATCCGCTTCGCCGACGGGGTATTTTCAGCGCCATACAGTGCGCCATGATCCGCCGGGCGCTGGACTGGCGGGCGCGCCGGATCGAATGGCTGGTCCCGGCTGCGGCCGAGGATGTCATTGGCGTGCTGGAGAAGCTGGGCGCCAAGCGCGAAGGCGTGTTTCGCGCTTATCTGCGTCTAGCCGATGGCAGTTGGCCGGACATGGTCCAGCTCGCCATGCTTCGCGACGAAGCCGAGTTGGCGGTCCAGACGATTGAAGACCGGCTTTCGCAATTGGCCGAAGAGGTCTGATCGTCCGGCGCGCGGGCTTGCCAATCGGGCCCATTCATGCTTCTAGCGCCCCTCACATCCGCGCAAATCGAAAAGCGCGCTTTGACCGGGACATTCCCTAAAGGGAAGGAGTCCGGCGAGGCCCCCCGCCCGGCGAAGGTTCGCTCAGCGGGGCGCTTGGGCTTTGTGCAGGCGTGAGGAGCGCTTACCTTTGGGATATCTGAAGGCAAGCAAAGGAGAGAGCACGGCATGTTCGACGCGCTATCAGATCGCCTTGGCGGCATTTTCGACGGCCTGACCGGGCGTGGCGCCCTGTCGGAGAAGGACGTCGCCGCCGCGCTGCGCGAGATCCGCGTTGCCCTGCTCGAAGCGGATGTCGCCCTGCCGGTGGTGAAGGATTTCATCGCCGGGGTGAAGGAACGCGCCGTCGGCGAAGAGGTGATCCGCTCGGTCAAGCCCGG
>LSZA01000126.1 GCA_001637315.1 Phormidium willei BDU 130791 | reverse complement strand
AGCGCACCGCCTCGAGACCGGCGGCGCGCAGCGAGTCCGCCGCCGCCCGCGCCGGCGCGGCGACCACCGGATCGGCGATCAGCACGGCCCGCCTGCCGCCGAGCTCGCCGGCGACGGCGCCGAGCCGCGCCAGGGCACCGGGTCCCTGCAGGTAGCGGCCGGGAAAGCCGAAGGCGCGCAGCGTCATGCCGCCTCCCAATAGAACTCGCGCCGGCCGCCGTCGAGGCAGACCAGGGCGCCGTTGACGAAGGCCGCCTGGCGCGAGCAGAGGAACGCGACCAGCGCCCCCACCTCCTCGGGCTGACAGAAGCGGCCCACGGGGTTCTGCTCGACGATCACCCGGCGCTTGGCCGCGTCCATGTAGCGGATCAGGTCGGTTTCGACATAGCCCGGGGCGACGGCGTTCACCGTGACCCCGGCACCGCCCACCTCCTTGGCCAGGGTGCGGGTGAAACCGGCGATGCCCGCCTTGGCGGTGGCGTAGTGCGCCACACCCGGGCGGCCGCCGCCGGTGAAGTTCATGGAAGAGATGTTGACGATCCGTCCGAAGCCGGCTCCGGACATCAGCCGCAGCGCCGCCCGGCTGCACAGGAAGGTGCCACGCAGATGGACGCGGATCATCTCGTCCCACGCCTCGGCCGGCAGCTCGGCCACCGGCGTGCCCATGTGCCGGCCGCCGATCCCGGCGTTGTTGACGAGCACGTCCAGCCGCCCGAAATGCCGGTCGACCTGTGCGACCAGCGTCTCGGCCGCGGCCTCCTCGGCCACGTCGGCGACGAAGGTCTCGCAGGTCGCCCCCGCCGCGCGCAGCCGGGCCGCCGCCGCCTCGGCCGCCTCGGCGTCGGTGTCGTTGAGGGCGATGCGGGCCCCCTCCTCGGCGAGCGTCTGCGCTTCGGCAAAGCCCATGCCCCGCGCGGCGCCGGTCACCAGCGCGACGCGCCCCTTCAGATCGAGATCCACGGCCTACCCCTTGGTCGCGCCGGCCGCCAGCCCCTGGATGAAGTAGCGGCTCAGGAAGATGAACAGGACGAACAGCGGCAGGGCGATCAGCGTGGCGCCCGCCATGACCTCGCCCCAGCGCACGTCGAAGGTCCCCAGGATCGAGGCCAGCCCGACCGGCAGGGTCTTCTGGGCATCGCTCGACAGCAGCACGAAGGCGAAGATGTAGTCGGTCCAGGACAGCAGGAAGGCGAAGATCGCCACGGTGACGATGCCCGGCAGCGACAGCGGCAGCACGACCGCCACGAAGGCGCCGAGCCGCGAGCAGCCGTCGACCATCGCCGCCTCCTCCAGCTCGAAGGGCATGGCCTTGAAGAAGCCCCAGAACAGCCAGATGCCCAGCGGGATGGTCAGCGTGCAGTGGGCGATCACCAGGGCCAGCAGGCTGTCCGCCATGCCCAGCTCGGCGAAGATGGACAGCAGCGGGATCGCGAGCAGCAGCGGCGGGAACATGTAGGCGTAGAGCATGCTGCTGATCAGGACCGACTTCCCGCGCAGCCGGTAGCGCGTGATGGTATAGGCCACGACGATCGAGACCAGCAGCGTCACGGCCACGACCGACAGGGCGACCACCACGCTGTTGGCGAACTGCTGCAGATAGTCCGTGGTCTCGAGCAGCGCCCGGTAGCTCTCCAGCGACAGGGCGCGGCCGGGCAGCAGCGAGGGCGCGCGGAACAGCTCGGAGGGCGCGCGCAGACTGGACACCACCATCCAGTAGATCGGCAGGAAGGACCAGACGCAGGTCAGCGCCAGCCCCGCCAGGATGGCGATCCGGCCGGCCGGCGAGCGGCGGGCAACCATCACGACCTCTCCTTTTCGTCGAGCGGGAAGATCTGGAAGTAGACGAAGATCAGGACCGAGAGAATCAGGAAGGAGATCGTCGCCACGGCCGCGCCGCCGCCGATGTCGAACTGGGTGAAGGCGCGGCGATAGGCCAGGATCGGCAGATGCTCCGTCGCCGACAGCGGTCCGCCCTTGGTCATCAGCCAGACGATGTCGAACTTGTTGAACATCCAGATCGAGCGCAGCAGCACGATCACCGTCAGCACCGGCGCCAGGGCCGGAATGGTGACGTGCCAGAAGCGGTGCCAGGCGTTGGCGCCGTCGACCCGCGCCGCCTCGTAGAGGCTCTTCGGCACGGTCTGCAGCGCGGCCAGGAAGGTGATCGTCACGAAGGGCGTCCAGGTCCACACGCTGACCAGGATCACCACCGAGAGCGCGGCCGCCGGCGTCTCGAACCAGGCCGGCCGGGCGAAACCCAGGTCGATGGCCCAGTTGGTGAAGAGGCCGAAGGACCCGTCGAGCATCCAGCGGAAGGTCACGGCGACGACGATGGTCGGCAAGAGATAGGGCAGCACCGCGATGCCGCGGACCAGCGGCCGGCCGCGGAACGGCAGATCGAGCAGCAGGGCGAAGAGCACGCCGAGCAGGACCTGCAAGGCGATCGCCGCGCCGGCGAAGGTCAGTCCGACGCCCAGGGCGTGCCAGAAGTCGTCGCTGGCCAGGACCCGCGCGTAGTTATCGAGCCCGGCCCAGGCCGGCGCCTCCACGAAGGAGGAGGAGCTGTAGAAGCTGAGCTGCACGGCATGGAAGACCGGAACCAGGATCAGCACGCCGGTGGCCAGCACCGCCGCGAGGAAGAGGCCCAGGATGACCCGGTCGCTGGGGGTCGAGAAGCGGCGCATCTCCGTCTCCGAAGAAGGGCCCGCCACGGCCGGGGAACAGGCAGCCGACACAGCCGGCCGCGGCGGACCAAGGCAAGGGGCACGGGACCCTTAAGCGGGCGCCGCACGGGCCCGGCGAGGCCGGGCGGAAGCGCAGCTAGCTCAGGCCAGGGCCTCGCGCAGGCTCTCGGCGCAGACCTCGACCGCCTCGTCGGCCGGCATGTCCCGCAGGATGCGGTTCTGCAATGCCTCCGGCACGGCCATGGACTCGAAGATGGCGCCGCCGCGCATGTCCACGGTCGGCCCCTGGGTATCGACCGAGCGGATCAGAATCGAGTCGTCCTCCAGCAGGTTGCGCATGAAGGCGACCAGCTCGCCGTGCTTCTGGATCAAGGGATGCTCGCGCCAGCGCGGATCCTCGTAGACGTCGAGGCGCGGCGGCTGGAAGTGCAGCGGCGCGGCATGCAGGAAGTTCACGTAGTGGTTCGTGGTGAACCAGTCCATGAACTTCAGCGACTCCTCGGCCATCGGCGTGTTCAGCACCACCCAGCCGTCGTAGCCGTGGTTGACCGCGCGTGTCTCGCCGTCCTGGCTGGGATAGGTGAAGAAGCCGGTGTGCTCCACCAGGTCCGGGGCCCGCCGCTCGAGGTACTCGATCAGCCGGCCGGCATAGGGGGCGTGCGCCACTTGGTTGGAGGAGTACTGCGCCAGGGCCTCGGAGAAGCCCGCCTGGGTCATGCCGGGCGGCATCGCGCCGTTGAGCTGCTGCATGAAGTCCAGATAGGCCATCATGCGCGGCTTGTTGGTCGCATCGTCGACCACCACCCGGAACTGGTCGTCGAGCAGCGAGACCTGGTTGGCCCACATGTAGCCGAGCGACATCCACTGGGTGGCGCTGGTCGAGCCCAGCGGGTGCATGGCGCCGAAGCGGTTGCCTTCGGTCAACGCCCGGCAGTTCTCGAGCATCTCGGCCTGGGTCTCCGGCACCTTCAGGCCCTTCTCGGCATAGAGGTCCTTCCGGTAGAAGATCCAGTTGAGGTTATAGTCGAAGGGATACCAGTAGTGGTTTCCCTCGACCGGGAAGAGAATCCGCGGCCCCCAGTCGTGCCGGGCGATCAGGTCGTTCAGCGGGACGAGCTGGCCGGCGTCGGCGAGCAGGGAGACATGCGCGGAGAACAGCAGCGAGCTGATGTCGTAGGGCCGGCCCGAGGCGATCGCCGCCTGCAGCTTCTGCCAAGCCTCGCCCGGTCCCACGGAATCGACCTGCACCTGGACGCCGGTTTCGGCCTCGTAGGCTTCGGCCGCGCGCTTCATGACGGCGACGCTGTCCTGCGACGGTTCCGAGTTCAGGAAGCGCAGTTGCTTGGTCTGGCCGTGCACCGCGGGCGCGGCGAGGCCGCCGCTCAGCGCGAGACCACCGGCGGCGGCACCCATCTGCAGCAGCCGGCGGCGGGACAGCGGGGGCAAGAGACCCGTTTTCCTGACGGACATAGCCTGTTTCCTCCCTAGTTTATCTTTGGCGTGATCGCCCTGCCGCTCTCTTCCTCGAAGAGATGCGTCTTCGCCGGGTCGATCCGCAGGCCACGGACATCGCCCGGTCGCAGCGTGTCGTCGCGTTCGACGACGGCGCGCACTTCGGTCTCGCCGACCTGAAAGGCCACCACCGTCTGGGCGCCCATCTGCTCGACCAGCCCCGCCCGGCCGCGCAGCGCGCTGGTCTCGTCCAGCTCGATGTGCTCGGGGCGAAGGCCCAGGGTGGCGGCGGTGTCGGGCGCGACCAACTCGCCCTGCGCGGCCGTCAGCGGCAGCGCCAGCGCGCCGGCACGGAAGACGGGGCCGGAGTCTCCCGCCGCGACACGGCCGGCCACGAAGTTCATCTCCGGCGAGCCGATAAAACCGGCGACGAAGCGGTTGGCGGGACGGTCGTAGACCTCCAGCGGGCTGCCGACCTGCTGCACCACGCCGTCCTTCATCACCACGATACGGTCGCCCAGGGTCATCGCCTCGACCTGGTCGTGGGTGACGTAAATCATGCTGGTGCCGATCTTCTGGTGCAGCGTGGCGATCTCGTCGCGCATCCGCACCCGCAGCTTGGCGTCGAGATTCGACAGCGGCTCGTCGAGCAGGAAGACGTCGGGCTCGCGCACCATCGCGCGGCCCAGGGCGACGCGCTGCATCTGGCCGCCCGAAAGCTGCTTGGGCTTGCGCTGCAGCAGCGGCTCGATCCCCAGGATGCCCGCCGCCCAGGTCACCCGGCGGTCGATTTCCGGTTTCGGCAGGCGGGCCATCTGCAGCCCGAAGGCCAGGTTCTTGTAGATCGTCTTGTGCGGATAGAGCGCGTAGTTCTGGAACACCATCGCGACGTTGCGCGCGCGGGGCTCGAGCCGCGTCACCTCGCGGCCGGCGATGGAGATCGCGCCGCCTGTGGCCTCCTCCAGACCCGCGATCATCCGCAGGGTGGTCGACTTGCCGCAGCCCGAGGGACCGACCAGCACGACGAACTCCCCCTTGGCGAAACTGAGGTTGGTCGGCCGCACCGCGTAGTGGTCGCCGAAGCGCTTTTCCAGGTCCTCGAGAACGACGTGGCTCATGGCTTCGTCCCCCGGTCGCGCTTTGCCTCGCGCTCCGAGCGCGCCGCCCGCCCGGCGAGTTCGGCCAGCCGGTGGTTGATCTCCACCAGCCGCCCCTGGGCTTCGCGGTAGAGCGCAAAGAGATCGTCGTAGAGCGCGGCGCGCGCCGGGTCCGGCGCGTGCCGCGCGGTCAGGCGTACGCAGCGCTCGGCCGCCTCGGCCTCGCTGGCGAAGGTGCCGCAGCCGACGCCGGCGAGCAGGGCGGCGCCGTAGGAGGCGTCGGTCACCTCCGGCAGGGCGATGGGAATCTGCAGCACGTCGCAGACCGTCTGCCGCCACAGGCCGCTGCGCGCCCCGCCGCCCACGATCCGCGCGGCGTCGATGTCCAGGCCGCGCGCCCGCAGGGCCGCCAGGCAGTCGCGCAGGGAAAAGGCGACGCCCTCGTAGAGGGCGCGGACCAGATGGCCCTGACCGTGCGTCATGGTCAGGCCCAGGAAGTCGGCCCGCAGCAGCGGGTCCCAGTGGGGCGAGCGCTCGCCGTGAGATAGGGGTGGAACAGCAGACCCTCGGCGCCGGCCGGCACCGCGCCCGCCAGGGCGTCGAGGCGGTCGAAGGAGTCCTCCCCGGCCGCCAGCACGCGGTCGCGCAGCCACTTGTGGGCGGAAGCGCAGCTATTGGTCCCGGCGATGGTGTACCAGTGGTCCGGCACGGCGAAGGGATAGTTGATCAGCGTGGCGTGCACCGTCGGCTGCGCGGCGATCACCGAGACCGTGCCGGCGGTGGCCAGCTTCACCGTGCCCGCGCCGGCGGCGATGGCGCCGGCGCCGTACGCCTCGGCCGAGGTGTCGGAGGTGCCGCAGATCACCCGCGTGCGCGTCGACAGGCCGGTGTCGCCCGCCGCCCGCGACGTCACCCGTCCGACCTCGGCGGTTGGCGCCACCAGCGGCGGCAGGCTGTCCGGCGGCCAGCCGGCCATCCCGGCCAGGCGCTCGGACCAGGCTTCCCGCCGGCAGTCGTAGAGCAGCGTGCCGACCGCCTCCGTCGGATCGCTGTGCCACGCCCCGCAGAAGCGAAAGCGCAGATAGTCCTTGGCGATCATCACCTTGCGCGTGCGCGCCGCCACCTCCGGCTCATGGCGCTTGACCCAAAGGAGCTGCGGCAGGGTCCAGGTCGGCTGCGCCTGGTTGAACCCGAGCGCCAGGATCTCGTCGCCGTGCGCCTCGCGCAGCTCGCGCGCCTCGCCAGCGCTGCGCTGGTCGCTCCAGAGGATCGCCGGACGCAGCGGTCGGTCTTCCGCGTCCAGCAGCACCGGGGTGTGGGCGCCGGCGCTAAAGCTGACCGCCCGAATGTCGTCGCCGCCGAGGCCGGCCTCGCGCAGCGCCGCCGCGATGCCGGCGCAGGCGGCGCGGTACCAGTCCTCCGGCTCCTGCTCGGTCCAGCCGGGGTGCGGCGTGGCGGTGGCGACCGGCGCCGTGCCGGTGCCCCGCACGCGCCCGGCCTCGTCGACGATCGTGGCCTTCAGGCTGCCGGCCCCGATATCGACGCCCATCAGGTGGCGACCGTCAGCCACGTAGCCCCTCCGCCGCCGCGTCGCCGTCGAGGCGCGCACGGATCTCCGCCGGGATGTCGAAGCCGTAGACGCAGGCGGGTCGGCAGAGCTCGGCCAGCTTCAGGTCGCGCAACGCCGTCTCGACCGCCGGCGCGGCCGCGACGAACCCCTCGCCCAGGGCCACCGCCAGGTAGGCCAGGGCCGAGGGGGTGCGGCTTTCGCGCTGGTCGCACTCCGCCTCCGGGATCACCGCACGGCAGGGGTTGGGGCAGAAGGCGCAGATCCGCAGCCTGTCGAGACCGGTCTCAGCCATGGGGGCGCTCCTCCCGCGGGCGCAGCGCCAGCTTGCCGGGGTTCGAGACGTTGTGGGGGTCGAGGGCGTCCTTGATCCGCTGCAGCACCTCGTGGCCCTGGCCCAGCTCCTCCTTCATCCAGGGATTGCGTAGCTGACCCGCGCCGTGGTGGTGGCTGATGCTGCCGCCGAGATCGAGGCAGATGCCCTGGGCCCGCTCCCAGACCTGACGGTGCAGGCGTAGGCCCTCGGCCTCTTCGAGCTGCGGCAGGCGCACGGTCATGTACTGGCAGGCGCCCTCCGGGTAGACGTGCGACCAGTGGGTGCCGAAGAAGACCTGCGGATGCAGTGCACGGATCGCCGCGCCGATCCGCTCGTACAGCGCCGGCAGGGCCGACCAGCGGCCGGTGATCTCGATCGTGTCCATGAAGTAGCGCTGCGCCTGATAGCGCGGCGAGTAGGAGACGAAGCGGTTCGCCAGCCAGTGCTCATAGGGTCCGCTATCTTCGGAGAGCTCGGCACCGTGGGACGCGCAGATCTCGCGGCACAACGCCTCTTCCGTGTCGGCCAGCCGCGCCTTGCCGCTGATCACCAGCATGCAGAGGATCGGCTTGCGGTCGAAGGGCGGCTTGCCGCCGCTGCGTTGGCGCGATTCCGTTTCGTCGTAGAGACGGGCGACCTCGGGACGGAGCTCGCTCTGCATGATCTCGCGCAGCGCGTCCCAGGCGGCCTGCAGGTCGGGAAACGCCAGGATCAGCGGGCGGCGCACCTCGGGCTGGCGCCAGATGCGCAGCGTCACCTCGGTGACCACGCCCAGCGTGCCCTCGGCCCCGACGAGCAGATCGCGCAGCCCCGGCCCCACCGCACGGCGCGGCAGGGGCTTGACCTCCATCACCTCGCCGTTCGGCAGCACGCTGCGCAGGCCGACCACCATGTCCTCGATCTTGCCGTAGCGCGAGGAGGCTTGGCCGGCGCCGCGGCAGGCCACCCAACCGCCGACGGTCGACATCTTCATGGACTGCGGATAGTGCCCGCAGGTCCAGCCGCGGGCATTGAGCAGCTCCTCGAAGCGGGCGCCGTTCAGACCGGCCTGCACCCGGGCCAGGCCGTTGACCTCGTCCAGCTCCAGCAGACCGTTCAGCCGCTTGAGGTCCAGCATCACGCTGCCGGCGTCGGGAATGGCGCCGGCGACGACACCGGAGCCGGCGCCGTAGGGAATGACGGCGAAACCGTGCGCATTGGCGAGCGCGAAGACGCGGGCCACCGCCGCCTCGCCGTCCGGCAGGGCGACGGCCACCGGCAGGTCCCCCAGGGTCCGCCCGCCGCGCAGATTGAAGGTCGCCAGCGGCGTGCGGTCGCGCGCATAGGCCAGACGGTCGACGAAGTCGGTGGATAGCTGCGTCTCGCCCAAGGCGGCGCTCAGCGCCCCCAGCCACGCCGGAGCGCCGGCGGGTTGGGCGGACTGTTGGTCCGCGATCAGAGACATTTCGCTCCCTACGAGTTTCTTTGTCCTCGCCTTGCGGCCGGCGCGGTCGATGGCGAAGACAATCGATTGCTGCAATCGATTGTTCTTTGAGTCATAATCCTTGTCAACGGTCTTTTCGCCATGCAGAGCGCAAGGGACCTGTCGGGACGCTGCTGGAGGCCACCAAGCAAGCCGGGCCGGGCAAGGGCCGGAGGGACGGGCGCCACCCCCAGACCGGGCCCCAGACCGGGCCCCAGACCGGCGCCCCAGACCGGCGCCCCGCCGGACGAAGCCCCCCGGCTCCGCCGCTCAGCTCGGGTCGGGACCCGGCTCGGAGAGGGTGCGGCCCTCCGGCTCCCAGCCGACGCAGACCGCCAGCACGCGCGCCGCGCCGCTGCCGCCGGGGGTGTAGAGGTGGCCGCGCGCGCTGTCGAAATAGGCGCTCTCGCCGGCGCGCAGACGCACCGCCGCCCGCCCCTCGAACTGCAGTACGATCTCCCCCGAGAGCACGTGCACGAACTCCTGCCCCGGGTGACGCACGAACTGATCGAGCCGCATCGACTGGTCCGGCCGGATGGTCGCGAAGAGCGGGGTCATCGCCTTGCCCCAGATCTCCGGAAACAGCATCTCGATCTCGTAGTTGCCGGTCACGTGCCGCACCGCCTCGCCCGTCGTCGCCGTCGCCACCAGGCCCGGCTCCAGGGCGCGGCCCTCGGCGAACAGCTCGGCGATGTCGACGCCCAGGCCGTTGGCCAGACGGGTGAAGCGGTCGTAGCCCAGCGCCGTCAGCCCGCGCTCGACCTTCGACAGGGTGGCGACCGACACGCCCGAGCGCTCCGCCACCTGCGCCAGGGTCAGATGCCGTTCGCGCCGGATCGCCCGCAAGCGCTCGCCCATCCGACTGCGCGCCTCCGTCTCCGTGCGTGGGGCCGGGCGATGCTCCGTCATCCCGTCAAGATAGAGCCGGGGGGCGCTGACTTTCCAGAATTTGCTGATTCGAAAATTTCTATTTTCCTTTTCGAAAATTATCCCTACGGTCCCACTTCGGATACAAAACGACCGGAGGAGCGCCGTGACGCTGGAGAGCTGCGAGATCGCCGTGGTCGGCGCCGGAATCGCCGGCGCGTCGCTGGCGGCCGAGCTGGCCCGCGATCGCCGCGTCGTCCTGCTGGAGCGCGAGGCGCAGCCCGGCTACCACACCACCGGACGCTCGGCGGCGCTGTTTTCCAAGGTCTACGGCCCCGCTCCGATCCGCGCCCTGTCGCGCGCCTCCGAGACCTTCTTCAAGACGCCGCCCGAGGGCTTCAGCGCGCATCCGCTGCTCAGCCCGCGCGGCGTGCTGCTGGCCGCGCGCGACGGCCAGGAGGCGGCGCTCGACGCCATGACGGCCGAGCTGCGCGACAGCCGCCAGGTGCGCCGCGTCGATGCGGCGGCGGCGCGCGAGCTCTGCCCGCTGCTGCGCGCCGAGGGTCTGCTCGGCGCGCTCTGGGACGACGACAGCCAAGACATCGACGTGCACGCCCTGCACCAGGGCTTCCTGCGGCTGTTCCGCGCGCGCGGCGGCCGGCTGCAGTGCGGCGCCGAGCTGCGCGGCCTGGCCCGCGACGGGGCGGGCTGGCGGCTGGAGACGGACAAGGGCGGCCTGCGGGCCGAGGTGGTGGTCGACGCCGCCGGCGCCTGGGCCGACGAGCTGGCCGGGCTGGCGGCGGTCCGCCCCATCGGACTGGTGCCGAAGCGGCGCACCGCGATGATCGTCGCCCCGCCGGAGGACTTCGACCCCATGGCTCTGCGCATGGTCGTCGACATCGAGGAACAGTTCTACCTCAAGCCCGACGCCGGCAAGCTGCTGATCTCGCCGGCCGACGAGACCCCCTCGCCACCCTGCGACGCGCAGCCCGAGGAGCTGGACGTGGCGATCTGCGTCGACCGCATCGAACGCGCCTTCGCGCTGTCGGTCCGCCGCATCGAGAACCGCTGGGCCGGCCTGCGCAGCTTCGTGGCCGACAAGGCGCCGGTCGCCGGCTACGCCCCCGACGCGCCCGGCTTCTTCTGGCTTGCCGGCCAGGGCGGCTACGGCATCCAGACCGCCCCCGCCCTGGCGCGCCTGGCCGCCGCCCTGCTGCGCGGCGAGGCGGTGCCGGACGACATCGCGGCCGAGGGCCTGGACGCCGCCGCGCTGGCGCCGGCCCGGCTGCAGAGCGGGTCATGACCTGGCTGGTCCTGCTCGCGGTCGCCGTGCTGCTCGCGGCGGGGACGGCGCTGGCCTACGTGATCGGCGGCGCCAGCGTGCTGGTCTTCCTGGCGACGGACAACGCCCGCTACATCGCCATCCTGCCGCAGAAGATCTTCAGCCAGATCGACGTCTTCGTGCTGATGGCCATGCCGCTGTTCATCCTGGCGGGCGAGATCATGAACCGCGGCGGCGTCACCCGCGCCCTGATCGACCTCTCCATGGCCCTGGTCGGCCGCCTGCGCGGCGGACTCGGCCACGTCAACATCATGACCAGCGTGTTCTTCGCCGGCATCTCCGGCTCGGCCGTCGCCGACGCCGCGGCGCTGTCCAACACGCTGGTGCCGGCCATGCGCGAGCGCGGCTACGGCGGCACCTTCGCCGGCGCCATCACCGCCGCCTCCTCCATCATCGGCCCCATCGTGCCGCCGTCGATCATCCTGATCTTCTACGGCGCGCTGATGCAGACCTCGGTGACCGCGCTGTTCATCGCCGGCATCCTGCCCGGCCTGCTGCTCGCCGCCGCGCTGTTCCTGGTCAATGCGTTGATCGCCTGGCGCGACGGGCATCCGCGCCTGAGCGCCGCCGAGAAGCCGCGTCTGGCCCCGACCCTGGCTCGCGCCCTGCCGGCGCTGGGGCTGCCGGCGATCATCGTCGGCGGCATCGTCTTCGGCTGGATGACCCCGACCGAGGCGGCCGCGGTCGCCGTGATTGCGGCGATCGGCGCCTCGCTGGTCTACGACGGCCTCAGCCGCGAGCTCTTCCGCGAGAGCCTGCGGCGCACGGCGATCCTGACCGGCTCGATCTTCATGATCCTCACGGCGGTCGCCGCGCTGGGTCATGTCGCCGCGCTCGAACGGCTGCCCGAGGCGATCTCCGAGACGGTGGCCGGCTGGGGCCTCGGTCCGCTCGGCTTCATGCTGGCGCTTAACCTGATCCTGCTGGTCGCCGGCATGATCTTCGACATTCCGGTAGCCCTGGCGCTGCTCGTGCCGCTGCTGGCGCCGATCGCGCTGGCCCAGGGCGTCGACCCGGTGCACCTCGGCATCATCGTCTGCTTCAACCTCAGCATCGGCCTGATCTCGCCGCCGCTGGGCGGCTGCCTGCTGGTGGTCTCGACCGTGGCCAACCTCGACTACTGGCGGCTGGCCCGCGCCGTGCTGCCCTTCATCCTGGTCCAGGTCGTCGTGCTGGGCCTGCTGGTCGCGGTGCCGGAGATCTCGCTGGCGCTGCCGCGCGCCCTCGGCCTGGTCGCCGCCCCCTCCCCCTGAACCGCTCGCGAGGAGAACCACGATGCCCCGCTTCCGTCCCATCGCCCGCGCCACGCGGGCCGGTGCCGCCCTGCTGACCGCCGCCGGCCTGGTCTTCGCCGGCCTGGTCTTCACCGGCCCCGCCGCCGCCGAGGTCAAGCTGGCGCTGGACACGCCGGCCGACCTGGAGCAGTCCGGCACCTACGTCTGGGCGCACGCCTTCGCCGAGCACCTGCGCGCCAACGGCATGGAGGTGGTGGAGTACCAACGCGGCGCGCTGGGCGAGGAGCAGGACCGCCTGGACCAGCTCTCCCAGGGCCTGATCGAGGTCTCGCTGTCCGACGTGCGCGCCGCCGGCTCGCTCGACACCCTGGTGTTCGGCGTCTACCTGCCGTTCCTCTTCGAGAGCACGGCTCACCTCTACCGCGCGCTGGACGAGGGCGGACTGCTGGAGAGGATCAACGCCCGGGTCACCTCTTACGGCGTGCGCGTGCTGGGCGTGCCGCAGGTCGGCCTGATGTCGGGCATCTTCAACACCAAGCAGCCCATCGCCCGCCTCGAGGACATGGCCGAGCTGCGCATGCGCGCCCTGGACGAGAGCCAGATCGAGCTGTTCGAGGCCTGGGGCGCCACCGGCACGGTGATCTCCTTCTCCGAGGTGCCGAGCGCGCTGCAGACCGGGGTGGCCGACGGCTACATCAACCCGCCCTTCGTGCCGCTGCTGTTCGGCCACCAGGGCTTCATCAAGCACTTCACCTACGCCAAGCAGAGCCCCTCCAGCCGCCTCGCCCTGGCCTCGGAGGACTGGTACCAGGGCCTGAGCGAGGCGGAGCGCGCGGTGGTCGACGCCGCCGCCGCCAAGGGCAACGCGGCGACCCTGGCCTGGCTGGAGACGCGCGGCGGCAAGCTGGACGAGCTGGAGGCGGCCGGTATCGAGGTGACGGAGCTGACCGAGGCCGAGCGCGCCCGCTTCGTCGAGGCCTCGCGGGCGGTCTACGAGTCCGGCGTGCTCTCGCCCGCCGAGGTCGAGCTCTGGGTCGAGGCGGCCGGAGACTGACGTCATGCGCGCCGCCGCCCGCCCCCACGCCCTCGCCCGCGCCCTCGCCGTGCCGCTGCTGCGCTTGTCCGACGGCCTCAACCGGGTGGCGGTCTGCGGCGCGTTGCTGGCCTTGGTCGTCATGGTCGGCGCCACCGGCTGGCAGGTGGTGGCGCGCTACCTGCTGGCCGCGCCGCCGCCCTGGACCGAGGAGCTGGCGCGCTACGCCATGATCTGGGGCGGCATGCTGGGCGCCTCCATCGCCTTCAAGGCCTGGGCGGACCCCACGCTGTTTCCCGGCGGCCGGCGGCTGCGCGGCGCCGCCGGCGGCCTGCTGGCCCTGCTGCGCGCGGCGGGCGTGCTGCTGATCGCCGTACCGGTCCTCTGGCACTCGGTGATCGGGCCGGGCGGCGGCTTCGCGCGGAGCTTCCTGGCGCGCACGGCGATGCGCGACACCGAGGTGATCGGCGTCGCCATGGTC
>LSZA01000125.1 GCA_001637315.1 Phormidium willei BDU 130791 | reverse complement strand
AAGAGGTTATGACCTGCTTCCCTTTCTCCGTGTCCTTGGGCAACCACAAGGGATTGCCCCTACGTGGTTCTCCCTCTTCCCTTCTTCCCCTACTGCCGACTGCCGACTGCCTGTTCTTCCCCCTGTTGTTCATTTTGAGTAATTTGATGAAGCTTGTTGACAAAGTTCTTATAACCTGCATTAGTGTCGCTATTCTGGGAGCAGGAGGAGCGATCGCGATGCCGGGGTCTTCTGACGTTGATCCCAACTCAACTGAATCCCAACCGTTTGAACAGATTGAGCAACCCCTCGGGGTGAAGGTCGCTGTAACCCTAGGTGGTTTAGGCTTAATAGGATTGGAACTCTGGTGGTTTTTGGGTCAACGCGACCCCTCAGATTAGGTGATTGACACGAAACCGTAACGAAACCGGCCAGCGTGAATCTGAGTCATGCGTCCATTTTCAGCTTGAGGATGCCCAGACTTTTCCCACTACACCCAATTTTTGGAGGTACAAACGACATGGCTGCAAGCCACACAAGCATGATCATCAGTGATGCGGTTGGGGTTCCCCCACGTTTCGCGATCGCCGAGGAATCCCAATGGGCGATCGCTCAAGCCTCCACAGAAGCCGATTTTGGCATTTGTGATGAGTCGGATAAAACCGAAGACAGCGAAGAGGAGGCTGCATCAGGAGGCTGCGCGGTTCCCGAGGCTGGCGAGAGTGCGACTGAAGCCCCAGCCAGTGAGACAGAAGCGTCACAGCCGGCCGATCCCGGTGGGTCACAATCGTTATCTTGGGACACAGTCACAACCTTACCGATGGCGATGGTCATTCCCATGGTCATCGTCATCACCATTCCCGCAGTTTGGCTCATTTTCAAACGACGCTCTAACAGCCAGCTTTAAGAGTTTCCCGTCGTTTTTAAGTTAGTCGTTGTTAAGTTAGTCGTTTTTAAGTTCTCCGTTTTCATAGGTTTTCATTTATGCGTAAACGCTCTCAACCCTGGATTCAGCGAAAATCACGCTTTATCATCGCCGCGATCGCAGCCTTAGGGGCCGTCATCACAGCCTATCTAGCGATTACCGCCTTCGCCGATGTCTCCGCCGCTTGTCCCACTGAAGGCTGCGATAAAGTCCTCTCCAGTCCCTATGCGGTGGTCTTTGGTTTACCTCTGGCCCTGTTTGGGTTCTTGGCTTATGTGGCTATGGGAGTGTTTGCTGTCGCCCCCTGGCTGATTAACCCAGAGACGAAGAAATCGCAGCGTCGTACTGTAGAGGATTGGACTTGGCGATTTTTGCTGATCGGCAGTGTCGCCATGGGGGTATTTAGTGCCTATCTCATGTACATCATGGTGTTTGAGATTCAGTCCTTCTGTCTCTACTGTCTCGCCTCGGCTATTTGTGCCTTAGCCTTATTAGGGCTGACGCTGGCGGGACAACATTGGGAGGATATTGGGCAAGTCATCTTTACCGGAATTATCGTCGCCTTTATTACCTTTGTCGGTTCTCTGGCCATCTACTCGCCAATTCATAGCCCGACAGCCGAAACGGAAACCAGTAGTGGTTATGCCATCAGCACCACCTCAACCCCTGATAGTATTGCCCTGGCTCAACATCTACGAGAGCGTGGCATCAAGATGTATGGGGCGTTTTGGTGTGATTTCTGTCAACGTCAAAAAGAATTGTTTGGCCGGGAAGCCGCTGAGGAACTCGATTACGTCGAATGTGATGAGAATGGGGTTAATCCGAACCCCGCCGCCTGTCAAGCCGCTGGAATTCAGAGTTATCCCTCTTGGGAGATTGATGGAGAACTTCAGCGGGGACTGATTCCCCTGAATGAATTAGCCGATTTATCGGGATATACCGGTTCCCGTGATTTTCAAGCCAATTAAGCCTGATCAAGCCTTTGTTTTATGCGTTATCCTCTTCCTCGATTATCCCGTCGTCAACTGCTTACGCTTATGGCGGGGACAACGGGTGCTGTGCTATTAACTCAATGTCGCGGACAAGGGCGATCGCCCGTCACAGAGACCGAAACCGACACCGAGTTGATGGCCCAAGCGGTGGAAAAGTCCGCCGATGGCCTGTTGCAAGTCCGCTTGGAAGCGGCGGCCAGCCAGTTAAATGTGGCCGGACAGGAAATCCCCATCTTTACCTATAACGGCCAGTTCCCGCCGCCGCGTTTAGAAGCTTCTCCCGGCGATCGCGTTCGCATTGACTTCCACAATCGCCTAGACGAACCCACAAATCTCCATTTCCACGGATTGCATATTCCCCCCACGGGAAATGCGGATAATGTCTTCTTGGAGATCCCTCCAGGAGGGAGTCAACGCTATGAGTTTACGATCCCCGAAGACCATCCGGCGGGAACGTTTTTCTATCATCCTCACTATCATGGCTGGGTCGCCCATCAGGTGTTGGCTGGCCTGGGGGGACTCTTTGTGATCCGAGGTGATCTCGATGAGATTCAGGAAGTTCAACAAGCCAAGGAACAATTTGTCATCCTCAAGGATTTTGCCGCCGATTTCAGGGATGTATCCGGGGGACATATGGCTATGATGGCGGGACGAGAAGGGGAGTTTGTCACCGTTAATGGGGAGATAAGGCCCAGTTGGAGGGTTCCTAATGGTGAACTCTTGCGGTTGCGGTTTGTTAATACCTCCAACGCCCGCTTTTATAATCTTGCCTTAGACGATCGCCCCTTTTATCTCATTGCTACCGATGGCGGGGCGATCGCACAACCGAGGGAACTATCAGAATTATTACTCTCTCCGGGGGAACGGGCCGATGTCTTAGTTCGCGGTGATGAGGGTGCAGCCTCAGTGAACTTAGTCAATCGTCCCTACAGTCGCGGCCGTATGGGCGGTGGCATGATGGGCAATGGAGGTGGAATGGGCCGCATGGGCCGGGGTCGGATGGGACGCATGGGGGGCCGACCATCTGATGAGTCTGATGAGGCTGAAGTCTTGGCAACGATTAGCTATGACGGAGACCCGGTTTCGGGGCGATCGCTGCCCCGTCAATTGCGGCCCGTTGACGCCTTACCGGAACCGAGTCAAACCCGTCGGTTTGTCTTCAATTATGGTATGGCTCGGGGGCAAGGAATGGTGTTTTTAATCAATGGAAAGACGTTTGACGGCGATCGCACCGATGTGCAAGTGCAACTCGGGACTGTCGAAGATTGGGACATCGTTAATGAGGGAATGTTCGATCACCCGTTCCATATTCATACCAACCCCTTTCAGGTGATCAGTCGCAATGGTCAGCCTGAGCGCGATCGGGCCTGGAAAGATGTGGTGTTAGTCAAAGCCGGGGAGACGGTTCGTCTTCGCACTCGCTTCCAGGACTTTCCAGGCCGAACCATGTACCACTGTCATATTCTCGATCATGAAGATCAAGGCATGATGGGGATTGTGGAGATGCAAGCCTAGGGGTTCATCAGCCGCTGTTTGGCGATTTGCCAGAAGGCTTCGAGTTCCTCGACGCTATAGTCCGAGAGAGGGCGATCGCAGGCGGCTTCGACTTGGCTAAAGCGGGCTAGGAAGCGACCGTGGGTTCCCTGAAGGGCCGCTTCGGGGTCGAGGTCATACCAGCGGGCTAAGTTCACCAACACAAAGAGTAAATCTCCGAGTTCCTCCTCTTGGCGTTGGCGACTTTCGTGGGCGATCGCCTCCTGAAATTCCCCGAGTTCTTCCTGGAATTTTTGCCAAACATCCTCTACCTTATCCCACTCAAAGCCAACAGCAGCCGCTTTTCGAGAAATCTTCTGACTGGCTTTTAACGGCGGTAACGTGCGAGCATAACGGGCAAGTTTAGAACTCAGTTGTGTCTCATCTTCTCCCTTTTCTGCCGCTTTAATGGCCTGCCAGGTTTCCCGAACTTGATCGGGGGTCTTGGCCTCAGCATCGGCAAAGACATGAGGGTGACGACGAATCAATTTTTCGGTGATCCCCTCGGCGACGTCTGTTAGGGAAAAATTCCCCGCTTCCTGAGCGATTTGGGCTTGTAACACAACCTGGAGTAAGAGGTCTCCGAGTTCCTCAGAAATATGCTCAGAATCTCCGCGACGAATGGCATCGACGCTTTCATAGGCTTCTTCGATGATATAGGGGATCAAGCTTTCCGGGGTCTGTTCTAAATCCCAAGGACATCCGCCCTCGGGATCACGGAGTTGGGCGACTACCTGAATCAGCTGGTCTAGGGCAGTGAGGGCGTTAGACGATGGGGTGGGGCGATCGCTCATAGGTCCTAAAAACACGTGTTGATGTTTGACTGTAACGTTTAGTTAAATCCTCTTGCATCTGCGAGACCCGCTTCTTATAGTAGTAATCAGAAGCAAATACAACGCTTCTGAAACAGATAACACACAGCGCAGTCCACATTAGTTAAAGAGGTAAACACGCTGTTAATTCTAACATCTGTTCAACTCCGACAAACAACGGCATCCGCCCAAGCGACTGAAACTTCCACCACCTAGTTGATCCGGAGCAATGCAGCTTCAACCCTTCTTAGGGAGATTGACCTGTTGCATCTCCAAGATGTCTTTAGAAACATGGGGAAATCACTCGTCCGACTGGTCTGGATGCCGTTGTTGTTTTGATGATGTTGTTTTGATGATGTTGTTTTGACGGTGTTATTTGGAGGGTTTTGATAAGCTAGGGAACATCAAGACCTTTAGCCGTTCATCATTTATGAGTTCAAAACAACCCGCTTGGTCGACTGGTGTGACCCGAGTTGGGCAGGAGTTTGAGTCTACCGCCTTAGAATTACTATCCGGTCAGGTTCCCGACACGCTTCAGGGAACCCTCTATCGCAACGGTCCCGCGCGACTCCAGCGAGGCGATCGCCATGTGGGGCATTGGTTTGATGGCGACGGGGCCATTCTTGCCGTCGAGTTTAACCAGGGCCAAGCTAGAGGTCAATATCGGTTCGTACAAACCGCCGGTTACCAAGCCGAAGCCGAAGCCGGAACCCTTCTCTACGGAGGTTACGGAACCCAAGCCCAGGGGTCTCTCCTCACCCGGTGGCGGAATCCCCCAAAAAACGCCGCCAATACCTCCGTTTTAGCCCTTCCCGACCGTCTCCTAGCCCTATGGGAAGGCGGAAAACCCCATGTCCTCAATCCCAAAACCCTCGACACCCTAGGATTAGAAGACATCCAACTTCCCACCTACTCAGCCCATCCCAAATGGGATCATCACAGCGGCGAGATTTTCAACTTCGGTATCGATTATGGCCGGCAAAACATCCTAAATCTGTTCGTCTGCGACAGCCAAGGAACCCTAAAACGCCAGGGCCGACATCCCCTAGACAAGATGTCTATGATTCATGACTTTGTTCTCGCCGGAGACTATCTCGTCTTTTTCCTCCCTCCCCTAGACGTTCCCCTATTGCGGATTCTCTTCGGCTTAACCACCATGAAAGATGGCTGTCGCTGGGTTCCGAGACGGGGAACTCAAATCCTAATTTTCGACCGTCACAGCCTCACTCTCGTCAGTCGCGGCGAAGCTGATCCCTGGTTTCAATGGCATTATGGCAACGGATACGTCAATGAAGCCGGTCATATTGTCGTGGATGTGGCGCGTTACCCCGACTTCACCACCAATCAACGACTCGCCGAAATTGCCAGCGGCCACACCAACACCGCCGCCGACGCCTATCTCGATCGCCTCATTCTCGACCCCCAAACCGCTAAGATTATAGCCAGTGAGTGCTTGTGCGATCGCTCCTGCGAATTTCCCAGCGTTGCCCCAAATCAAGTCGGCCGCAACGCGTCAGCCTTGTATCTGTCCCTACATCGTCCCACCATTAACACCGCCCAAGACCTCTACGGGGCGATCGGGCGTTACGATGTCGAGCAAGAGACCCTAGAAAGTTTTGACTTTGGCGACAGTCGTTATCCGACAGAACCCATTTATACCCCCAACAGCGGAGGCGGCGGCTGGCTGCTCACGGTAGTTTATGATGGCAACGGCGATCGCTCTGAAGTCTGGATCTTCAACGCCGCCCACCTCGACGAACCGGTGTGTCGTCTCGGCTTACCCGAGGTCATCCCCATCGGCTTCCACGGAACCTTCAGCAATACGTTAAATTAAAAAACGCAGCCAAAAAACATCAACAGCCGGAAGAAGGCGCGTCACTTGCGGTACACCCCTACTATTGCCTATTTATTGCCTTCCTCCCCCTATTCCCTGTTCCCTGTTCCCTGTTCCCTGTTCCCTACCATGACCTCCCCCGAACCTCAACCCAGCTTCGTCAAACTCGCCATGCGGAATATGGTCCGTAAAGGTGGAAAATCTCTCTATCACTTCTTTTTAACAACCTTTGGACTTCTCGCCCTACTGGTGGGACTCGCCTATCTAACCCACTAATCCACTGATGGCCATTCTCCTCGATTTGAGCGTACAACACCATGAAGGACTTGCCCGAGATCATCCCCGAGACGATCTTGATAGTTTAGTCAGCGAGACCCTGTGGTGCGATCGCCTCCAAGCATGGCTAGCGAATCTTTCTCCTGAGGAAATCCCCCAAAGAAACCATCCTCCCTTGGGGTATGAACTCTGCTTGCGGTTCACTGATGACAGAGAAATTTGTCAGCTAAATCGTCAGTACCGACACAAAGACCAGCCGACAGATGTGTTAGCGTTTGCAGCAATGGAGTCTGAAATACCGCAGATCAGTGCAGCCTTACCGCTATCTCTCGGGGATATCGTCATCTCCCTTGATACCGCTCAACGACAGGCTCAAACCCTCGGTCATTCATTGGACAGCGAGTTAACATGGTTAGCGGCCCACGGTTTCCTGCATCTACTGGGATGGGATCACCCCGATGACGAGAGTTTAGCGGCGATGCTTCAGCGTCAGGTGCAGCTACTCGCGTGCGTCGAGATAGCTGTTAACCTTGATCTGCCTCGGATTCTCTCCAAGACCCCTTCCTAGGATTGTGTAGGATGAATCTAAATCTTTTTGAGGCTATCGCCGAACGTCCCAAGACTCGCTATCCCATGTCCCCCGGTGCGCCGAATCCGACTCCCAAGAATAAGGCCTATGACCGTCAATTATCCTGGCAAGTGGCCCAGAGTCTCTGGGCCAGCTTCCGTTATGCGACTCAGGGTATTGGTTATGCGTTCGTCACCCAGCGTAACTTTCGTATCCATGTCCTCATTGGTTCGATCGCCCTAGGCTTAGGACTTGCCCTGAACCTAGAAGCTGTCAAAATGGCGGTGATTGCCCTAACCATTGGCTTGGTGTTAGCCCTGGAACTGATTAACACCGCCATTGAGTCTGTGGTAGATCTGACGGCACAACAGACCTATCACGACTTAGCCAAAATTGCCAAAGACTGTGCCGCAGGGGCCGTCTTAGTCGGGGCGATCGCCTCCCTGATTGTAGCCCTATCCCTACTCATTCCCCCCCTGTGGACTCGCCTGTCCTCCCTACTGGGCTAATCTAATCCCCCTATCTTCCCCTAGACTCCATGATCATCGTCATCGATAATTACGACAGTTTCACCTACAACCTAGTTCAATATCTCGGAGAACTCGGACAAACCCTAGCCGTCGCTGCCGAGATTCAGGTTTACCGTAATGATTGCATCAGCATTGAGCAAATTCGTCAACTCAATCCCGATGGCTTAGTCATTTCGCCGGGACCCGGTCGTCCCGAAGATGCCGGGGTGTCGTTGGCGGTGATTGAGGAGTTGGGGCCGACGTTACCCATTTTGGGAGTTTGTTTGGGCCATCAGAGTATGGGCCAGGTGTTTGGCGGTCAGGTGGTGGCGGCGGAGGAACTGATGCACGGGAAAACCTCCCCCATCTACCACAACAATCAGGGTGTATTTGCCGGTTTAGAGAATCCCTTTACCGCAACCCGCTATCATAGTCTGGTCATTGATCGCGCTACTTGTCCCGAGGTCTTAGAGATTACGGCTTGGGTCGAAGATGGCACGATTATGGGCGTGCAACATCGTGAGTATCCCCATATTCAAGGGGTACAGTTTCATCCAGAAAGTATTTTGACCGGATCGGGGAAAGCGTTGTTGCATAATTTCTTGGTGAGTCTCAAACAGGCCGCAACGGTCTAAGTATCACGCTATGAAACGGCGACAACTGATTCGGTATTTGCAAGTGGGGGCGATCGCCACCACCGTCACGAGTCTAGCCGGGAGAGGGTTGGCCCAATCCCCAACTCAAGGGCGCTTGGAGATTGAATATCTCGGTCACACCTGTTTTCGCTTCACAGGTGAAGGTCGCCGGGTTCTCACCAATCCCTTCCGCCCCGGAGGCTGTACAGCGGGCTATCCTGAACCGAATGTTGAGGAGACCGATGTGGTTCTCGTCAGCAGTTTTCTCCTCGATGAAGGGGATATTGAGAATGTCCCCGAGAGTAAATTGCTGTTTGAGTCAGGCATTTTCCAATTGCAGGGGATGCGCTTTGAGGGGATTCCCATCGCCCACGATCGCCTCAATGGACGGCGTTTTGGTACAAACATGATGTGGCGTTGGCAACAGGGAGGTCTGAATATTGTCCATCTTGGCGGCGCAGCGGCCCCCATCAGCAACGAACAGCGGATTCTCCTCGGCCGTCCTGATATCGCCTTGATTCCCGTCGGCGGCGGCGACAAAGCTTATAATCCCGAAGAAGCTAAAGCCGCGATTAACCGCCTCAATCCTCGTATCGTGATTCCAACTCATTACCGCACCCGCGCCGCTGATGACGATACCTGTGATATTCAGCCCCTCGACGACTTCCTGACGCTGATCGAGGGAACCCCAATCCGTCAACAAGCCGATAACCGGATTGTTCTAACTCCCAATGATCTCCCCGAGGGCGATCGCCTCATGCTTGTTCTGACTCCTCCCCTGTTGTAACCCGTCACCTCATTTCCATGTCCAATCTCTATGCCCAACGTCGCCAACAACTCCTGAGTAAACTCAATCAGGGAACCGCCATTTTTAGAAGTGCGCCCATGGCGGTGATGCACAACGACGTGGAATACACCTTCCGCCAAGATAGTGACTTTTTCTATCTCACCGGCTTTAACGAACCCGAAGCCGTAGCCGTCCTGGCCCCCCATCATGATGAGCATCAGTTTATCCTCTTCGTGCGCCCCAAGGACTTAGAACGGGAGATTTGGACGGGTTATCGCACTGGGGTTGAGGCGGCCCAGGAGCGATATGGGGCGGATATCGCCTATTCCATCGAGGAACTCGACGAGAAGCTACCGGAGTACCTCAAGGGAGGCGATCGCATCTACTACCACCTCGGACGAGACGAAGCCTTCAACAATCGCATCCTCCGTCATTGGCGCAAACAACTAGCCCTCTACCCCAAACGAGGAACGGGTCCCATCGCCCTCGAAGATCCCAGCCCCCTCCTCCATCCCCTGCGGCTGGTGAAAACCCCCGAAGAACTGCAACTGATGCGCCAAGCGGCCGACATTGCTGTGGACGCCCATAACCTCGCCCGCGAGATGGCCCAGCCCGGACGCTACGAGTACGAAGTGCAAGCGGAGATGGAACGGCTGTTTACCCTTCACGGAGGAAGTCCCGCCTATCCCTCCATTGTCGCCTCTGGGGGCAACGCCTGCATCCTACATTATGTCGAAAATACCCGCCAGATGGAAGAGGGCGATTTACTCCTCATTGATGCCGGATGTTCCTATCAGTATTATAACTCAGACATTACCCGAACTTTTCCAATTTCCGGAAAATTTTCCCCGGAACAAAAAATCATCTATGAACTGGTTTTAGAAGCCCAAAAACAGGCAATTAGCAAAATCGCCCCCGGCATTCCTTACAACGAACATCACGACACCGCCGTTCGCGTCATTGTCGAAGGCTTACTCGACCTCGGCTTACTCTCGGGAGACCCCGACGAACTAATTAAAGCCGAACAATATAAACCCTTCTATATGCACAAAACCGGGCATTGGTTGGGCTTAGATGTCCATGATGTGGGGGTCTATCAACATGGAGAGGACAACTGGCATATCCTGCAACCTGGAAATGTCCTCACCGTCGAACCGGGAATCTATATTTCGCCCTACCTGAAACCCGCCAGCCGAGAGGTCGATGATGTCACCATTGAACAGCCTCCTGTTGACCCCAAATGGCATGGAATTGGGGTACGAATTGAAGATGATGTCCTCGTGACTGAATCCGGGTGTGAAATTCTAACCGCTGGCGTCCCTAAATCCGTGGACGCTATGGAACGATAATGACCTGTAACTAATGCCCTATCCTGCCTTTAACGTCCTCCTTTTCTATCAACCTCCGGGGTCAATTCATCGTCCGACGATTATTTCTGAAAATGAGATTTTATGTGGGGCGGCGTTCCAAACTGAGTATCGATTTAATCGACTCAAACAACTCGAAGCCCCCATCGGAACCTATGATATTGCCCCTCTCATTGCCCAGATTCCGGCAGTTCAATATCCTGAATTAGTGGTGGTTCGGGCAGACGCCACTCGTCTGAACTTTCCCACCAACTTAAACCTCTTAAACTGTCCTAAATTACTCATTGTCGGGGATACGCAGCATTTAGAAACCCCCATCCGTACTCTGACGGACTATGCCGTTCAGGAAGGCTTTGATTTCGTGATGTCTGACCATAAACGGCAGCATCTTCATTTTTTCCAAGAAGCGGGCTGTAAGAACGTATTTTGGCTCCCTGGCTTCAACATTTACCCTCACCCTCAACCCCCTTGTCCTAACCCAGAGTATCCGGTGTCGTTTGTCGGACAAATTGGCCCCTTACATCCCTATCGTTATTATATTCTCGATGAGATGACCACTCGGGGAATCCCCCTAGAAACTTTTAGCGGCAGTCAGGAGAAAGCGGCTGAGGTGTACGCTAAAAGTCAAATCAACCTCAATGTGAGTCTCAATGGGGACTTGAATATGCGGGTGTTTGAGGTGTTGTCAAGTGGCGGATTTTTGCTCACGGATAGTCTTAAACCAGAGGCAGGATTAGAGGCATTATTTGAAGTTGGTCAACATCTGGATACCTATGAGAGTAAAGCGGACTTATACCAGAAAATACAGTATTACTTAAATCATCCAGAGTTAACGCAACAGATAGCCAAAGCAGGCTGTGAGTTGTTTTGGCAACAGCATCAGCCAGAACAAAAAGTTCAACAGCTTTTAGACCATCTTCAAGGTCGTTTGTTGCCGAATTTCTATCAAGCGACCTCTGATTTACGCAGTCAGTTTGTGACCAGTACTGATACGGGCGATCGCCACCAGCATATTGCCTTTTATGAGTATATACAAGAACAACATCGGCAAATTCCTAAGTTAAATCTCATCATTTGGGGAGAATGTGATCCCCGCTGGGTGGCTGATGTCGTGGATTTATCTCGCTTACAAGTCTATTGGATATTTCCCCAGCGAAACTCTGCGGTATCGTCTCAACTTTTAGAATCCTGTCAATTGGGCGATCGCATCGAATATCTGACCCCCTCAGACATCGCCCAACATCCCGAATTTCGGGAACTCTCCACGGACAATCTCAGCCATCAAACCATTTTGGTGGTCGATATTCAGCAATACGAGACGGGACAGTTAATTCCTCTACTCAAATCCCTACTGGCCCATACCTTAGTCTTAACCTGTCCCCAAGGTTTCCCTAGTCGTGACTTGCTAGAGTCCTTAAATCAGGACCTATTTCAATACTACTTCTTTCAGGTTTCCTTTGACCCCCTTGCTTATCGTCTCAATGTTATTACGCAATTTAACCCGAGTTTTCAGTCTCTCTTAGATATCGTTGACAACTATCACAAGAATCCAGGCGATCGCCAAGCCCTCCATCTCGTCCGACAACTGCGAAAAGCCGTCACCCAACAATGGTTAAATCTCACCTATACCGAACTCTGTGACCAAATTGATGGGCAACTTGGCGACCTCCATTCAGCCCTCTTAGATAGTCCCTTACGCCAAGATACCCTCAACGAAGACGACCGGCGATTTTTCCAAAAACTCCAACAACTCTTTAGCCCCAAAACCCCCGAAAATCGACTCTCCCAAGCCTTTCTCGCGGCTACCCTCTATGGCTATCCCCATCAATTCCCCGTCTCCTATCACGACCTCCCCTTTCCCGGTTGGCTGAATGAATTTCTCCTAGCCTACGTCTTATCCACACCGCGAATTTTCCAAGACCCCGGCGATGTAGAAAACTATCACACTCACCTAGAGAATTGGCTTAGCTATCTCCATCCAAACATCCTCAATCATCCCAATAGTCCCAGTTGGGAAGCCGTGAACGAAGTCTTTGCCGAACGGGTGAATTGCACACCTTTATATTTCAGCCAACGCAGTCCCCTCCGGCTACAAAAGAAGCGGGCCGACCTTCTCGAACAAATTCTCTACCAACAGCGATCGCCCCTCAGTTACAAATTTCCTCCCCGTCCCCCCCGGACTAAAATTCGCCTTGGAGTGTTAGCCAACAACTATAGAGACAATCCCCAAACCTACTACAACCTCGCCTCTATCAAACATCTCGATCGCAGCCAATTTGAAATTTATCTCTATAGCCTCCAGATCACAAAAGAGACCCACGAGGACTACTGCTGGAGTTATGCCGATGAAGTCGTCCCCCTGGGTCATCTCAATCTCTTGCAACGAGTTCATACCATCCGTTCCGATGACCTCGATATTCTCCTAATTGGCAGCAACCTCGTCACCCGGTCATCTGCCCTCACCTTCCTCTGTAGTTACCGTCTGGCCCGCCATCAGATGACCAACCTCTCCTGTTTAACCACCACCGGAATGCGTCACATCGACGTCTACATCGCCGGAACCCTCACCGCCAACCATCCCATCGACCATAGCGAAACCCTCCTCACCCTAGAGGGGTCAGGCCTGTGTTTCGACCTTCCCCAAGACCAACCTGATTTAACCGTCAAAATCGAGCGATCGCAGTGGCATCTTCCCGAGAATACCACCGTCTTTATCTCCACCGCCCATATGCGACTTCTCCACCCCGAAGTTCGCCAAACCTGGGCCCAACTCCTCGGCGAGACTCCCAACAGTATCCTCGTCCTCCATCCCTTCGGCGACGACTGGCGACCCCATCGGGAACTAGAAATGCCCTTTTTCCGGCAAATGCAACAGGTTCTGCAACAGCATCAGGTCGCCTTAAAACGATTTCTTCTCGTCAAGTCCCTCCCCAGTTCCAGCGACCTCCGCTATCTCCTCAAACAAGCCGACATTTACCTCGATGCCTTCCCCCACTCCCAAGCCAGTAGCCTCCTCCATCCCCTACAACTCGGTCTCCCCATCGTCACCCTACAAACCAAACAACGTCCTCTCAGCCAAGGGGCGGCCCTCCTCCGAGAACTCGGACTTCCCCACCTCGTCACCCAAACCCCCGACGACTACCGACAACTGGCCCAAAACCTCGCCAACAAACCCGACCTACGACAACAAACCCACCAGCAACTCCAAACCCAAATGGCCACCTCCCCCCCCTTCCTCAACACCCAACAATTCGCCCAAAACCTCACCCATCTCTATCTCAAACTCCTCTAACCTTCTCCCTCCTGTTCCCTATTCCCTATTCCCTGTTCCCTGTTCCCTGTTCCCTATTCCCTATTCCCTATTCCCTA
>LSZA01000124.1 GCA_001637315.1 Phormidium willei BDU 130791 | reverse complement strand
TGTCGCAGACAGCCGGCGTCGGCCATCAATTCGTCGGCGCGGTTCAGCTCATCCAGAATGATGCGGAGCCGGGAATTGACGCCATCCGCATCGGTGCGCGCGAACTGTGACCAGGCGTGAAGGTGCTGGTCGGAGGTAATACCGAAGCTAGGCATACTTGAGCCCCTTCATTGCCGGTAGATGGTTGACTTCTCTGAGGCGAGCGATTTCTTTAAGCCTTTCCTGGGTACTTTCCATCCAACCGTTCTCAGAAAAATGTTTGTCGTGCCATTCTTGGAGTTCCATCACAAACCCCAAGTGCTGAAAGAATGGGTGATCTTCATCAAAAATATGACCAAAATTTTCCCTCAGATGATATACATCTTTATACTCCATTTCTGGCGTGTATTGGTCGTCGGAGATTAGAGCGCCGGCAGCGCAGACTTTCTTGCCCATACTCCCGCTTCCGTACATACACTGCCTACCGTTGTGATAGTGATCGTCAGTGATGTACGACGCCACGCCCTGCTTGCGCATGCGGGCAACCACGGTGTCGAAGATTTCTTGCTTGGTCATCAGGACGGCTCCGCGACACCGGCGGCGCCACCGAACTCGCGCACGAACTCGTCGCGGTCGCCCTCGTTGAGAAACCAAATCGGCGAACCACCGGCGAAGAAGCCGAAGCGCTGATGGTTGCCGAAGTCGTTCGTTGTGCCGAACCGCTCGAACAGCCAGACGCTAATCACCTTGCCGCTCTTGCCGATGTCGGCGAAATCCTTCGCGATATACAGTTTCATCGCTTTCTCCCGTCAGTCAGTTGTGACTTACGTTTTAGCAGAGCATACGACGCAAAGCTACTGGGAACTTAGAGCTTCAAGCGCCCGCGCTTGCGTCGGAAGTGCTGAATGGGAAGTGACCGCTGAAGCGATCCGTTTCGGGTGCGCGCACTGAGAACCTTCCCATCGCGCATCATACGGTGGTAGCTGGTTAGATAGATGTCGCCAGAGTCCTTAACTCTGACTCCGACCGTCTGAATACCCATCGTGCGCAGCTTGGTCAGGGTGTACGTCTCGATGCTCCACATCGCCTGCTCTTTGGCCTTGGCGTGCGAGACGTAGGCGTTCTTGCCGCGCTCGATGTCCTTGATCCGGCGCTCGGCGAGAAAGCAGGACCGCCCATCCGGCCAGCGATAGACGGTCCCAAGGTTTCGCTTTCCTAGCTTCAGGTCTTCGCGTGTGAGGTCTTTTCGCATAGGTTGATAACGGTCGCTGTCGCTGTCTCATGCACGTACATGGAACCGTTTGCCCGCCGCATGATGCTTAGCATTGCGTCGGTGACGGTGCCTGGGGCCGATCCTAGCAGCATGTGGTTTTTGTGAGCGTAGCGGTGACACAGGTCGTACAGGTTGCCGGCCACGGTGCTGACGACTTCTACCGTGGCAAAGATCATTCCCGTTTTCACCAGAAGCAAGGCGACTTCGCCGCCCTGATGAAGCCTTTTATCCCACGCTGTCCCGAGACGGATGGTGTTGAACGCCGGAGCGTCCAGACCGTCCGTCGCGAAGAAGGTGAGGGCGGGGATGAAGTGCTGGCATCGCTTGACGGTCGTGAGGACTTCATTGCTTTCGTTGAGGCTTCCGATCACCTCGCGAGTGAAACAGGTGTGTCGCCAGCACGCACTGCACAGGCTTTCCGCCTTGAGTTCCGCCGCTGTCTCGAAAGAGTAAAGGCCATCTATGGACTTTAAGCGGCGGTAGTTTGTGCTGAGGAGTGCCATCTGTTACCTCGTTGGATCAAGACGACACTCCCCTAGCACGTCACAAAACCACATGCAACGTGGAGAATTACTCGGCGGCTTCCTTGCTGCTGACATATCCCGGCAGCAGAGCCTTCAGCTCCTCCAAACGACCTTCCTCCTTGATCTTCTTGGTCAGCTCGGACTTGAAGTAGGACTTGCCGTCCGTCCAAGTGACGCGCGGACCCGACTGCGTGAGGATGCCCTTGTCGGTCAGGTGATCGAGCAGCGAGCCTTCCACGTCGAAGCTGCCGGTGCCGTCCTCGTTGAACTTGAAGTCCCACGCCGCCTTCAGGAAGGGACGGTTGACCTTGTTCTTGACGCACTCGGCACCGATGCGCTGACCGATCTTCTCCTTCGTCTTGTCCACGAGCTGCGAGCGGCCCAGCTTGATGCGCACCGAGGCGCAGAACTCGGGCGCGTTGCCACCCGGTGTCGTGGTCGGATCGCCGTACATCACGCCGATCTTGGTGCGCGCCTGATTCAGAAACAGCGCCAGCATGTTGTGCTTCTCGCACAGACCCATGAGCGCCGGGAACGCCGCCGACGTGGCGCGGGCCAGGGCGGTGTTGTCGTTCATGTTGTAGTCGGACGCTTCCTTATCGAACTTGGACTTCGGCACCATCATCGCCAGGCTATCGAAGACGAAGGCGATGGGCGCGTCCTCGGGGATGAGGCCCTTATCGCGCACATGCGCAGCCACCCTGCCGGCGATGCCGATGGATTGCTCGAAGGTTTCGGGCGTCTTGAAAATCCACTGCCCCGGCTCGGTGCTGAGCCCCATGCTCTTGGCAAGACCCACGTCGAAGCTGCGCTCGTGATCCATAAATGCAGCGATGCCGCCGGCACGCTGAGCCGAGATCATGACCTGCGTCGCGATGGCCGTCTTACCCGAGGACGGCGGGCCGAACATCTCCACCATGCGACCGCTCGGCATGCCACCGAAATAGTCACCACTGATGGCGTAGTTGAGAGGCGGGAAGCCGGTGTCGAGCCAGTGCTTAACCTCCTGATGATCGTCGTTGCCGCCGATCAGAGCTTCCAGTTCGTCAGCCAGAGTTTTTGCCATGCAAAGTCAGTCCTTACTGAGTGTTGAAGGGAGCCGTCCAATCGTTGAACGACTTCAGAATGGAGTTGAAAGCCAGCTCCGCGCAGAAGTCCTCGAAGCCTTCAGCGTCGAACGGCTGCTGTTGACGGGTTAGCTTCTCGGGCTTGGGGCCGAAAGTCTCGGGGCTGAGCAGACACATCAGGCGGAAGTTTTCCTTGAAGCGATCACATCCACCATCCTCGTTGTTGGCGAACTTGATCAGCTTGCTTCGGTAGCGGCTCAGGCTGTCGGGAATGCAGCTCTCGCCTTCTTCTCTGAAGCGCTTAATGAAGTCGCGAACGGTGCCGAACTCTTGCAGCAGGAGCGGTGCGGCCTTCTCGCCGATGCCGCCGACGCCTTTCAGATTGTCGGAGGGGTCGCCGTGCAGCGCCTTACCCTGGACGAACTGCTGCGGGTTCGCGTAGCCAGTGTACTCGGCGAAGTCGCCATGCGTGACACGGTTCTCCTTGATCGGGTCGTACCAATCGACGCCGCGATCCACGAGCTGAAGCAGGTCTTTGTCAGCCGAGATCACCACCATCCGGCGTTTGCCCTTGAAGCGACGCACGGTGATGGCGATCAGATCGTCGGCCTCCATGTTCATCGCCATCATCTGAGTGACGCCGAGCTTCTGAAGTCCACGGCTGATGTGAGGGCGCTGCGCTTTATAGGCGTCACGCTGCTTCTTCATTTTCGGATTGTCGTCGCGGTTCGCCTTGTAGTCTGCGCTGACTTCTTTGCGCCAGGATTTGCCGTCCCAAAAGACGATGGGCTTGGCACCCCGGAAGGTCGTGGCGAGAACGCGCATCGTACGCATGAAGCCGAACACCGCTTGTGTTTCCATGCCGGCGGCATGCAGTCGCGGTGAGGCATGCGCGGCAAAGCCTACCGAGTTGCCGTCAATCAGCAACAGCGTGTCCATGTTGAATTTCCTTGATCCGAGAAGGAACGGGCGGGACCGAAGCCCCGCCCGCTGTAGTGCCATCAGTCAGTCATGACTGATTACAGATCGCCGAGCATCGCCTCGATGTCGCTCTCGGAAAGATCGTCGCCGAAGCCTTCCGACTCGGGATCGGGCTTGGAAGCGGCCTTCTTCGGCTCGTCCTTCTTCGGCTCGTCTTCGACCTCCTCGTACTCGGCATCCTCAGCCTCGGAAGTCTCGACCGGCGTGTCGTCGTCCTCGGAAGCAGACGGGAAGCTACCCTCGCCTTCGGTCGCAACCGAAGGCTTGGACTTCGGCCCGGTGAGCGCAGCACTGCTGCCAGCGGCGGCGAGCGACGGGCGACCCAGAATGGTCCCCAGCGCGGCCTTCGCCTTGACCATGCGGCTCTCGACCTCCTGATCGACGTACTCCGCGAGATTGTGCGCCTTCAGATAGACGCTCTCGGGGACCGGCTTGGACTTCGCCTTGGAGCGGACGACCACGCTGTACTCGGTGTTGAGTCCAGTGCCCTCGCGGCTGATCAGAAGGTCTTGACCTTCTTCCAGATCGAAGATCGCACCGTGCTCCTCGATGTTCTCCAGAATCTGCCCGAAGACGGTCTGCGGCAGTTCCAGGATCACCGGATTGCTGGCGTCCTTCTCGGTCAGAACGGCGTTCACCAGGTAGCGCTGCTTGGCCGTGGACTCCTTCAGCGCCTTGATCAGCTTCTCGTCGTCGCCGGCACCACTGATGCCTTCGCTCACGAGATCGCAGACCTCGCACGGCTTGTCGAAGGTCTTGTCGGCGCAGACCAGAACGGCCTTCAGATTGCCCTCGGTGTCCTTGATCCAGTGCTCACCGAACGCATGGAAGAAGGTCTCCTGATCGGCGTGATCCCAGCCGGGGAGAATACGCACCACCGTCTTGCCCGGTTGGAGCTTGGTGGTCTTCTCCTTGCGGTTGGTGTTCTCGGCGATCTTCTTCTTCGTCTTGGCGACCAGATCGTGAAGTTTGCTGGACATAGGTACTCAGTTCCTTGTTGCTATGAGGCTTGCGGGAGCGACCATTCGCCCGATCCGCGATTGACCTGATATTATAGTAAGTTATTACTTACCATGCTAGTGGGAAGTGTCGATCAGTGCTTGTTTTTAAGCCCCTCCGTCACGCTCTTGGCGCGGGCCTTCACGTCCGCATCCTGATTGTTGGTGATGTCCTCGGAAACGCGGAGCTGACCCTTCATCTCCTCGCGCATGGTGACGCCGATCTGCACCAGCATGTCGCGGCGCTGCTTGAACGCTTCGCAAGCGTTCTTCGCCAGATCGGCGATGGCGCGGGCCTCGTTCAGTTTCTTCTTGAGGCCGATGATGGTCGTGTTACCGGCGATCTCGTTCTCGATGCGCTTTTCCGTGATCTTTTCGCCATTCTCGGCAGCAGCGTCGCGGATGGTCTGGTCGAGCTTCGCCGAGCGAGCCTCCAGCACCAGCTTGAGGCTGTCCACCTGCTTCTGCGCCTTCGCCGAGAGACTGGCGTAGTGCGCGTACATCGACGCCTGAGTCATCATCGTGCCCGAGAGATCGGTGTCGGAGAACGCCAGATCGGACTGAAGCTTCTCGGCTTCCACGTACTTCTTCACTTCGTATTCGGCCATGTCGGTATCCCGTGTTTGTCGTTGCGGTGTCTTGATAGCAGCAGGGGTGCTTCCCATCAACGGAAAAAATAAGTCACCACCTACTTACCTACAGCGGCACGATCATGTCGGCCACTTGACGGAACAGATCGTTGAGGATCGCCTGCTTGGACCCATCGTGATGGATCATGTTGGCGTTGAAGCCGACCACGATGTTGCAGTCCAGCTCCTTGTTGAAGACCACCTTGCCGGCGTGGTCGAGAACCGGACCCTTCATGTCCTTCAGAAAGTGGCGGGCAACTCCGGTGCCCATCAGCATGATCACCGGCGGTCGCAGGATGTCGATCTCAGCTTCGATGTAGGGCGCGTTCGCCTTGGTCTGCGCCTTCGTATAGAACTTCTCGCCCTCCAGCTTTGCGACCTTGTGCAGCCCGGTCCAGTAGGCATCCTCCTTCGACAAGCCCGCCTCGCTCAGAGCCTCCAGGTAGGGTGCGAAGGTGGCTCCAGCAGTGAACTTCTCGCCCTGCTCCTCGGACCAGGTGGGGCCGTCCGTGATCACCATGAAGCGTGGTGTCTTGCCGAGCCCAGGCTTGACCGGGACCGCCTCTGAAAAGATCGGATCGGTCGAGTCCATGTACTCCTTGATCAGCTTGTTCAGGCGCGCTCGCGTCTTGGTGTCCTTGATGTCGATGGAGCGAGTGACGTTGACGCCCTTCAGCACCAGGCTCGGCATCAGCTCTGCCAGATCGCGCTGACGGTCTGGATGATCTACCGGTAGATGGCTGGGTTCGATGCGCACGAACGCACCGACCTTCTCCAGAGCCTCGACCACGCGCTTGTTGCAGCGACGTTTCTCCACACGCTTGAGAAAGTTCGCCTGACTCTTGAACGGGCCTGCCTCTCGCGCTTCGAGGATAGCCGCAGAACCCTTCAGCGAGACGCCTTTGACGCGGGAGAATGGCGCGCATAGCTGCGTGTCCGTTAGTATCTCGAAACGGCCCGTGCTGACGTTGATGTCGGGCGGCGTGACGGCGATATGACGGGCTTTCGCATCCGTCAGCAGACCCGGCAGCTTGTCGTCATCCAGGATCGTCATCGCGGCGGCATAGAACTCCACCGGATAGTGAGCCTTGATGTACATGCTGATGTAGGAGATCAGTGAGTATTCGACGGCGTGGCTCTTGTTGAAGCCGTAGCCAGCGAACTTCTCGATCTTATCCCACAGCAGCGTGGCGCGCGTCTCGTTCATGGACGAGTGATTGTGACAGCCTTCAACCCATTTCTCTTTCAGCGAAGCCATCTTCGCCTTGTCCTTCTTGCCCATCGCCTTACGGAGATGGTCGGCTTCGGCGAAGGTGAAGCCGGCAAGGTCACGCGCTAGCTGCATGACCTGCTCCTGATAGACGATGACCGAGTAGGTCGGCTCCAGAGCGTTCTGCATGTTCGGGTGATCGTAGGAGGGCGACTGAAAGCCCTGTCGGATCGCCACGAAGTCCTCCAGCAGACCGGAGTCCATCGGGCCGGGACGGTAGAGTGCCGTTGCGGCGGCGATGTCCTCGAAGGTCAGCGTGCCGCCGACTGCCAGGTCTTTGAGCAGCTTGCGCATGCCACCGCTCTCGAACTGGAAGACGCCGATGGTGTCGCCGCGTGAGAAGCCCGCCAAGGTCTTCTCGTCGTCCAGAGGCAGCGCAAGCGGATCGAAGCGGACCATGTGACGCTCCCAGATGTGCGTCATCGCCTCTCGGATCATGTCGAGCGTGGACAAGCCCAGAATGTCCATCTTGACCAGGCCCATCTCCTCGACCACGCGCTTGTCCCAGTTGACCGTGCGCTCGCCGTTGCGCGTCTCAACCACGCTGCGGTCGATGAGGTCACAGCCGGCGACAACCACGCCAGCAGCGTGTCGGCCCAGACCGCGCATGACACCTTCGAGCGACACAGCGTCATCCCAAACCTGCTTATTGACGTTCGCGAAGGTATCGAGTGCGGAAACCTCCTCGCGCGCATCCTTCAGCGCCATCGGCTGACCCTGTGGTTTTGGAATCAGCTTGGAGATGGACAGCTCCTTGAAGTCGAGACCGTGGATGCGGCCAACGTCGCGCAGCGCCGATCCGGAGCCGAGCGCCGTGTAATTGCTGATGCCTGCGACCTTCTCCCAGCCGTACTTGTGGCTGATGTGTTCGATGACCTCGTGACGGCGGGTGGACATGAAGTCGAGGTCCGCGTCGGGAAGGTCGATACGCTCTGGATTGATGAAGCGCTCGAAAAGCAGGTTGAAGCGCAGCGGGTCAACGTCGGTGATGCCCATCAAATAGGCGACCAACGATCCGCCGACCGAGCCGCGACCGGGACCGACCAGAATGTCGTTGTCCTTCGCCCACTTCACGATCTCCTGCACGAGCAGAAAGTAGCCGGAAAAGCCCATGCCCTTCAGCACGTCCAGCTCGTAGCGCAGTCGCTCCTTGTAGGGCGTTAGGTCTGTGGGTTTGTGTCCGAAGACAGGCTTCGTGAAGCGCTCCATCCAGCCCGTCTTGCATGCCTCGACCAGCGCCGCGTCTTCGTCGGGCGCCATTGTCGGCAGGCTAACCGGCATCTTCTCCCACTCATAGCCGATATAGTTTTCAGCGAAGCCTGTCGCCTCGCGCAGACCCGCTTGCCAGAAGCTCCCGGAGATATGAGGGCCATAGCGCTCGCGCATGCGCTTGACCTGCTCGATGCTCGCCTCGGCCAGCTCCTTGCCGCTCTTGAAGGTGAACTCGCGGACGTACTGTTCCAGCGCCCAGCGGTCGCCCAGCTTGGCGCCGCCGAGGATTGTGGCGAGAAGGTCAAGCGAGCGGTCACGGCCCGTGCGGTAGAGCGCAGGACAGGTGACGAGGGTGTTTAACTCGCGTTCGTCGGCGATCTGGACGCCCAGATGCGCGACGCGATCCCATAGCGGCGAGTCCACCGGGATCAGCTCCACGAACGCTTTTCCGCCGAGACGCACGGACGCCATCTCAATCATGTTGCCTGCGAGCGGGTGCGTCAGCAGGCTATTGAAGTCGCCGGTGGTGAAGACGAACGCATCCCTCTCCAGCTCGTTGACCACATCGTTCCAGAGCAGACGCGGCTTGTAGTAGAAGTGCTCATCGTCGTTCGCCAGGCTCAGCAGACGCATCATGCGCGCAAGCCCGTCCTGCGTGCGGATGTAGAGCTTCGGCATCCACACCGGCTGATTCTTGGCGCTCTTGTCCTTGTCCAGCGTTTCCACGACGCGCAGGCGCACACCGATGACAGGCTTGACGCTGATCTTCTGCATGGCACGGGTGAAGTCGGGCATGCCCGAGATCGACATGGTGTCTACGAGCGCTGCGCTCTTGTAGCCGCGCGCCTCGACCTCTTCCTTGATGCAGTCGGGTGTCAGCGTGGACTCGCCCAACGAAAAGTGGGATCGGATATTGAGGGGGCTAGTCATTGAGGGTGAAGCTCTTTCCGTCCGTAGTGATCACGTTCAAGTATGTAAGCGCTGACTTTAGGATGTTCACATGGGAATCAGCGGATGCGTGGTTCCAGTTGAGATCGCGCATCAGGTGATCGCGCAGCTTGTCACGACTGACCGTGCCATTGACGCGCAGCAGCTCCAGAGCCGAGCGCACGTAGGCGAGCGGAATGCCGTCCAGTTTATCCGCCTTGATCGTTGCGCGTAGCGTGACCTCATCGAAACCGGCGCGGGTCAGCGACGAGTATGCCTGCGCGCCCTTCTTCGTCATTCCATCGGGGACCGTGACGGCGGACTTCGCCCGCTTAGCGCGAACCGCGCTAGAAGCCGCTGCGGAAGCCGCTGACGGCTTCTTAATGTTTACCGGTGTGCCCGGTAGCAAAGACACGCCGAAAGCGTCTCGCACGCTCTGAGCGGTCGCGTGCGCTGCCGTCTCGCACGACTGCGCAACGCGGCAAGCGGCGCATGCGGGGTTGCCGAGACGGCGCACGACGTAGCTGCCATGACACCCTGGCTTGATCACTGCTTCTCCCCCTTGGCGAAAGACTGAATTTCCGCGCTGACCCGCCACGCCGTCTTGGTCGGCAGACCGAGTGCGCGATAGATGAAGGGCAGATTCAGACGCGAAGTCTTGACCGCGAAGCCCATCTCCTCGGCGTATCGCTCGAACTGCACCACACGACGGTACTCCTCGATCAGTGCCGGCGGCGGGCTGTCCAGCATTTCCACGCAGCGCCGGGCTAGCGGCGATAGCGCCTTCAGTCGAGCGGCGGCGATGCGGGATTGCTCCACCAGGCTGTCGGGCCGGGTTTCGTCGGTGCCTATAAGATCGTGCAGCGTGCCGCCACTCTCACCGATCTCGTCATCCATCGAGCGGGCGACCTTGCGGGTTTCGTACTTGCCCCACCGACGCAGGTTGTTCTGAAGCGCTCGCGCCAGATAGGTCGAAAACTTCGCATCGCTCGCCTGAGCGCAATACTTCTCGCAAGCCTTGATGAAGGTGATGGCGCCCTCCTGCACGAGATCGTCCAGCTCGACGTTGCATCCGGAAGCCCGGAGGCGCGTGTACGCCTTCCGGGCTTCCTTCTTGACCAGGCGCTCGTAATCGCACCACTGATAAGTCATCGGTTACTGACCTACCCTAAGATGCGTTGCGCGATCTGGTCGCAAACTTCGCGATCCACGCGGTTCAGACGATTGATGAAGGACTGCTTGACGCCGGCACGGAAGTTGCCACGACGCAGCCCGACCTTGCCCGCATTGATCAAGGCGCGCGGGGAGATCGTGGCGCCGACGCGCCCAGCCTCGTGCGCCTTGCGAACCTCGCTGGCGAACTGCACCAGTTTCGCCGCATCCTCCTCGGCGATCATAGCCTGCCCGGAGACGACGCCGACCTCCTGCTTGGTCGGCATCCACTCGACGTGCTCCACGATGCCGAAGCGCTCGTAGTTGGCGAAGTTTTGCATGTTGGTCCCCTGATAGAGACCAGTGTCATCGCCGGCACCATTGGTGTTACCCGTGCCACAGAAGCGGAACATCGGATGCGGCTTCACCACGCGGTACTCAGGCGGCGCCTCCTTGATGATCAGCGCCTTGCCTTCGAGCACCGGCTGATAGAGGCCGAGGACGTGCGGCATGGCGAAGTCGTACTCGTCGGCCAGATACAGCAGGCCGTGACGCATCGCGAACGGCAGCGGACCTTCCTCCCAGACGGTCGCGCCGTCTTTGACGATGTACTGACCGAGGACGTGCGCTTCTTCCATGTTGACCGTGTGCTGAATGCGCAGCCACGGACGCCCGGTAAAGGCGGCAGTCTGCTCGATAACAGTGGACTTGCCGGTCCCGGCGTGCCCGAACAGATAGACCGGAATGTTGCACTCCAGACCCATCAGAACCGTCTTCAGCAGATCGACGTTGAAGATGTAGTTGCCATCGATCTCGGGCACGAAATCCTCGAAGCCGTGACCCTCCTCGATCACCTGGATCGGAATCGGGTTGCCCTTCGCGTTCATGGCACCCTTGATCTTGCCGGTCTTGAAGACCTCGTGCAGCGCCTTCTTCGCGGTACTCATTTCGCTCGGACGTGGACGCATCGGCACCACCTCGGCAGTCGCAGCCATTGCCGCCTTCGGACGCTCAGCAGCCTCGCTAGCCATGCGAGCCGAGCGCTCCTTGATTTCAGCCGCCTTCTTCTCGGCGGCAGGAGAGAGTACCGGCGCGTCAGGATACATCTGCCGGTAATCCTCCAGACTCAATTCGGGGTGATGCTCCTTCAGGTGCGCGCTGATCACATGCGCTGCCGCGCCGCAAACCTGACAAACGATCTTCTCAGCCATCGCTTATTCGCTCCGTGTGTGTTGCCGCTGCTGACTGTCTGATTTTGTACGCTATGCGACTTGGGCGGTCAACAGTAAGTGCTGACTGCAAGTTTGGGAAACGCGCTCAGGTGAGCGCGCTTTTCAGAAAGCCCAGAACGACGGTCGGCAGCTCCTCGACGCTGCTGATGACCACATGCTTGCTGTAATAGTGCTCTACAGAATCTGACTGAATGCCGATGCCGAGCGTTTCCACGCCGGCACTTTCCAGATCGGTGACGACCTTCTTCAGATGGCGACGACCAGCAAGAGTGTCACCTACGAAAGCCGGTTCACCGTCCGACAGGACGATCATGATCTTGCGTTCCTCAGTGCGGCGAGAGAGGCGCTGACCGGCGATCTGAACACATTCACCGTCAATGTTATTTGCCATATCGGCCCCGCCATAGGCGGCGTGCGCCATTTTCTCCTTGTTCTGGAACGTCAGCTTTTCGGTAAAGTCCTTGAAGATCGGCATGTACAGGCTTTCATACCGAGAATACTCGACGCCCGTCTTGCTGCCTTCAGCCATCGTCTCATAATAGCCCTCGGTTCCAGTCGTGAAGCCGATGACCTCATGAGCGATGTTGATTCGCTCCAGAGTTTGCGACAGAGCGTAGGCCGAGACCATCGCCGTGTGTACACGCCTGCCCCTCATTGAGCCCGAAAGATCGACCACCAACTCCACGGCGGTATCGAGCGCCTTGTGATCCTGACGCTTGCGGAAGACGCGCGGATCGCCAGCCGACAGGCGGTGCAGCGCAGAGGGGTTCAGCTTGCCGCGCTTGAGGCCAGGTTGCCATACGATGCGATTGTGCGCCGCCATCAATCGCTCGATTTCCTTCTGCATCGGGCCGATCATGTGGCGCGTATCGCTATCCATGCGCTCAACAATAGCCGTCATGCTTTTGGACGGCTTCGGCGCAGGCTCGATACGGTCGAACTCATTGGTGTAGATTAGATAGTCCGCTCCTTCGGCGGCATACTCGCAGGCGTCACGAATGGCGCTCGCCGCCATATCATCGAAGTCCTCGAAGTCCTCTAGGGCCTTCTCGATCTCCTTTAGGCGTGCTGCGTCCTCGGCAGGCAAGTCACTTGCCTCCTCATCGAGCTGCCTGCCTTCTTCGCCAGATTCGTCGGTCTGATCGGCGTCGTCACCATCATCGTCGTTCTCTGCGGTAGGCGCGTCGCTCTTGTCGCCGCTATCGCCACCCTCGCTCGGCTCTCCCTCATCCGACGATGCGTCGTCCTCGCTCAGCCCGTCTTCGTCACCCTCATCCGACGATGCGTCGTCCTGATCGTCCAGCTCACCAGACGTTCCGCTATGATCTCCATCCTGAGAATCTTCACCTGCATCGTCTTCGCCCGCGCCTTCAGAGCTATCGGCATCAGTATCCGCGTCGTCGCCCTCATCGCTGTCACTGCCAGCAGAGTCGCCAGCAGCATCGCTATCGTCGTCGCCCTCAGCGTCGTCGCCCTCATCGTCGTCGCCCTCATCGTCGTCCTTCTTCGACTTGGACGAGCGGGTTTCACCCTCGTCCTCGTCGGACTTGCTGCCCTCGTCGGACTTGTTCTCCTCGTCGCCCACGTCGTCGTGGTCGCCGCCGGTGTCTTCCTGATCCGGCTCACCGGCATCGCTAGGAGCCGACTTCTTCTCGCCGTCCTTCTCGCCCTTACCGGACATAGGCGGCATCGGCATAGAGGGCGGCGTGATTGCGCCAAGCCGCTTCTTCACCTCGCGTGCGAGATCGAGCGCATCCTGAGAGCTGGTCAGAGCAGCGGCGCGGGCCTCAATGCCCTTGAGCCGCTTCACCACATCGGGAATCAGCCCCCACTTATCGCTCATATAGTCGATAAAGACCTGCTGACCGGCCCAGGCGCGGGCGATGCAAACCGCCAGCATCGAGAACTTCTGGAACTCGGTCTTGCTCGGATCGCGCAGAGCCGGCTCGATCTTTGGGCGGATCATGCGGTTCAGAAGGAAGCATTGCACCTGCTCCAGATTGTAGGCCGATCCCGTGAACCGGCGGTGCATGGCAGCTTCGATGCGAGGGTCTTCGAAGATGTTATGCAAGACGCCGACCGTCTGACCATCGGCGTATGCGGCGATGACCGTGCTCCAGTCGGTGAACAGGATGTGCGCAACCTCGTGATCGAGAAAGCCCTGCATCGCCATAATCAGCTCTTGATCGGCGTTGTCGGGCAGATAGGGCAGGTTGACCCGGATCGGCTTCAGGGTCTTCTTGTCGGTCTCCACGTAGGCTTGCATGCCTCGCTGTGTGACCTGCACACCCATCCCCGCCAGAATTTGCGTGACCTTCGTCACGACCTCGCGCATCACCTCTATATCGCTTCGCCGCATTTCCGCTCTCCCGTCAGTAAGCAATGAGTGTAAATTGCCCGCAAAAGA
>LSZA01000123.1 GCA_001637315.1 Phormidium willei BDU 130791 | reverse complement strand
GTTTTTGAATCGTATCATGACAAGCTAATCCCTTGCAATATGCCTTGAATGCTGCCGGTAACTGATTGAGTGCTAACAAGGCTTCACCGAGATGAAAATAAGAGAGGCTACAGGTGGGATGGTTGAGAACCGATTGGCGATACCAGTAGAGTGCATCTTGAATCTCACCTCGGAGATGATGAGCTTTCCCCTTCATAATTTCTAAACTCACCTCATTATGGCTGGAGGGAATCATCGGGGTAACAGGGAACTCAGTTTTTAGGGGCTGTGTCATGGGGATTTTAGAGTATTCTAAGAGATGTTAGGCTGCAAGGTCATTTGTTGTTCAGCGATCTGTTTGAACAAGGTCATATTGAACAAGGTCATACCATCAAACTATGGGCATATTTTAAAACCATAGCATAGTTCATTTATAAACATAGAATCATGACTATAAAAAAATCCTAAAGTCTTAGCCCAAGGGACATTCGCACTCTAGGATATGGTAAAAGATAAGACCATCGCAACGGCTCACTCTAGCTGGAGGTGTTGTTGCCTGGTTTTTGAGTTTTTTGGGTATAGGTGTCGTCTTCAGGGAAACTGGCTGGGATTTTTCTCAGCTAGTTTCCGTTTCATCAGCGTTCAATTGGCTCTTTCCCTGACACGACTGGGGCGATGTTACTTAACTGTAACTTGGGATGGTCTGCTTGAACTTGAGCGACATTCCACTCATTGCGGAATAATAATACTGGACGCTCCCAACTATCCTTGACGGCGGCTGTATTGAAAATGCGGCCGGCGTCTTCTAGGGCCTCCCAACCTCCCTGAACCCAACGGGCCACGGTAAAGGGTAAGAGTTCTAAGCGAGTATCGACGCCATATTCGGTTTCCATCCGGAATTGAACCACCTCAAATTGCAGTTGGCCCACCGCCGCTAGGATGGGATCTCGTTTGGATTCATCCACGGAATACATAATCTGTACGGCTCCTTCTTCTCGCAGTTCTGCGACCCCTTTACGGAATTGTTTAAACTTCGATGGGTTCACGTTGCGTAGATAGGCAAAAATTTCTGGGGAGAAACAAGGAATCCCTTCATATTCTAGTTTTTTGCCGTTATAAATGGTGTCACCGATGGCAAACATTCCTGGATTATTTAAACCAATAACATCTCCAGGATAGGCGGTGTCGAGGGATTCTCGACCTTGAGCAAAGAGTTTTTGGGGACGAGACAGACGTACGGTTTTTCCGGTTCTGGCGTGTTGCACGGTCATGTCTTTCTCGAATTTACCACTACAAACGCGCACGAAGGCGACGCGATCGCGGTGTTTGGGGTCCATATTAGCCTGCAACTTAAAGACAAACCCCGTAAATTCAGGATAGGTGGGGTCAATATCGTCTCGGGTACTGTGGCGGGGATAGGGTTTCAGGGAATAGTCGACAAAGGCATCTAGGAAGAGCTGCACCCCGAAATTGGTCATGGCACTGCCGAAAAAGACTGGGGTGAGTTGGCCGCTGTGAATGGCTTCTAAGTCAAATTCGGTTCCGAGTTCGTCGAGGATTTCAATTTCATCTTTGAGTTGGTGATACAGTTCGGGATCAATTAAGTCAGCTAGGCGGGGATCTCCGAGTTCAAAAATCGTATTTTCGGCGGCTTTGGTTCCGTGAGCGGTACGTTTGAAGAGATGAACTTTCCCTTGGCGGCGATCATATACGCCGCTGAAGCGATCGCCGCTACCAATGGGCCAAGTCACGGGATAGGTGGCTAACCCCAACTCCTGTTCGATTTCATCGAGAAGTTCGAGAGGATCGCGACTGGGACGATCCATTTTATTGATAAAGGTAAAAATTGGCAGCGATCGCATCCGACAGACTTCAAACAGCTTGCGAGTCTGGGGTTCTAATCCCTTAGCGGCATCTTCCAACATCACGGCGTTATCGGCCGCCGTGAGGGTGCGATAGGTATCTTCGCCGAAGTCTTGGTGTCCCGGAGTATCGAGGAGATTAATATGATGGTCGTTATAGAGGAACTGCAACACCGTTGAGGTAATGGAAATCCCCCGCTGTTGTTCCATGGCCATCCAGTCGGACGTGGCGTGACGCTGCGATCGCCGCGACTTGACGGCCCCCGCTTCATGAATCGCCCCCCCATACAGCAACACCTTCTCGGTGAGCGTGGTTTTCCCGGCGTCGGGGTGGGAGATAATTGCAAAGGTGCGTCGGGTGTCGATCGCCTCTTGCAGTTCGGTTCGCAGCTCGTTGCTCATAAATGGCTTTAGGAAGGGAAAACGCAGACTAATCTGTTGTGAATAATCGATTGTGACTAATCTGTTGTACAGTTGCCTTCAACTGACCGGGCAACAACCTCTCTAGTCTACCAAACTCTCGCCCCCCTTGCCTGTTGCCTGTTGCCTCTTGCCTTCTCTTCTCCTATTCCCTTTCCCCTTATGTCTCCCATTGTCTTTTGCGATTTCGACGGAACCATCACCCTCGAAGATACCTTTATCTCTACGGTTGAACGATTTGCCCCTGAAGCGGCCAGCCGCGTTCTGCCGCAAATTTATGACCTGAGCCTGAGTCTACAGGAGGGTGTGCATCAGATGCTTGAAGCCATTCCCGCCGCCTGTTACCCCGACATTCTTCAGTTGGCGGCCAGCTATAAAATCCGCCCTGGATTTGTGGAACTGCTCGATTTCCTCGATGAGCAAAACGTTCCTTTGGTGGTGGTATCTGGGGGAATCCAAGGGGTGGTTGAGGCGGTGTTAGGGGAGTTCCGCCAGCGGCTGCGGGGAATCCATGCGGTGCAACTGCACCGTCACGGAACCTACTGTTCTCCTTACTCGGAGTTTGAGGGAGAGGGAGAAATGGTCAATAAGTTGGCGGTGATTGAGCATTATCTTGAGCATGATGGAGAACCTGATTGGATTCTGATTGGGGATTCCGTCACCGATCTTAAGGCAGCTCTGGCGGCCCCTCGGGTGTTTGCCCGCGATCGCCTCTGTCGTTATCTGACGCAACGGGGTGTTCACTACGAACCTTTTGAAACTTTTACGCAAGTTCGCGATCGCCTATCGCAACTTTGGACCCCCGACGATGGTGAACTCCCTTAATAGCGAGGGTTTACATTCTTTAACTTGAGAGTAACGTTCGCTCATTCACAAGTTTGTTTCTGAGATGAGACGGTCAATGGGAGAATCTTACTCAGCGAAACTGTGAATTTTTTGTGAAGATAATTCAGAATTCGGGGCAAATCCCCGTTGACATCCTCGAATTTTGCTGAATTTGTGAAGTTATCTTAATAAATTGACGTAGACAACTCGGCTGGCGAATCTTGGCGAAGAACTTAACATGAAGTAAAAAAGAACGGCGATCGCCAAATCCTTGTGATATAGTCGAAACGCAAGCAACTTTGCCGTTGACATATGTCCGGATCGTTTTCCCCCAATCCGTCCTTTGATAGTTTAGACGGGAATAAAGTTACCCTTGAGTCCTTCACATTACTCCGAGCCGAGTGGCGTGGTCTTCTGGATGCGGCCTTAGATGCCATGGTGATCTTAGACTCAAATGGTGGTTTTCTCGATGGCAACGAAGCGGCTTGCGACTTATTCTGCTGCTCTCGTGCCGAACTCCTACAAGCATCAATTAATAGCATCACTGAACCAGGATTTGACTTTCTAGAAATCCACGAAAAACTGAAAGATCAAGGTAGAATTCGCGGTTCCTTTTGTATCATGCGTCAGGAACGCGAGATTCGTGAAGTGGACTATGCAATTACCTATCAAGCCGCCGGAAACTATCATGTCTTGGCACTACGAGACATGAGTCAACTGAAACAGGCTGAAAAAACCATAAAACAGCTTCAGAAAAATTGCCAAGATCAGAAGGAACGGTATTGCCAAGACTTAAATTCTCTCCAATCTCAACTCAATGCAACGCAACAGATCCTCTCGCGGTTGAGAACTGAACAGGCTGAAGCTACAGTTCTCCCGGAGTCAGAGTGTCTACAACAGATTTTTCGCCACATTCCCGGTGTTATCTACCAGTTTCGGATGCGTCCTGATGGGAGTTATCATTTTCCCTATGCCAGTGAAGGCATTCGAGAGATTTACGGCGTGAGTCCTGAAGCGGTGCAAGATGATGCTGGGGTGGTGTTTGCAATGATTCACCCTGAAGATCTCGCAGCCATGGACCAGTCGATTGAGATATCTCGGGTTCAGGGTATTCCTTGGTATTGTGAATATCGCATCATTAAAAGTGAGGGTCAGATTGTCTGGTTACTCGGTCATGCTACTCCTCAGTCACTCGCCGATGGCAGTACCATTTGGTATGGTTATATTCGTGATATCACTCAACAGAAAGAACTGGAATCTCATCAACGTCGTTTGTTGGCAATTTTAGAGAGGACTTCTGATTTTATTGGGACCGCAGACGCGTCAGGTCGAATTCTTTATCTCAATGAGGTCTGGAAACGGTTATATGGAGAGAGAGAACTCCCGAAATACTTAGGAGAAGTCTGTCCAGACTGGGTCTTAAAAAGAATTTTAGAAGAAGGGTTACCCGAAGCACGGCGTTTGGGGGTTTGGCGGGGAGAAACGGCGATTCGAACTCCTGATGGCGAGGATATCCCGGTCGAACAGGTGATTATGCACCATACAGCTCAATCTCAGGAGGAGGAGTACTTCTCAACGATTATCCGCGATATTCGCGATCGCAGCACGAAGGAATTAGAACTGCAACGGCTAACCCAACAACTCAAAGAAGCGCAAGCGCTCGGCCATGTCGGGAATTGGTCTTTTGATATGGCTAAGCAAGATATCACCTGGTCCGACGAGGTGTTTCGTATCTTTGGAATGCACCCAAATCAAGGAGAACCGACGTTTGAGGAGCATGTGCAACAGTTCCATCCTGATGATATTCCTCGATTTCTCCAATATACCCACGAGGCGAAAACTGGAATTCCCCAAGATTTTGATATTCGGATTGTACGTCCGGACGGAGACCTGGCTTATGTGAATATTCGGGTTCAGGTTGAGTTTGATGAGGGTCATCCGGTTCGACTCTTTGGCGTTGTGATTGATATTACCCAGCGCAAACAAATTGAAGAAGAATTACGGGATGAAGAAGCTCAAACCCGCGCCTTGCTCAACGCCATCCCGGATATGATGTTTCGCTATAGTCGAGAGGCGGTCTTTTTGGACTATAAACCCTCCCGAGATGTGGCAGCGTTTGAAGATCCGACAGACTTTATTGGCAAAAATATCGCGGATATTTTTCCAGGACCGTTTGCGATCGCAGTTAAAGATATTATTGACAAAACCTTCGAGACGGGAGACCCACAAATTTTTGAGTATCAATTGCCAGTCCCTGGGATAGAGCAAAATTTTGAAGCTCGCTTTGTGAAAGCAACAGAGACAGAAGTTTTATCGTTGATTCGGGATATCAGCGATCGCAAACGAGCCGAGCGAGAACGGCAAGAACTTCTCGTCCGCACCCAAATCCTCAATTCCATCAGCCTTAAAATCCGTAAGTCCTTAAATCTCGATACTATTTTAGAGAGTACGGTTACGGCTATTTTTGATGAATTAAAAGTTGATTTTTGCTGCTTTGGTTGGTCTTTTGTTCAGGAAAATGATGAGTATTGGCAGGTATTTAAGGAGTCCAAAGCTCCAGGAGTGCCTAGTTTTTTAGGTGAGTATAAATTGGAACATTTTCAGAAAGTCTATGCCGCTTTGATGGACAACCGGCCCTACCTAATTAATTCAATTGATACGTGTAATGATGAGTCCATAAAACAGCTTTTTAAACACTCTTCAATTCAATCCTATGGCACAATTCCTGTGCAAACGATGGGTGGACGACTCGGAGGCTTTCACTTAGGCTGGACTCATGAAATTCAGGAATGGGACTCAGATGATATTTGGCTTTTACAAGAAATTGCTAATCAAGTGGCGATCGCAATCCAACAAGCCGATCTCTACCGTGAAGCGAAAAGTAAAAGTGAAGAACTCAGCCAAGCCTATCGCCAATTGCAAGATACCCAAATTCAGTTACTACAAGCTGAAAAAATGTCCAGCTTAGGACAATTAGTTGGAGGGATTGCTCATGAAATCAACAATCCCGTCAGTTTCATTTATGGCAACCTAGACTATGCGGCGGAGTATTCCCAAGGCTTAATTGAACTCTATCAACGCTACAGTCAAGCCTATCCGAATCCTCCTGAGGATCTGTCTGAGTACTGCGAAGCCATTGACTTGGAATTTCTCCTCGATGACTTTCCGAAAATCATTACCTCCATGAAATATGGAGCAACACGAATCCGAGATATTGTCAAGTCTTTACGGACATTTTCCCGTCTCGATGAGTCAAATCTCAAAGATGTAGACCTTCATGAAAATCTTGATAGCACCCTCGTGTTGCTGCGGAATCGACTCCATGAAGGAAATCCCCCGCAAGAGATTGAGGTGATTAAACAGTATGGTACATTGCCTCACGTGTCCTGTTATAGCGGTTTACTCAATCAGGTGTTTATGAACCTGCTCATGAATGCCATTGATGCGATCGAGGTTAAACGCAATCAGCTTAACTCGTCTCAACTTGAACAGTACCAAGGTCAAATCACGTTAACCACCAGTCTGGTTTCTCCAGATGCGGTTATGATCACCATTCAGGACAATGGCTGCGGTATGAGTGCTAGCACCCAAGACAAAATCTTCAATCCTTTCTTTACGACGAAACCGGTGGGAACGGGAACGGGTATGGGGTTGCCGACGAGCTATCAAATTATTACTCAATCCCATCAAGGGAAACTAGATTGTGCATCAACACTTGGTCACGGCACGAAGTTCATAATTGAGTTACCATTAAATGTTCAGTTAAAGATTCATCCGCAACGATAGATCAATCGCTGTTTCATTATTGAGATATTATGTCTTCGCCGAAATTTCCTCGTGTTCCCCTAGTGCGTCCCTTAACCCCACAACGAACCCAGGATGGGTCGTTCACCTTTTTTTCTCAGGAATTTGGCGAGTTATTTCATTCCCATCATGGTGCCAAACAAGAAGCCGAACAGAAGTTTGTTCAGCCAACCCGGCTTCGGGAACAGGCAAACGTCTCAGAGGTGATTTATCTGCTGGATATTTGCTATGGTTTAGGCTATAACAGTGCCGCTGCGATCGAGGCAATTTGGGAAGCTAATCATCATTGCCGAATTGTCTTAGTGGGATTGGAATTAGAGCGGGTAATTCCTAAAGCTGCCGTACATCAAGACTTGCTCAATGATTGGTCAAATGAGGTTCGTTGGCGTTTAGAAGATCTCTCGCAAGATCATCATTTTGAAGATACTCGATTAAAGGCTGACTTACGCTTTGGTGACGCGCGATCGCGCCTCCAAGATCTGAACCAAGAGGGGTTTCAAGCCGATGCTATTTTTCTCGATCCCTTTTCTCCCCCTACCTGTCCCGAATTATGGACAGTTGACGTTCTCAAGCAGGTCGGACATTGTTTATCCCCCAACGGCTACTTAGCCACCTATTCCTGTTCTGCGGCCGTACGAAGTGCCTTACAAGAGGTTGGATTACAAATTGGTTCAACCCATCCCGTCGGCCGTAAAAGTCCTGGAACCGTTGCCACCTGGCGTCGCCGTACCTTACCCCCATTATCCCTCCAAGAACAAGAACATTTACAAACCCGAGCCGCCATCCCCTACCGAGATCCCAATCTCAATGACACGCGACCGAGCATTCAAGAACGCCGCCGTCAAGAGCAAGCCGAGTCAGATTTAGAACCCACCAGTCATTGGAAAAAACGGTGGCAAGACCGGAATAGGGACTCAGAGTAGAGACGAATAAAGCACCACCAACAACTCGCGCCACAGCTTCAGCCATGGCACGAGATAACCTGCAACATCTTAACCCTTTTCCACTCCCGTAATGGGGTCAGCATTGGGATCAGGAAGGGGTTTTTGCACCGAAATATCCGACGACCAATTCTCCGAATCCGAGGACTTCGATCGCGATCGCGCCACCTGTTGCACCCGTCGTTCCTGCAACTGAGTCAACTCCTGCTGATACAGAGCAAAAATCCGTCCCAAACTCACCGCCAACGCATTCCAACTCTCATCATGAGTTAGCTTACTGGCAATCCCCTGCAACATCTCTTGCTGGTCATTCTTCTGCACATAGCGTTTCAAACGAGCGCCATCCTTCGACAACGCCGCCTGATAAATCTCACCATCGCACCACCATAACCCCGGCTGATTCAATAACCAGGTTAATAAATACCCCTCAGGATATTGCTCTCGGACCCATGCGGCTAAATGCTGGAGTTCTTTCATCGCCTCACCTTGGTTCACGTTAAATGCATCAGTAAGTTGGTCAGGTTGCTCAAAACGATAGGTATCTTCAATCTGAATCATGGGACTATGACTCACATGAATATGAGTAGAAGGACGGGGATTAGAGACAGTTGACGGCCTCGGAGGGTCAGGGTGCTGACGTTTCACAGTGCTTACCACTTAACAAGACGACTTCACGACGGGACGAAGACGGACATCAGGGACAAAACCGCAGACGAGTCAAGCTAACCCGATAACGGCTCAACATCCAATCCCAGGTTACCCCGAACAGGAACGAACTCGGGTCAATAGCCGCACCATATCATCGATCGCCGCCCGTTGTTCGCTCACCGATCGCGTTGATTGATTGACTATAATCGCAAAGGTCAGGGTTCCATACTCGGGATGCTCCAAATACCCCGACAACGCCGAAACTCCGGCGATCGTGCCCGTCTTCGCCTGAATCGCCACCGGACTATCCCCGAGACGAGACCGCAGCGTCCCCGACTCCCCCGCCACCGGCAGCGAGGCCCGATAGAGACTCCCATAAGGACTCCGAGCCATTCCCTGTAACGTCTGCACCAGAGCCTGAGGACTGACCCAGTTCAACCGAGATAACCCCGAGCCATCATGGACCTCAAACAGCTCCTCATCAACCCCCAACTGAGCCAACACCCGACTCACCATTTGCAATCCTCGCTCCGCCGCCGAGAGGGGTTTCCCCGAGGACTCCTCCTCAGCCAACAACTCCGGCGATACCGCGACCCCCAACCAACGCAACAACACCTCAGCATAGAGATTATCACTGACCCGATTGGTTCGCTCCACCAAACTCCCGAGAGCAGGAGAATCGACCCCAGCCATTTCGACCCCTTTCACCCACCGGGGAACCTCCGTAATGCGGCGATGTCCCACCCGCACCCCCTGATCTTGCAACTGGCGCACAAATTGCTCTAAAAAGGCTTCATTGGGATACACCTGGGCCACCGACACCGGTTCTGGGTCAGACCCGACAATCAACTCCCCCTCAATCGTGATCTGATTGTCACGGAAACTGCGGCCCAAGGCCAGCCATTCTTCCTGATTCGCAGACACGGTTCGCGAGCGATTATCTAAACGCCAACGACCGCGATCGCGATCGCGCTCCCACTCCACCCGCAACGGCTCCCCAATCCCCTGTGGATATAGGGTAAAGGGAATCTCATTGCGGTCAACAATGGCACTACTCGCCGGTGCGCCATATCCCGCTTGAACATCCTCCCATTGCCAACGGGGATTAATCGCCTCCCCTGGGAAATAACTCGCATCGAGCCAGAGTTGCGGCACCTGAGTCACGCCTGCCGCCGCTACCTGTTGCGCCAACGTCTCTAACTGCTCACCGGTTAGGGTGGGGTCTCCCCGGCCGACGATCTGCAACCCCTCTTCGGTGCGATAGACTGAGGTACGAACCCGATAATCGGGACCAAGGTGAGTTAAAGCAGCGGCGGTGGTGAGGAGTTTGACGTTCGAAGCCGGTAAAAAATACTGTTGCGCCTGGCGACGGTAGAAGGTCCGATCGCCCCCGAGAGACTCGACTAAAATCCCCCAACGAGACCCCGGCCCGTGATTGAGGCGAATCGCATCAATGGCTCCCGCCAATGCTTCCTCGCAAATTCGCCCCGGTTCTCCCTGAGCTAAACTGGGCCGTCCCGAGACCTCCAGACCGGCCACCAGAGCCATAGCCGCGATCGCCCCCATCCACTTTGCCGAACGACTGCCAGTCATCACCATCCTCTAATCTTGCCCCTCACAAGACGAAACCAATCTGACATGATATCATAGTCGGCATAGGTTAAAGAATATGTCCCACCTGTCTTTCGGGGAGTAACAGAATTATGAAACGGTTTAGCACCATACTTGCAGTAACGCTAGGAACCGCTAGCTTGGTCGTGGGTCAAGCGGCTCTGACCACCAGTTCATCGCTACGGCATCACCCGCAAACCTCCGCCTGGCTTGCAAGAGCGAACGCTAGCCCCATTGCCTATACTCCCCCGAATCGTGGTCGTCCTCAACAAACCCAAGGGACGGGATCTCGTGGCTGTGAGGCGATCGCCAGTGATAAAGACACCACAATCGATGTCACCCTAGTCGCTCCCGTCGATCATACCGCCTACACGGTCTCGGGTCAGCCGGTCTTCTACTGGATCGCGGAGCATACCATCAACCGACCCGTTGAATTTACCCTCGTCGAAGATGGTAATCCCAACCCCATCTATATCCAGCAATTTGACCGCCTAGAAGCGGGGATGAATCAAGTCGCCTTAGACTCAGAACAGTCCCTAGAAGTCGGCAAAACCTACCGTTGGACCGTATCCGTCATCTGCAACGCTCAACGCCGCTCTGCTGACGTTTTTGCCCAAGGCTGGATTGAACGAGTTGAGGTTTCCGAAGACCTCCAGGCCCGACTCGAGGCCGCCACGACTCCTGAAGACGTAGCCCAAGCCTATGCCGAGTCAAGCATCTGGTTCGATGCCTTGGCCGCCCTAACCAGTGACAGCGATCGCCTCGAAGCCTTTAACGCTGAAATCAATAACAGTGCCTCAGAGGCGGCCTCCGCGTCACAAGGTGACGAAGCCAACCTCTCCAACTAGACCCAGACTCTAAAACCATCCCCCTGTCTCTAATACGGATAGGGGGATGGTTTTGGCCTGATTTTTGGCTGACTGTCAGGGAGATTCCGAGATTAAGAGTGAATCTCCAAATTGAGGACATATCGTCCCAGAGAGAGTTGTCCCGACCAAAGTTCATAGTCGAGCCGCAAATGTTCCGGCAGTGATTCCCCGGAAAACTCCAGTTGCCGCGTATAATTGCGCAGGCGCATCTGACTATGAGAATGGGGGTCTTCTCCTCGCAGCCAATAGCGACTGATGCCATACATTCCCCGTTCCCAGAGATGACGATAGCTGAGTCCTCCTTGTCCCTGCATGGTGGCGATCGCCCGATAAGGAGAAATCTCGAACCATAACAGTCGCGTCGGAGTCGAGGCCGGTTGGCCGTCAGAGTCGGCATTGGACTGGGGTTGCCACCCGAGAACCGCCGGTTCGTTCAACAGCAGATGAAACCGTTGTTGGTCTTTTTGATAGAGGGTTGCCGTGGTTTCCACCATAGACCACAAGGGGAGATCGGTAGAAATCAAGGACAGACAAGCGGGTTTGCGGTGAGTCAGCATAGAAAAACCAGAGAGTCAGGAATGGACGCACATCGGCGATCACAAGAGCAAGCCACGGGCTAAGATAAGTCCACTGTCCTAGCTGTTTTAGTCAATGATATGTCTTCCCCCATCGTAACAGTCAAAACCGATCAACAACGTCAAGATTTAGTTATTATTCCGCCAACATCAGGAGTTGCCCTATCGGGAAAAATTCAAATCCCCGGCGATAAATCCATTTCCCATCGATCCCTGATGTTGGGCGCGATCGCCGAAGGGGAAACAACCATTAAAGGTCTCCTCCTCGGAGAGGATCCGCAAAGTACCGCTGCCTGTTTTCGGCAAATGGGGGCAGAAATTTCACAACTTTCAGACCAAGCGGTTCGTATTCGCGGTCTCGGAATTGGCAACCTCCAAGAACCTAACGATGTCCTCAACGCTGGCAATTCTGGAACTACCCTACGTTTGATGTTGGGACTGTTAGCCTCCCAACCGGGACAGTTTTTTGCCGTGACGGGGGACAAATCGCTGCGATCGCGGCCCATGTCTCGGGTCGTCAGTCCACTGCAACAGATGGGAGCCAGCATTTGGGGGCGCGAAGGCGGAAACCTCGCTCCCCTCGCCGTTTATGGCCGCCAACTCACTCCTAATCATTACCACTCTCCTGTCGCCTCGGCTCAAGTCAAATCCTGTATTCTCCTAGCTGGACTCAGTACCGAAGGCAAAACCACCGTCACCGAACCGGCCCTATCCCGCGATCATAGTGAACGGATGTTGCGGGCCTTTGGGGCTGAGATTGACGTAGACCCCAGTTGTCACCGCGTCACCGTCACCGGCCCCGCTAAACTCACCGGACAAAACGTCATCGTTCCTGGAGACATCAGTTCTGCCGCTTTTTGGCTGGTGGCCGCCGCCATTCTTCCTGGTTCGGATTTGCAGGTGCAAAATGTCGGCATTAACCCAACTCGCACGGGAGTTTTAGAGGCCCTACAACGGATGGAGGCCGATCTAACTCTGGAAAATCAGCGGGAAGTGGCCGGGGAACCCGTCGCCGACATCCGCGTTCGTAGTTCTCAGTTAAAGGGATGTGACCTCGGGGGTGCGTTAATTCCTCGCCTCATTGACGAAGTACCCATTTTAGCCGTGGCCGCTACGATGGCCCAGGGAACGACCGTTATTCGCGATGCGGCTGAGTTGCGCGTCAAGGAAAGCGATCGCCTCCTGGCCATGGCCCGGGAACTAACCAAACTCGGCGCAAACGTTAGCGAACGGCCAGATGGCCTGGAAATTAGCGGTGGTGTTCCCCTCCATGGGGCAGATTTGGACAGTTATGATGATCACCGGGTTGCCATGAGTTTGGCGATCGCTGCCCTCTTAGCCGATAGCCCCAGTCACCTCTATAACGCCCAGGCCGCCTCGATTTCCTATCCCGACTTCATCGCTACCCTGAAAACAGCTCTTGGCGAGCGTTAAGACGAGCGTCATGCCGTCCTCGGTGCTGAGGTAATGGGTATTGGCATCCCTCGCCCCTCGCCAACCCAAATCATGAATCCCTTTTTCAGGCACTCGTGCTACCGATCGCGGTAAGGGCGAACCGCGGTTCGCCCTCTCCCAGGGTCCATCTATGCAAGGTCATCAAAAAACAGCACAAAAAAGACAGACCAGTTAAGACAGTTTGAAGCCGTAAGAAATTCACCTCAAAGTAATTTATGGCTTTAAGCCGTCATTGTTCAACTGTCTTTTTTTGATTGTCAGCCCTAGGCCACTTTATTGAAAAAAGTTACAAATTAGCAGAATCCTTATCGGTCTCTGGGGACGGTTTTCCCGCCAAATTGCCTGAATTTGCCCATGAATTTGCCCCAATCGTGCGATCGCAAACCGCCCTCCCCCTTGCCAACCTAAAATTAGTTGACTACAATTCTCAGTAATAGACCCAAACTAGCCCAACAGCACCCCGACTATGAGTTCCTCCAAAACCCAATTCCATCTCGTTGGACGAGTCCTCGGCGTTGACAGCAGTAGCAAAGGTAAAATCAAGAGCTTGCACTTACTCAACGAAGAGGGAACCCACCGTATTAAACTGAGTTCATCCTTGCGATCGCAATCCTTGGCCCTAGAACCCGGAACCTGGGTATCCGTGCGAGGAACCGAGAAACACAAAGCCAAACACGACAAAACGAAACTCAAAGCCAAACAGATTCAGCCCCATCCAGGGTTGCGGCAACTCAGCAAACCCGGTCACGGAGACCCCTGTCCCGCCTTAGACGTCAAGGAGAGTCCCGCCTCAGCCAGT
>LSZA01000122.1 GCA_001637315.1 Phormidium willei BDU 130791 | reverse complement strand
TGCTCCCTGCTCCCTGTTCCCTGTTCCCTGTTCCCTGTTCCCTGTTCCCTGTTCCCTCTTAATAATCATGTCTGATTTGGCTGAAGTTCACGTTCAAACATTGGGTTGGGCAACGGTTGCCAAAGTTTCTCATATTGGTAACGTTCGCAAAGAAAACCAGGATAACTTGTTGATAAAACCCTGGCCCGATGGTTCAGCCATTTTAGCCCTAGTTGCCGATGGAATGGGGGGTGGCCGTGGTGGGAAACGAGCCGCAGAAATTACCGTTGAGACCTTTACAACGCTCTTGCATCATCCTCTTGGCAATTCCCTGAGCGATCGCTATCAACAGCTTTGGAATACCTTGCATCAAGCTGATGAAAACATCCGGGCCGAAGGATGTATCAATCCTAAATTGGCCGGAATGGGGGCGACAGCGGTGGTGGCCCTCATCACCCCCAATGAGATGATTCATCTCTACGCCGGAGACAGCCGCCTTTACCATTATCGTTGTAACGAGTTTCTCTACAAAACTGCCGATCACTCGGTGATACGAATGCTACTGGATATCGGCCGCATCACCGAAGAAGAGGTGGCCACCCATCCCATGCGAGCCATGGTGAGTTCTTGTTTGGGGGGACGAGACGGGAACGGAGATTTTAGTATTGATCCCAAGTGGAATCGTGAACCTTCTCCGCAACGAGAGTTACAGGTCGATGATCTACTATTGCTTTGCAGTGATGGCTTACATGGTCGTCTTCGGGATAGTGAAATACAGGGCTATCTCGACGGATATCGACAATGGCCCCGTAAGGCGTTAGAAGCACTCAAGGAGAGAGCTTTAGATGAGGGAGGCTTGGATAATTTGACGGGGATTTTGATTCATATTAATGCTTAGCCGGGTTAGATTGTAACTGGGCGATCGCGCGATCGAGAATCTCGCATCCGTCCTCAACGGACTCAATGCGACTAAGTTGATCCCGCAGCTGATTCGCACCACCGAAGCCCTTACAATACCAGGAGAGGTGTTTGCGTGACTGGTAAATGCCGCGATCGCCCTTGTAAGCGCCCAAAGCTCGCAAATGTTCCTTAGCACAGTCCAACCGCTGCACAGGACTAGCTGGGGGGAGTCGTTCCCCCGTCTTAAGAAAATGATCAATTTCCCCCACCAAAAAGGGATAACCCAGAGTTCCCCGCGAACACATCACCCCATCGGCCCCCGTTTCATCGAGACAGCGTAGGGCGGACTCCACTGACACAATATCCCCATTCGCGATCACCGGAATCTCCAAAACCTCCTTCACCCGGCGAATCCAATGCCATTGGGCCTCTCCGGTATATCCTTGTTGTCGAGTGCGTCCGTGGAGCGTCAGCATCGCGGCCCCCGCATCCTGCATCCGTTGAGCAAACTCCAGAATCGTGATCTCCCCATCCCCCCATCCCAGGCGAGTTTTGACCGTCACCGGAACCCCCGCCACCTGCACCACCGCGCGGACTAAAGCCTCGGCCACCTCCGGCTGACGCAACAGGGAGGAACCGCCCCCTTTGCGGGTAATTTTATTGACGGGACAGCCCATATTGATATCAATGGTATCCGACCCCTGATCAACGGCAATTTGCGCCGCTTCTCCGAGGAAGTCGGGGCGGCTGTCAAACAGTTGAATACTAATGGGATGTTCTTCGGGGTCAACATCCATAATTTGGGGAACCTCCCGCAGATGTTGCAAACTCGACGCTTGCACCATTTCTGTATACATCATGGATTGGGGGGCGTAGCGGCGCACCAGGCGGCGAAAGACGAGGTCGGTGACGCCGGATAGGGGAGATTGGAGGACGCGGCTTTGGACTTGGACTGTGCCGATTTGAAGGGGTTGGGCGAGTTTTGGCTGCCCGAGAGGAGTTAGGGATGCGTTAGTCATGGAGAGGGGAACGAGACAGGGCCATCTTTCTAGTCTAGGGTTTATTCTCTCAGACTGAGATCCGGGATTGGCAGGGATATGATGTGCGGATTCCGTATTAGACCCAACGTTCTCGACCTCAACCCTGAAACCGACATTCCGCAGGTTGACAAAAAATAAAAAAGGTGTAGTGGTTTAAGCTAGAAAGCACCCCCTAGAGACGGAGAAAAGTACCGTGGAGATAGAGAAAATAGACCATCTGGGCTTAGTAGCAGGAGTCATCGACGAGCTAGGACTAGTGGAACTGACGGATGAAATCATCGAACCCCACAGCCTAGAGCAAGTGAGTGGAGGACAAGTGGTCAAAGCGATGATATTGAACGCTTTGGGGTTTGTGAGGGCGCCTTCGTAAAGGTTTGGTGAAGTTATACAGATAGCCAGTTTGTAGCCAAGCGGTAGGGTGCGTTCGGGCTTCATTCAATTCTTGAATTTTAGCAACAAGATTAAGCGAGCCGGAACGCACCGATTCGGGAAGCCAGATTATGGCCCCGGTGCGTTGCGGCAGCTTGTAAATTGTCCCCTTGGTTCTACATGGGTTTGAGCCGCAACGCACCCTACCGTGACTCATTGATGATGGATGAATTGAACCCTTACACAACGTCTCCAATCTATTGGCTACACTGGTGTTAAGGTACGGAGGTACAGCAATGTCTAGCCAAAAGATGGGCAAAATTCTCACAACCCTCACCATTACAAATCGAGCCGATCAATCAGCAGCCAAGCGTGGGTATATCCCGACCGAACAGGTACGATCGCTCACCCTCGATAATGTTCTCGTTGATAGCGGGGCGACAACCCTCTGTTTACCCGCCGATGCGATCGCCCAGTTGGGCCTGGATTTGCTGCGTGAAGTGGACGTAACCACTGCTGCTGGTCTCCGTACCGCTCGGATTTTTCAAGATGCTCATCTGTCTCTTTTGGGTCGAGAAGGCAACTTCGAGTGTTTAGAACTTCCCGGCGGACAAAATGCTCTGTTAGGTGTCATTCCCTTAGAAGCCCTGGGAATTGAATTAGACTTACAAAACCAAACCCTTAAGGTCTTACCTGAAACCTCGGTCGATACTTATCTTACGATTCTTTAGATAAAAGTTATTGAAAATTTCCTTAAATGACAAAAACGAGAAGCTCGAACCCACATTGGCATCGGTGACAAACTTAGCCACGCCGGCGATCCTCACGGAGTAGTTCTGTACTATCACTGAAGGTCTGGCCTTGGTGCTGCGCCAGCATCGCCTGAAACTGTTGCTTAGAGCCTTGATGGCTTCTCTTCTGTACAAGCTGATCAATCACCATTGCTTCAACGTCCTATTTTTTGACAGGTAAGTACAAAGACAACACCCCATCCCGGCCGACATGAGCTTTTACCTTGATACTTTCCAATGAAACTCTCCCCACCAACCCCCACACCCCCCAATCAGAAACCGGTCAGACTCAATGGCGAACCATCATCTGACCGGTTGGCGTGAGACAGCAGCGGCGGCACCAAACAGCTATCTTTGCTAGCGACTGCGGCCCACGGTTTTCGTGGTCAGCTTTACACCCGAGTTACGGAAAACCCGCTTTTGTACCGAGAACAGTACTAAAGCAACCATCGCGGCGTAGGTTGCCGCCAAAAGTAAAGTCGTCCAATACATAAGTTAACCCTAGAACCCATCTGTCTCGATTAAAACATGTTTTTCCCAAGACAAACACCTGATTTCCAGGAAATATTTTATTTTTTTTTAGAATACTGACAAGCCTTGATTAACAACCGTTAGAGCTACAGTGGCTACAGTACAAGTTGAGTACATTATTTGTACTTTGTTAGTACAGATTTAGTACGGGATGATAACAGTCCAGCCGCAGCGGAGAAGGAGGGCATTTAGCTATCTGTGAATTAGCCTTCTTCGAGAGTCCGTTGCGATCGCCGTCCCGTCACCAACAGGCCAAACGCCAGCCAAAACACCAACAACCCACTCGTCAGTAGCAACGTCCTCACGGCCCCCAACTGCACCACCAAAACCGGGGCCGCCGCCGTAAACAATCCCCCACCCACAATCGGCTCAAAAAACAGTTGCTTGTAGGCAAAACTCTCAAAGGCCCCTGAACGGTTCTGAGGATCAACCATCCGCAACAGCAAAATCCCCGTCGCCGTCACCCCCATCGACTGGCCCACATCACCCAAACCCCGCTCAAACCAAAACTCCGGCAGCATTTTCGGCGCCAACATGATAAACGCCAGCACATTCCACGTAATCCCCAACAACGCCAACAACGCAAACGGAACCAAATTGGCCCCCAACGCCGTCAGAGAAATCGAGGCCAGAGCCGTAATAATCGTAATATCCAGCGCTACCCCGCCAATGCGCTCCATCAGCGATCGCATCACCAGCGGTTCCAACCGCAACCGTCGCAACAGCAACTGCACCAAAATCCCCCCCACCAACGCCATCGGGAATAGGGGAATATAGCCTAAGATCGTCAAACCACCCTCTCCTCCCCAAGTCAAGCGCTCAACCCCTTTGAGAGCCTCCAAAATCAGCCAGCCGAAGGCCACCGCCAGGCCCACAAACCCCAAATTCAACGAAATCGGATCAATCAATAAATCGGACGTCAACCGCTCCCGAGCCGCCACCCAATCAGGATGCTCTCGCTCCACCCCATACACCTCCGCCGTCACATCCGGTTCAAGACGAGCCGAGCGAATCAATCCCTTGCGTCGTCCCCAATTGGCCAAAACAATCCCTGAAACAATCCCCGAGACAATCCCAATCGTCGCTAACCCCAACGCCAAATCTCCCCCCTCAGGAAATCCCAACTCCGTCAACGTGTCCGCCATTCCCGCCGCCGTTCCATGGCCCCCCTCAAAGGCAATCTCAATCAGCGTTCCCGCAATTGGCGATAACCCAAACACCGGCGTTAACACCAACAGTCCCAGTAATAACCCCACCACATACTGTCCCCAGGCCAAGGTTTGACCAAACGCCACTTGAGGGGCCGCCTTGCGCCAAATCTCCCGAGGTGACGGCAAAATTTCCCCCAAAAATAGCGTTGCAAACACAACATTAATAAAGACTCCCGGAGATTCTCGCCAGACTTGGAGAATCGTCGGCGCGAATAGTCCTTCAGCCAACGGCGATTCCGGGGACATCAACTGTCCCAACACTTGCGGTCCTAGGAGCAGAGCCAACAGTCCTGCCACAATGGAACTGGGAATATAAAGCTGTCGTAGAATCCGTAACTTTTGGCGAATGACACGGCCCAACAACAGTAAAATTGCGGCAATGACAAAGGCAAAAAAGGCGTCACTGAGCTGAAAACCCGTCGTGGCGGCGAACAATAGCGGCATGATATTAAGGGAGAATCGGCAATCTCTAACAGCTTAGCCTAGCCCGTCAACAGCCTAAACCATTTTTTGTAGCGAAACCGCCGCGTCATTGAGATGTCGGCTCCCAGCGCGAGTTTGACTAATACTGCTAGCTGTTTCATTGGCCCCACAGTCGAGAGCGGTCATCGCCTCAGTCAGCTGTTCAATGGCCCGAGCCTGTTGTTGAGCATTGGCAGCAATTTGCTGAGATCCCACCGCAATTTTCTGAATAGCATTTTTGACTCCCATAAACTTCTCAGCGGTTTGATGAGCAAACCCGGTGGTATCTCCGACCGCACTGGTACTCTCTTGAGCCAGGCTGCTGGTGGTGGTAATGGCCGATTGGAGCATCTCGACGAGGCTGTCAATTTTCTCGGCGGAATGGCGACTTTGATCGGCGAGTTTGCGAATTTCCGAGGCGACGACCGCAAAGCCGCGTCCCGCATCACCGGCCCGAACAGCCTCAACTGAAGCATTGAGAGCCAGCATATTGGTTTGATTGGCTAAGTCGCTTACTAGAGAGGAGATCGTGCCAATGCGGCGAGTCTGCTCGTTGAGATTGTCCATTTGTTCGACTAAACCTGCCACCCGTTGTTGGAGTTCGGTGGTGCGCTCAAGGGTGCGATCGACGACCACTTCCCCATCCTTGGCCAGTTGTAACACGTGCTGAGCTTGGTCTTGGGCGCTTTGAGCCTGTTCAGCGGAACGTTGCGCTGAGCGACTGAGTTGTTCCATCATGGCGGTGGATTCGCTGATGGAGGCGGCCTGCTGGGATAAGCTGCGCTCTTGTTGTTCGACGGTGGCGGCCATTTCTGAGGAAGCACTGACAACGGTTCTAACCACATCACTGATACGTTGAATCAGGGGTTCAGTGATGAGTAGGCTCACCCCCACCGCCAGAAGGGTCACCACAACGGCGGTTCCTAGGGTTCCCATGCCGATGGTACGTAGGAGACTGTTGGAGGTGGCAAAAGCATTCTCCGTCGAGGTCTCGACAATCACCATCCAGTTGAGGTTAAACATCTGTTGACTTCGACTCAGTGGTGTAACGGCCACTAGGTAAGACTCTTGATTAAGATCGTGAATAATACCAACTTGCCCTTGATTTGTACGTCGTGCTTGTTGAATCAAAGAGGCATTTTGAAAACGGGTGATATTGACGTTATCTCCTTGGCTACTGATAAAAATTTGCCCTCGGGAATCAAGGACATATTCGTTGTCGCCGTCGCTGCCAACAATTAGATTTTGAAGTTCACGAACGGGAAATCGAGCCTGGACAATTCCCATGGGACTGCTGGTTTCAGCATTGAGAATAGCAGCGGAAATATAGACCGACAGTTCTCCGGTGGTTGAAGCGACACGAGGGGTACTAATGAAGGGACGATCTTGATTGAGGATAGTGCGGATACTTTCGTTATCGAGCTGGGTGGTCGTATCGCTGCCACTTGAGCGAATCATCAGTCGTCCTTGGGTGTCAAACAGAGCCACACTGTCGTAAATTTGGTAGGCTTCAACGATGGTGTTGAGAAAGTCTTGTTTGTCTTGTGCGGTAGCGGCTAGAGCAATGTCAGGGTTGGTGAAAATTGGCAGACGAGAAATGGCATAAAAATCACCATAGCGTTCTGACATAAATCGATTCAGTTTTCCTGAAACTTGGGCGCCATAGCCTTGTTTATTGCTAAAAATTTGTTCCCGCCAAGATCGGTTGGTGGTAGTATAGGCGATCGCCCCTACTACAATGACAGGAATCGTTCCTAAAGCAATGGCGATCGCTGCTGCTTTCCAGCGCAAGCCACGACTTTTTTCAGGGTGTTTAGGTTGTTCGGTCAACATGTTGAAGTCACCAATTTAGAGTCGCAAACTTAGAGGAGATATGACTTGTTTCTGTTCGTGTTTAAAGATTTTATACTCCCCTAATTTTCTATTAAAACGAACAGAAAAACAAACGGGATAAACCCCGATTCCAGGAGGAGGATTCTAAATTTAGGATAGCAAATTCAAGCCTTATCTCCGTGGGATTAACAAAATGATAGCTACTTTAATATTTGTTGATATTTTAAGCCATGATTCCGTCCCCCAAGGATGAATCGGTCATGGAGACTAATGGTATCAGTTGTAGCATCAGTTGTCCCAGAGAGGATCTGCCGGTTAAGATGGGAGAATGCTCATGATTCAGAGCAACCTTATGAGGGATCTGAGGGCTTATCTTCAGGATGAAAGGAGATTAAGAGATCATTATGACCAACTCATTCGTGTGAATGGTTCACGGTTCGACTATGCCCACTCGTATTTTCGGTATTCGTCATCACGGCCCAGGATCTGCCCAAAGTTTGCACCAGGCCCTGCACCGTTGGCAACCCCAACAGATCCTTATCGAAGGACCTCCAGAAGCGGCAACTGTGACCCACCTCGCCGCCGATCGAGACCTCCAGCCTCCAGTGGCGTTACTGATTTATAGTCGAGATCAACCCCAAACCTCGGTTTACTATCCCTTCACCGTGTTTAGCCCCGAATGGCAAGCCTTGCAATATGGGTTAAAAGTGGGGATTCCCATCCATTGGCTTGATTTACCCCAGTGCTATCACTTTGCCCTGGAACAGCCACAACGACACCCGCATCTGCCCACACCGACTAACCCGATTCAAGAACTCGCTCAAGCGGCGGGAGTGGTTCATGGCGATCGCTGGTGGGACCAGTTCATCGAACAACGTCAGCCGTCCGAGGAGCAGTTTCCCGCCATCCTAGAGGCGATGACCGCTTTGCGGGAAACAGCGACCATCAGCGAGAGCGATCGCCTGCGAGAAGCGGCCATGCAACAGCGTTTACAACAAATTCAACGGGACTTTCCCCGAGATCGCCTAGCCGTCGTCTGTGGGGCCTGGCATAGCCCCGCCTTAGCCGTGATGCCCTCTGAGGCTGACGTCAGGACTCAATTGGAGTCGTTATTGGAGTCGTTATCAGAATCAAAACCATTGCCCCAACCGTTACCGGACGTTCAAGCCACCTGGATTCCCTGGAGTTATCGACAACTGGCGGCGGGCAGTGGGTACAACGCCGGGATGACCGCCCCCGGTTGGTATCATTACCTCTGGGACACTCGTCATCAACCGCCGCAACAGCGAGCCTTCGGCTGGCTAACCCAGGTGGCGGGCCAGGTGCGGGAGTTAGGACATCTAGCCTCCACCGCCGAGGTCATTGACGCCGTGCGTCTCGCTAACACCTTAGCCGCCCTGGGCGATCGCCCCGGGCCGGGACTCGAAGACTTGCAAGACGCAGCCCAAGCGGTGATGATCCCCGATTCAGCGTCTGTGATCTCTCAACTGCGCGATCGCCTCGAAATTAGCGATCGCCTCGGCCAAGTCCCCCACAACACCCCAACCACTCCCCTACAACAAGATTTACGGCAACAAGCCCAACAGTTGCATCTGGAGATTAGCCGCGATCTCACTATCTTGGACTTAGATCTACGCCGTCCCCGCGATAACCAGCGATCGCAACTGTTTCACCGACTAGAATTATTAGGAATTTCCTGGGCCAGCCGGCAAGGAAATCCCGGCCTAGGAACCTTCCGAGAACTCTGGCATCTGCAATGGCAACCTCGCCTCGATGTCCAGTTAATTCAACGCTGTATCTGGGGCAGTAGCCTCGAAACCGCCGCCAACGCCTACAGTCAGTCCGAAGCCGAGGCCATCGACCATCTGCCGCCCTTAGCCGCCCTTCTCGATCGCCTTTTCCGGGCCAATCTCCCCCAAGCCATCAGCGGCATTCGCGATCGCCTAGAAACCGTTGCCAGCCAGACTCACGATCTCAGCCAATTAGCCGCTGCCTTACCGCCCCTAGTGGGGATTTTACGCTATCGCAACTTGCAACAAACCGACGCCAGGGTCATCCAACCCATCTGCGATCGCCTCATCCTACGCTGTTGCCTGAACGTTCCCGCCGCCTGCCGTCATCTCAACCCCACCGCCGCCCGTCAGCTTGCCGAAGCCATCCTGACCGCCCATGGGGCGATCGCCCAACTCCCCAACTGTCCCCACCCATCCCGTTGGCTCAACAGCCTAGAGACCATCCTGAATGCCCCCGACAGTGCCAGTCTCTTGGCGGGTTTGAGTTGTCGTCTGTTATTCGATGCCCAATATCTAAGCCGCGATCGCGTCAGCCAACATCTCGGCTGGGTCCTCAGCCAACCCAACCACCTCGATCACACCGGCCATTGGCTCGAAGGCTTCCTACAAGGCAGTGGACTGCTCCTCGTTCACGACGATCGCCTCTTAGGGCTAATTGACCAATGGGTGCGATCGCTCCCCGAAGACCGCTTTCTCGCCGTCCTACCTCTCCTACACCGCAGTTTTGCCCCCTTCAGCCCAGCAGAACGCCGCCAAATCGGCATGAAAGTCATCTCCGATGTCCCCAGACTCCAAATTAAGGGTGAACCGCCCCAGCCGCCCAGCAGCGCCGCCCTCGACCCCCACCGCAGTCGCAAGGTCTTACCCATCCTCCGACAGATTCTTGCTAAAAAAGGGCGACCCTAAAGGCACGCCCCAGTTCCCTATTGCCTGTTCCCTATTGCCTGTTCCCTATTGCCTGTTCCCTGTTCCCTGTTCCCTATTCCCTCTTCCCTTCCCCCTACGGCATCGTCATCGGAATCAACCCATCCTCAACCACCAATTCTCGGAAGGTTCCCTGTTCGGCGAGGACTGGGACTAAATGTAAATTCCAATCCGGTTCCGTCGGTAAGTCGGCCCAAGGCACCGCCAACTCTAAACAGTCATTGATGGCTACCTTGACGCGGCTATTGCGAGCCGTCCAGCGATCGTGTTCCGTCGCCTGTTGCATTCGGAAGGTTTCACTGAGGAGGTTCACCGTCAGATGCGTGGCAAAGCGGTAGTTCAGAGGCGGTTGACTCGGGAGTTCCCGTAATGGCACTGGGCTGGTGTGCATGGTTTGCTGGGGATAGTACCAGAACAAGTGCAGTTCCGGCGGGCAATCTTGGCCCAGTTCAATGCCGGTTTTGAAGTCTAAGCGTAGATAGAAATTCAGGTGATCTAAGCCGTACCAGAGCCGCTGTACCGGACTACTGCGGTGCATGGTTCCTCGGGAACCGCCCACATCAATGCGTCCCGCGTGATCCCAATCCTGTTCATCGCCCACACCGTCAATAATGGGATGGATAAAGCTTTGGGGGCGCATATCCCCTTTGCGTTCATGGACTTCCAGTGGCTGTTTAACGTGATCAGGGATGGGTTCACCTAAAGCACTGTATAAGGCCCCGAGATGTTCTCGGAAGAGGCGATCGAACATGGCATCTTGATCCGAGGAATGTCCCTCACCAAACCACCAGAACCAATCGGACCCTTCCGCTGCATAGAGAGCTTCCCAGGCTTCAGGATTGGCCTCTTCTGTGGCTTCTGGGTGATTGGCTAGGGTTTCACGGGCCTGGCTGAGAAGATCCCAGGCGTTGTTCTTGACGGGGTCGCCAATCCAGGTGGTGAAACTGCCATCGACCCAGGACCCGCTATGGAGTGCGTCGCTGGGGAGGGTTTCTGTAGGGGGGAAGCGATCGAGAAATTCTGAAACTGTGACCAGTTTAATGCCGGTTTGTTTGCTAAGCGTGCCATAGAGGGCTTCTAAGAAGGGTTTGCCATCGTGTTGATAGTATTCCCAGCAGTTCTCGCCGTCGAGGGCGATGGTGACGAGCCAGGGTTTCTCTAAGGTGGTGTGGTCTTGGTGGCGGGTGAGCGATCGCGAAATGGCTTCAAGATGGCCCACGAGATCGCTGGCCGCGGCCCGAGGATTCATGGAACTGTAGGTAAAGCCAATCAAGTCCGAGAGGCGGTGATCTCGGAAGACAATGGCCACATCTCCGGCCTCGGTTTTGAGGCGATAGGGACGATAGAGGAGTTCGGGTTCAAAGACATTGCCCGTTCCATCTCGGTGGAAGAAATGCTGTTTGGTCCACCCTAACACCGCTTCATCGGAACAAATCCAGTTAAAGCCTTGGCGGGCGATATGGGGCAAAATGGCGGGGCTGACGGACTGTTCTGAGGGCCAGAGGCCACGAGGTTCTTGGCCGAAGCGATCGCAGTAGAATTTCCAAGCCTTATGAAGATGGCGAGGGATATCCTCGGGCCATTGAAAGCGGTTTTGGGGAAGTTCCATTTCGGGAACCGCGACGCGGCCGGCGTTGGTGTCGGCTAACAGGGGCAAAATGGGATGAGTGTAGGGCGTTGTCATCACCTCCAACTGTCCCGACTTCTGCATCTGGCGATGTTGGGGAATGATGCGGCTGAGGATCTGCTTTTGTTTGGAGAAGATGCGTTGGCGATCGCCTAAACTAAAGTCCTGACCCTGTTTGAGCCAAGTGGCTATTTCGGCATCATCCCAAAATAGAGGGTCAATCCAAGCCAGGTTATGCCAAGCTAGCAAATCCCCATAATCGCGATCTTGCCAATTCTCTAAACACCAAGCGATTCCCTGTTCTTGCCGCTGGCCATAGAGTTCTCGATAGCGTGGATGGGGGTCAACTAACGTATGGTGATTGGCATCAAAAAATCGTTCCAGGATAAACTGGTGATCCTCGCGGCTGAGTTGCTCTAGGGGCGTGAGTAAGAGTTTGAGATAGGGATCGAGAGCCTTACCGGAAATATAATCCTCAATCTGCAAAATCAGGGATGGAACCAGGTTAACGGTTTGGTGCAGTTTCGGAAACTGTTCGAGGAGTAACACCAAATCCAGATAATCCTTCGTCCCATGCAAACGCACCCAGGGCAGGCGATACTGTTCACAATCGGGGGTACTCGCTGCCCGACTTTTGTAGAGCGGCTGGTGCTGATGCCAAACAAAGGCAACATAAAGAGGATGTGACATACTTTGGCTGATTTCCTGATTGGCCGTGAGGGGAACCTTCAGGGTGATTGTATCAGGGCGATCGCCATCCCCGATGTCACACAGGAAACAGGCCCTCCAACATCAATCCCACATCCATCCAACATCAACCCAACATCAAAAAGCCGAAGAACTCGTCTTCGGCTACTAGAACTCGAGGTCAAACCCGCCAAGTTACATGACCTGTTCGACTTCGGCAATTTCGGGGATATATTCACGCAAGCGACGTTCAATGCCCATTTTCAGGGTCATGGCTGAACTGGGGCAAGAGCCACAAGCACCTTGGAGGCGTAGTTGGACAATGGGACCTTCAATATCCATCAGCTCGACGTTGCCGCCATCCGCCATCAGGTAGGGACGCAGTTCGTCTAACACTTTTTCGACGTTCTCTTTGGTGAGTGCCAGGGTTTCCATAATGTCTTAATGATGCCGTTGAGATGTTCTTGCAGATGTTGGTGAACTGAGTTGATGACTAAGTTCACGATTGTTTGTATTGTACCGTTTTTTGCTCAAGCCCGTGGTCGGCGATCGCCCACCGATGAACCTGTTATCCTGGAGTGAGCGATCGTAATCCCCCAACCCATCACCCCGTTATTAGGATGAGTCAAGAGAGTAGCAGCAAGAAACTAGCCCGAGACCTCAAACGCCACATTCTCATTCTCGGCAGTTTCCTCGCCGTCATGTGGGGCGTTCATCTCATCAATCAATTTCTCTTTGCCGGTTCCCTCAACAGTTTCGGAGTCTCTCCCCGCAACCCCAACAGCCTGCGGGGAATTGTCCTGATGCCCTTTCTCCACGGCAGTTTTGCCCATATTCTCTCCAATACCATCTCCTTCCTCGTCTTAGGCTGGCTCGTACTCATTCGTGGCACGCGTCATTTTCTCTGGGTCACCCTCATCGCTACCCTCGTCAGTGGCTTAGGAATCTGGTTTTTCGGCTCAACAGGGATTCACATCGGGGCCAGTGGCGTCATCTTTGGCTATTTAGGGTTTCTGCTACTCCACGGACTCTTTGAACGCAGCTTACCGTCGATTGCCCTCTCGCTCCTGGTGATGTTCTTCTATGGCAGCCTCATCTGGGGCATCTTCCCCGGAGATCCCACCATTTCCTGGGAGGGCCATCTCTTTGGTTTTATTGGCGGCGTCTTCGCTGCTAAATTTTTAGCACGCAAGTCGAGAAGAATCCGCAACGATGGCTAAGAGAACGCAGAAGTTCCCCCACCTGCTCGGTTCAAAATGGACAGCCATGCAGAAAACCTGGGGCTGGCGACATTTCCAGGTCGTCAGCCGCAAAAATGAAGACGGCTTTGTTTTCGCTGAACTCATGGCCTCGTGTGATTCACAGGTGCGCTTTTGGCTCAATGCCAAGGTGCTGAAAAATCGCCATCAATGGCAACCGGGTTGGAAATCTCTCCAGGAACAGATGGAGATCGAGATTCCCGATGATGTAGAAATTCTCGATGATTTTTAAAAAAATAGACAATCCAAAATAAACACTAAAATAAGGTTAAAGCATCTGCACATATGAATTACAGATAACTAAAATGTCCTAGTTGTTTATTCACGAAATCCCACTCTCTCGTCCCAGCCAGGGTTAAGGCTGGGTTCCCCCGATTCTGGTGTTCCCTCTTGCTAGCTGGCCTTCTCTTCCCCTCTTGT
>LSZA01000121.1 GCA_001637315.1 Phormidium willei BDU 130791 | reverse complement strand
AGGGGTTAGGGGTGGGTTATGCCTCTTGCCTCTTCCCCTAATACGACTTCATCACCCGAGCAATTTCACGATCTTGTTGCTTGCGTTTGAGACTTTCGCGCTTATCATGAAGTTTCTTCCCTTTCGCCAAACCAATACTCACCTTCACCCAACCATTTTTGAGGTAGAGCTTTAAGGGAACCAGGGTTAATCCCTGTTGTTCAACCTTACCAATGAGTTTACGGATTTCATTGCGATGGAGTAGCAGCTTGCGGTTGCGTAGGGGGTCATGGTTAAAGTACTGACTAGCAATGTTGTAAGGGGAGATATGAACATTGTGCAGCCAGGCTTCATTGCCCCGAATTAGAGCATAGCCATCCCGGAGGTTGACGCGGCCCTGACGGATGGATTTCACCTCCGTTCCTTGCAACTCAAGGCCAGCTTCATAGGTTTCTAGGATGCTATAGCGATAGCGTGCTTGTCGGTTGTCGGCGATGACTTTGTAACCGGAACTGGTATCTTTTGCCATGGGTATATGTGACTCAGTTAGGGAACTTAAGGATAAAACTCAATTGTCCACTTAAAACGCTCTTCTTATTATTTAACCTTGCTCGGTTGAATTTTGCGAATTTCGACCCTTTTCCTTCGTTGCGTTCAGTCTCGGCTCCTGAATCATCACGCCAATCATTAATTACAAAAGTTTACAAGTGGCGGTTATCTAAAATTCAAATGTGCTGAGACTCCATGATAAACTCAAAGATAGTCTCAGACGCTAACGAAGGCGCTCTATCCCCTCTATTCGCGGCATAGAGCAGCTATGACAGGCTGTCTTTTGACAAATGGATCTGTTTTCGCTAAGACAGATTGCATCGAGAGATATCCTTCGTCAGATGTCGTTGTTACTGTTGTTAGATAATTTTCATGAAAGGAGAACACATTTTGAAAAAGCTGATTTCTGCGGTCTTAGTTTTTGCAGCACTAGCTTTATTTAGCTGGAATGGTTCAGCATCTGCTGGTGAGATTGAACGTGGTGCTCAAATTTTCAGTGCCAATTGTGCGGCTTGCCATGCCGGTGGTGGCAATGTTGTCAATGCGGCTAAAACACTCCGCAAGGATGCGTTAGAAAAATATGAGATGGCTTCAACTGACGCCATTGTTTACCAGGTGACGAATGGTAAGAACGCCATGCCAGCGTTCCGAGGACGTTTAAGCGACGATGATCTTCAAGACGTTGCGGCTTACGTGCTATACCAAGCTGAAAGTGGCTGGTAGAGCTTGATTGTATCCATTCGCTGTGTGGTCAAAGTGAGGGCAAGTGTTCACCTTGACCACACAGTTTTTTGGTCAGGGCATCTCACTCAACTAGCCGCCTCGGGAAAATGCACCCATGACTAAGGCGGACAAGAGTAAGCCGGGGGAAAGAAGGAGGGCGAGCATAAATAGTTCATGGCTGGTCATGTGAACATCTCCTTGAATAGGATCTAGGACAGATTGGGATTTTCCTAAAGTTCTATTGTAGGTGACTCGGTTGGCATAAGACAGTCCTGTACCCTTCTTTAGCTTGACTTTAGATTTTTTTATCTTGAGGGGAGAGGCTGGAGGTTTGTATGGTTGTGACGAGCTGTATCCAGTCATCTCGATGACAAAGCCAGGGATAAATGGGAAGGGGAGTTTCTGTTTTTTTGGGGCAGTAAATGATACGGTTCTCGTCTAGGGTTAGGTCTTTGAGCGATCGCAGAGAATACGTCTGATCTAATTTTCCAGTCAATTTATAGAGCTTTAATTCATGGCGGGACAGGGTGATATAAATTTTACTGATGAATAAATAGCCACCATAGAGCGTGATAAATCCCGAAATGAGGCTAAAGGGAAATCCACCTTTGAGGGAGACCACCAAGGCATCTAACAGGACAAAAATCGAGGCAATCAGCAATGTGACACCGAGGCCTCGCCGATAGCGAACCTTTAATTCTTCAGCCATAGTCAGCCATGATCAGCCATAATGAGTTCAACAGTTGATGAGGTCTTCTAGCTGCGGCGAATGTTGAAACAACACCATTCTTGCCGTTTCCAGAGAGTGGCAACAATCCAACCATGTTGTTCTAAAACATCAGCCATCGGTTTGGCTTGTTCGAGGAGTACGCCACTAATCACACCCCAGGTATTCGGGGATGAAATCGCACTCATCTGAGGGACTAATTCAACAATGGTTTCTGCCAAGATGTTACAAAGAATGGCATCGACGGGTTGCTGATTCGTCAAACTAACGATGCGATCGAGGCTACCTTCTTCGACGATCATCGTCTCTGTGGAAATATTGTTGAGGGCTTGATTAGCGCGTGCCGCTTTCACCGCTAAGGGGTCAACATCTACGGCGTAGATCTGTTTCGCGCCCAATAAGGCGGCGCCAATGGAGAGAATCCCCGAACCACAGCCAATATCAGCCACAATGGGATGTTCTTCCCCCATGCTGAACCGCATCTCTAGGGATTCGAGACAGAGTTGAGTGGTGGCGTGGGCACCGGTTCCGAAGGCGACACCGGGATCGAGTTTCAGGAGGATGCGATCGCTGCCCTGGGGGGGATCAAGCCAGGCGGGATAGACGGTAAAGCGATCGCCAATATCCGTCGGTTGCCAATGTTTCTTCCAACTGCTGGACCAATCCTCTTCCTCAATCAGATGCCAGTGAGTTCCTGGCGGTGGTAAATCGATGGCGATCGCATCCTGACGTAACCAGAGTGACAAGGCCGCCAAATCCAGCATTTGCACGTGATCCTGGTGCAAATAGCCTCGCATCAAACAGGAGTCGGCTTGAGCTTCACTCACGACCCCCCGACAGCCAAAATTCTGTAAACGCCAGAAAATGCTTTCTTCCAGCGCGGGATGTCCTAAAATTTGGATTTCCCACCAGCTACTACTCATAACCCCTTTTATCCTCAATTCGGCGGCTTGTCTGTCTCGGGGGCGATCGCGCCAGTGGACCCTAAGCGGTTATCCATAGCGATCGCCCCAACTCAACTCAGCCTGCCTACATTGTGACGGTATATGCGTCTCGAATCCCAGAAACTTTGAGAATTTCCTCTAAAATTCCTTCTGGCAGGGGATCATCCAAACTCAACACCATCACCGCATCACCCCGGACAATTTTACGTCCGACCTGCATACTGGCGATATTGACATTGAAACTCCCCAACAGCGAACCAATCCGGCCGATAATCCCGGGCATATCCCGGTGACGGGTAAAGAGCATATGCTGAATTGGCGGCACATTGACGGGGAACTCATCGACATTCGTAATCCGCAATTCACCATCACCGAGTAACGCACCGGTGACGGTATGCTCACCGCGAGAGCCTTTGGCTTCTAGGTGCAGAGAGTCCGTATAGTCACGAACCGAAGCATCGCGCATCTCAATAATACGGATGCCCCGTTCCTTAGCCTCAATGTTGGCATTGACATAATTCACCCGCTCCCGCAACGCTGGTGTGAGCAGGCCCTTGAGAGCGGCAATGGTAATCGGTTTACTATCTTGATTCGCCAAATCCCCTTGCAGAGAGATGGTTAAGGATTCAACGCGACCGCCGGCCAGTTGTCCAACCATGTTGCCCAACGCCTCAGCCAGTTCTAGGTAAGGACGCAGTTTCGCCAAGGCATCCGGGTACAAGCCCGGGATATTGACCGCCGAACGAGCCGGAAGGCCCAGGAGAACATCGCGAATTTGCTCGGCCACATCCACGGCCACATTCACCTGTGCTTCAGCCGTTGAAGCCCCCAAGTGAGGGGTCAGAATCAGGTTTTTATCGCCCTCTCGTAGTGGTGAATCGGCTTCGAGGGGTTCATTACCAAACACGTCTAGGGCGGCCCCGGCGATGCGTCCTTCTTTGAGCGCTTCGGCTAAGGCCGCTTCGTCAATGAGTCCGCCACGGGCGCAGTTAATAATGCGGGCCGTGGGTTTCATTTTGGCCAGGGCCTCAGCGTTGATCAAGTTCGCCGTTTCCTCGGTGCGGGGAATATGCAGAGTAATATAATCGGCTTCTTGAATTAGAACATCGAGTTCGACTAGACGACAGCCAATTTGTTCAGCCCGCTCATTGGAGATGTAGGGGTCATAGGCAATCAGTTTCATCCCCATGGCTTTTGCCACATTAGCCACATGGGACCCGATTTTGCCTAAACCGATTAAGCCTAGGGTTTTTTTGTAGATTTCTGCCCCGATAAAGGCTTTACGATTCCATTCTCCGCTTTTAACGGAGTGGTTGGCGTCGGGGACATAGCGAGAAAGGGACATCATCATCGCCAGGGCATGTTCAGCCGCCGCGATGGTGTTGCCTTCGGGAGAGTTAACGACGACAATTCCCTGTCGGGTGGCCGCGGCCACATCGACGTTATCAACGCCCACTCCAGCGCGACCAATGATTTTCAGTTGCGCGCCGGCTTCGATGACCTCTTTGGTGACTTGGGTTCCCGAACGAATCATTAAGGCATCATATTCGGGGATAATCGAGATGAGTTCGGACAGAGGCAGTCCGGTTTTGACATCAACTTGCGCGACTTGAGAGAGAATTTCGATCCCTGCGCGATCGACGGAATCGGAAACAAGAACTTTTGGCATAATGTGCAGCTTGGTGTTCGCTTATGGCAACCCCTCCCCATCGCTCGTGGGTCGGTTAGGGAGAAGAGGGCGCGATCGCTGGTGATTTGACGTTTGCAGCTTAAAAACACACTGCTCCACCGCCCGCCCGCAGATCGTCATTGTATCGGGAAAGTTGCACCGAGGGCGCTTTTTTCCGAGATGTCTTTGGAATCTCAGTCTTTGGGATCTCAGTCTTTGGGATCTTAGGGGATTTCACCTTGGTGGGCCAGTCCGACGGCTTGGCTGAGGTGAGATAATCCCTGTTGTTCTAATTTGGCCACCAGTCCGGCCAGGATTTGTTTGGACATTCCTGGCCCTTGGTAAATCCAGCCGGTGTAGACTTCGAGTAGGCTGGCGCCGGCGGTAATTTTCTCCCAGGCATCCTCGGCGCTGGCGACTCCTCCGGTACCAATAATGGGCAGTTTGCCCTCGGTATAGTGCCAAATTTCGCGAATGACCTCCGTTGAGCGAGATTTTAGGGGCGCACCACTGATTCCTCCGGCTTCTTCCTGGACGGATTTTCCGGTTTTGGCCAGCCGTTGTGTTTTTAATCCTTTGCGGGAGATGGTGGTGTTGGTCGCAATCACTCCGGCGAGTTTTAGGCCCAGGGCGAGATCGAGAATGGCCCGGATTTCGTCGGTTTCCAAATCTGGGGCAATTTTGACTAAAATAGGCTTAGCATCTGCATTCATGTCCATCAGGGTTTTCAAAATTTGCTCCAAACGTTCTGGAGCTTGGAGCGATCGCAGTCCTGGGGTATTGGGCGAAGACACGTTAACGACAAAGTAGTCTCCCAACGCCTGTAGGGCTGCAAAACTGTCGCGGTAGTCCCCCATGGCATCATCGAGGGGGGTCACCTTAGATTTACCCAGGTTGACGCCAATGGGAATCTTGGGAAGTTGCGGCGATCGCACCTGCGTTAAGTTCTCGGCCATGGTCATGGCCCCGCAATTATTAAAACCCATGCGATTTAAGGCAGCTTGGTCTTCAACGAGACGGAACAGTCGTGGGGGAGGGTTTCCCGGTTGGGGATGCCAGGTGACGGTTCCAAGTTCGGCAAACCCAAACCCTAACGCTCCCCATAACTGTCCCACTTCGCCATTTTTGTCAAAGCCGGCCGCTAAGCCGAGAGGATTGGGGAAGTCTAACCCCCAGAGGCGTTGTACAAGGCGTTCATCGCGAAAACAAAATTGCGCTTCGAGTTGGGAGGCGATCGCTCCGGCTACAAAATTCGGCGGCGAGACGCTTCTCTGGCGCGATACATATCGTAAACTCGCCATGAGTTGCCCATGCCACCATTCGGGATCGGCGGTTGCAAATAGGACTGGACGCACAATTTGTTGATATAGGTTCATGTCAATCCCCTAAACTCCATCTTCTCAATTCAACCCTACTTTCGGACTTCACTCATCGCGCCGCTAGCGGCTAAAACTCGACGGTATCGGATCACAAACTATCATCACAAAAAACTTGACAAAAATAAATTTTTGTGTATAAAACCTATCAGCCATTCACGCTCAAGTATTAACGATTATTAACGATCCACGGCGATCGTTATCCGGCGGACTGACCCTTGACGCCACCGTTGTCTGTGACCCCCTGAACTGTTCCCTCCCCCCACCCGGCTCATGCAAGATACTTACACGACCACCTCCGCCAATCCTCTGGTTAGCCTCAGTCATACTCTACAAACCCTCCGGGAACAGGAGACTGTTGATATCCTGGTGAAAACGACTTTGGATTATCTGCGCACTGAGTTTAACTACGCCCTACTTTGGATCGGAATTTATGACCGCCTCAGCCATCGCTTACGAGGGATTGATGGGGAACTGAGTCAAATGACTCAGCAGAGTTTGCCCCAACAGTTTGCTCTGAGTCCTGGGGATATTATGGAGCAGACGGTGATTCAACAAGCGCCGGTTCAAGTGGCGGATTTACGGGAAGAAAGTCGCGGGGGCCAATGGCAAACGGTGGCTCATCGCTATGGGATTCAGGGAACGGTCGTTTTTCCCCTTTGTCACCGTCATCTGTGTTTTGGGGTTGTGGTGTTAGGCTCGACCCTCTGGGGCGATTTTCCCTCGGTTGAGCAGCGATCGCTCTTGTCGATGCTCTTCGGGGAATTGGCGATGGGGTTGCATCAGGCGGAAATGGATCAGCAACGGGAACGGCTCAAACGCCCCCATGAGCCGCTGTTGGAGATGATGTCTCAGTTGCAAGAGTCCCAAAGCCTTGACGATCGCCTGCGCAATATCGTGGCCACAACGCAACAGTTTTTACGACCGGCTCGCACTCATATTTATTGGTATGACAGCGATCGCGCCCGATTTTGGTTACGGACGCGAGAGCCGGCCTCGCTCCCGTTTCGTAAAAGTACCCCACGCAGCAGCACCTCTGGGCAGGGAGCCGAGCATCGCGAAACGACGGAAATTCCTCTGGCAGAGTTTAGCGGCTTTCATAAAACCCTCTGTGATAACCGTATTGTGGCCATCGGCGAAGCCTATTCATCTCTGAAAGCCGATGCGACGAGTCGTTTGATGGCACAAATTGGCGCGCGATCGCTGCTGGCGGCGCCGATTCTCTCGAAAGGGAAGTTATTAGGGTTTCTCTCGGTTGAAGGCACCGAAGCCCGGATTTGGCAGGAAGGGGAGAAGGATTATATTCGCGGGGCCGCTCAGTTGGTGGCTCTGACGACTCCTTTGTCTCATCTGCAAGAGCGGATGGCTGAGATTGAACTTGATCGCGATTTGACCATTGGTTTACCTCAGGGAGCCGGTAGTTTAACGAGCTATAGTGAACGGCTCAGTCAACGGCTTCATGATGCGCCGGTGTTGGTGTTTTCTGCGGATTCACAGACGAATCAGATTGAGCTGGTGTCGGCTTATCCCGCTAGTTTAGGTTGGGAAGTGGGGGAGTTGTTTCCCTCTCTTTCGTTTGTGGATTGGCAGTTACTGCAACATAGTGAGGGGGCGATCGCGCTGCAATTGAGTGATGATTTTAATGAAGCCTCGACTCGTGGCGGTGGGGATATGCGCTTTACCTCTTGGCAACCGTTGTTGATTGAGGCGGGGGTGCGATCGCCCTTGATTGCGAATACGGAACCGGGACAACTGCCTCAAAGCTTTGTGGTGATTGCGGAGCCGTCGTCGCGGGTTTGGACGACTTCGGAACGGGAGTTACTGACTCTCGCGAGTCGTCAAGTGGGGCAAATTCTCCGTAGTCAAGCGATTCAGGAGAACAGTCAGCAAAATCAGCAGATGGTGAAGGGGATTCGTCATGGTTTGGATTGTTTGGCTAACGCGGCCAATTGGCAGGCCGCTGAGTCGAGTCATCTACATTATCTGGCGGAGATTTTAGAGTCTCCCTTTGTGGGGTTAGTCACCTGGGAACCGGGGTTAAAAACGGCGAGTCTCAGCACGTTGGTGGCTCAGGATGCCTATCAAATTCCTCAAGGGCAAGAGATTAATGTCAAGAAAGAACGACTGTTGCAAAAGGTAATGTCTTGGCAGGGGGTGTTTGGTCCGGTGGCGGTGACGCGCCTGCCGGCGACGACTCAGACTTGGTTAGAACCGTTGCAAGGCTTGGTGTTGCGGGCGATCGCTCTGCAAACGATCACGAGCAGTCGAGCCACTGGGGTGATTTTGGTGGCGGATCCGCCGCAACGGGAGTGGGGTGAGCGTCAGGTGGAAGCGTTGGAATTGCTGGCGGGCCAGTTAGCTTGGGGGCGACGGGCGATGTTATTGGAAAAACGATTGAATCGTTATCGCGATCGCCTTGACCCCCTCAATTGGTACAAACAGCACCGTTTGGAGGAGCTTTATCGGGGCATTGGGTTCGATATTAAACAGCTCACTCAGTTGACGGATTTGACGGGCGGGCTATCTCGTTTGGATGAAGATGATAGTCGGGCGCGATCGGTTCAACAGGTGCGTCACCAGGAGCTACTGCGTCACTTGTCGGATAATCTCAGTGGGGCGGTCAATTTGCTGAAGTATGAGCAATGGCGTTTGCAACTGAATCCTGAACCCATTTCTATTGTACGGCTGTTTTCACGGGTGTTAGAACGGGTTGAACCGGCGACGGCGAAACGACAAATTTGGATGCAGGTGCATCGGGATCAAAATGTGACGCTTTATGCGGATCTGGCTAAGTTTGAATTGGTTTTTGTGGAGGTGTTGTTAGCGGCCTGTCGGCGATCGCCCACGGGGGGACGAATTGATATTTGGTATCGTTCTATCACCGAGGAAGGCGAGGGAGATCAGGAGTTTGTGGAACTGTCGGTCACGGATAGTGGTGAAGTCAGTCCCCGCATTTTAGGGGGCTTCCAACCAGCGATTCTTAGCGCTCCACGGGAGAATCGAGATCCGCTGGTGGCGTCACCGTTGGATCGTCCGCCGGGGTTGGAGTTGATCATTTTTGAACGTTTAATGCGTCAGATGGGGGGGGATTTTTTGATTGAAAAAATTGAGGATGGACGAATTGTAAGTCGCCTTTTAGTTCCTACTTTTTCTTGAGTTTTGCTTCTTGAGTTTTGCTTCTTGAGGTTGTTTTTTTGAGGGTGATGATGTTGGGTTTGGGGTCTAACTCATTCAGGGTGATGGGTGTGGGGATACACGAGGGTGCGATCGCCTAAGATTGGGCGAAGATTGGGCGAAGTCCAGTGATGGGAACTGCCTTTGACAATCATCCCCTGGCCGATCATGAGTATCGATGCTGCATTAGGCGGCTTTGGCGACTACGGCGCCATCGGTGAGCAGTTCGATCGCCTTCTGGTAGGGCAAATCGGCGGCTGTGCCGACTTCATCGTGACGAATGGAATTTTGAGGGACTACGAAATCTGGGGTAATGCCGAGTTTGTTAATGTCCTTGTGGCTGGGGGTTTCGTATTTGGCGACCGTGACGGCAATTCCTGAGTCGTCGGAGAGGTCAAAGAGGGATTGAATGAGACCTTTGCCAAAGGTACGTTCTCCGACGAGTTGGGCGCGGCGATTGTCTTGTAAGGCGCCGGCTAGGATTTCACTGGCGCTGGCGGTCCCCTGGTTGACTAAAACCACTAAGGGGGCGTCGGTGAGGGCATCATGGCCGGCGTCAAAGCTGCCTAAGACGGCTTGGCGATTGACGGTGTAGACGATGGTGGCGTCGTTGAGCCAAAGACGGGCGATTTCGACTCCTGCTTGCAGCAATCCGCCGGGGTTGTTGCGTAAATCTAGGATATAGGCGGTGGCCCCCTGGTCTTCGAGGTCGCTGATGGCCTGGGTCATCTCTTCGGTGGCGTTGGCACTAAATTGAGTGAGGCGAATATAGCCAATGGGGGTGCTGTCTTCAGCTTGGGTGAGATTGTAGTTGACGGGGTTAAGGGCGATGCGATCGCGGATAATCTCAATGTCCTCGATTTGACCTTGGGCCGATCGTTGCACTTGTAAAGTGACGGCTGTTCCTAGGGTTCCCCGCATCTGGGTGGCGGCTTCATCGAGGGAGAGGTTTTCCGTTGAGCGACCATCAATTTCTAAGACTAAATCCCCCGGTTGAATGCCCGCTTCATCGGCGGGAGAGCCGGCAATGGGGGCGATAACTTTAATGTGCTTACTCTCGGGGTCAATGGCAATCTGTAAGCCAACTCCGGTTAATTCACCGGCGGTGTTAACTTGTAGATTGCGGTAGTTATCGGGGCGCAATAGACGGGTAAAGGGGTCATCGAGTTTCGCTAACATGTCCTCGATGGTCTCGTAGGCAGCGTCTCGCGTCTCTAGGGGCGATCGCAAGGCCTCCTGGCGGATTTTCCACCAATTTTGTCCATTAAAGGAGTCATCGACGTAGGCGCGGTTGACGACTCGCCAGACCTCTGAGACGAGTTTCTGTTCTTCGGTTAGGGCGAGGGCAGGGGGCATTGCTCCGAGCCAACCCCAGAGTCCGAAAAGCAATGAAAGAAGAAGTCCGAAGCTAATGGCGCGTTTGTGCATGAGAAAACCCGGCATCTAAAGTTGCGAAATATTAATGTTTCCTCAGTGTGCCAAAGTTCTGGGCATCTGCCTAGTCCATCGGCCGAGTCGACCGGCCAAGTCGAGGGGTTAGAGGTCTGCGGCGGGGCGATCGCCGGTCTGCGTTCCCCCCCGAATGCCCAAGCTGTGTTACATTTTCTATAAGAGACTTTAACCGTTCCGCCTTCGAGCCTGTCAGGAGATGTCGACCTCGTGATGATGTCTGGGATCTCCTCGATCTGCCTGAGGGCATGACGATGCCCAATTCCCGGGTGTCGTGCTAAACTTCACAAACCGCAATATATCTAACGCGCTGACTTTATGTTTTCTAAGGAAGTCACTGAGTCTAAACCCTTTAAGTGGTTTAACGAACGCCTCGAAATTCAGGCGATCGCCGACGACATCACCGACAAATACGTTCCGCCTCACGTTAACATCTTCTACTGCCTGGGTGGCATCACCCTGGTTTGCTTCTTAATCCAGTTTGCCACTGGGTTCGCGATGACCTTCTACTACAAACCGACGGTCACGGAAGCCTACACCTCGATTCAATACCTGATGACGGAAGTCAACTTCGGTTGGCTGATTCGCTCGATTCACCGCTGGTCTGCCAGCATGATGGTGTTGATGATGATTCTGCACGTCTTCCGGGTTTACTTGACCGGTGGTTTCAAAAAACCTCGGGAACTCACCTGGGTCACGGGCGTGATCCTAGCTGTCATCACCGTGACCTTCGGTGTGACTGGCTACTCCCTCCCCTGGGACCAAGTGGGTTACTGGGCTGTCAAAATCGTTAGCGGTGTCCCTGAAGCCATCCCTGTTGTGGGTAGCTTTATGGTGGAACTGCTACGCGGTGGAACCAGCGTGGGCCAATCGACCCTGACTCGTTTCTACAGCTTGCACACCTTCGTCCTCCCCTGGTTGATTGCGGTGTTCATGCTGTTGCACTTCCTGATGATTCGCAAACAAGGGATTTCGGGTCCGTTGTAATACAACCCTGTAGTCACCTGAGGTGACCCCTTGGGCGAGCTTCTCGACCCGTTAAGGCTCCGTGGCTGGTTCGGCCGGCCGAGTTGGGGTGGCTTTGCTAAACTGACCTCTAGCTGAATCACCACGGACAATCGCCCTGTTGCAGCATATCCCTTTGCAGGAGAACACCCAAATACTATGTCTACTTTGAAAAAACCGGATCTTAGTGATCCTAAACTACGCGCTAAATTGGCCCAAGGGATGGGTCATAACTACTACGGTGAGCCCGCTTGGCCCAATGACCTCCTCTATGTGTTCCCGGTGGTTATCCTGGGAACCTTGGCTTGTGTGGTGGGTTTGGCGGTCCTTGACCCCGCGATGATTGGTGAACCCGCCGATCCGTTTGCGACACCTCTGGAAATTTTGCCGGAATGGTATCTCTACCCCGTCTTCCAGATTCTGCGTGTTGTTCCGAACAAACTGCTCGGAATTGGTCTGCAAACCCTAATTCCTCTGGGTTTGATGCTGATTCCCTTCATCGAAAACATTAATAAGTTCCAAAACCCCTTCCGCCGGCCTGTGGCGACCTCGATGTTCCTGTTTGGAACTTTGGTCACTCTCTGGTTGGGGATTGGGGCGACTCTTCCCATTGATAAGTCTCTCACCTTTGGTCTGTTTTAAATTCAGACTGAATGGGTGACGGGATTATCTCACCAACCAATGCGTCTGTTAGATTCTTGAATTCTTTTGCTGGTTTAGGCGATGGATCTCATGAGTCTGACAGGCGTTTTGTTATGGTATGTATTGTTTATTCCCTTGGCGTATGAAAGGCGATTCGTTCCCTCAACCCCTGGACCGCGTGGCGATCGCCGCCATGGTCGTCCTCGGATTTATGACAATTCTCTTACTCGTCGGCGGGGATAAAAGTATTCCTCGGGTTCGCGGCTTTAGTTGGCACGAAACAACGATTAGTTCGGTTGATCGGGCTTTTACGCTACGTTTTAATCGTCCGATGAATCGTGAGAGTGTTGAGAGTAATCTGCAAATTGATCCGCCTCTTCCGGGAAAAATTAGTTGGGCGGGGGAACGTATGGCCTACACCCTTCTTTATCCGGCTCCTTATGGGATGAACTACACCCTAAACCTCTCGGGGGCGCGCGATCGCTTCGCGGATTCGGATGACACAGAGCATTATATTGACCCTTTCGAGGCTTCTTTCGAGACTCGCGATCGCGTGATGATCTATCTCGGTTCTGAGGGAAATGAACAGGGGCGACTGGTGTTGTATAACTTCAGCCAAGACCAAAAAACTATCCTCACCCCTTCAGATTTGAGTGTTCTCAGCTTTGAGATGTATCCCGATGGCGATCGCATCCTCTTTTCTGCTGTGGACCGTCACGGCGACCGTCGGGGACTGACGGACAGCCAAATTTATACGGTCACCACGGGCCTGGATTTCAGTTCCAAAGACGCTGATGTAGCGGGGCGGGTCCAACGCCTCCTCAACAACGATATCTATCAAAATCTACAATTTGGGCTGGCCCCCGATGGAACGACTATTGTGGTTCAACGAGCCCGGCGCGATCGCCCTGGAAGTGACTTTGGCCTCTGGGTCATTCGCGATGGAGATGATCCTCAACGTTTCCCGACGGAACCGGGCGGAGAATTTGTCATTGCACCCAACAGTAAGGAGTTAGCGATCGCTCAAGGTCAAGGGGTAGCGCTACTTTCAATTGAGCCGGGCCGCGAGGGAGATGAGCCGCTGCAATTCTTCCCCCAATATGGTCGTGTGATGGGGTTTACCCAGGATGGACGAGCGGCTGTGATGGTCAAGTTTAACACTGACTATACTCGCTCGATGGTGGTTGTGCCGAATCTCGGTGAACCTCAAGAAATCCTACGTACCAGTGGCTCGATTCTCGATGCTGAGTTTGATCCCAGTGGGCGCTACATCTACGCTCTGGTGACTGAACTGCTTGAGGCGGATGAGTATATTGAACAACCCTATCTCCTCGCCCTCGATTTGGAGAGTCAGGATTCTCAGGAGTTAATACGCTTTGAGGGGAGTTCTCTAGATCTCAGTATGAGTTTAGCTCCTGATGGTCAAGCTATTCTCTTTGATCGCCTTAGTGTTGTCCCGCCTAATGAACGCCCTGATGCACCGCTGACTTCTTCGGGTGGGGCGATCAAAACGAGCGAGCTGTGGATTCTCTTTCCCCTTGTCAATGCTCAAGGGGAACTAACTCGTCCTCAACCGGAACAACTCCCTCTCGATGGTTTTAATCCTCGCTGGCTTCCTTGATGGGGAACGGGGAATAGGGAATAGGGAATAGGGGATAGG